>JAZLEB010000021.1:0-6859 GCA_045615065.1 Candidatus Pelethomonas sp. | reverse complement strand
ACAATCCCAACCCTTTTTGTGTCAGTAAAACAATGTGAAGTTGGAGTATATGCAGGCGTTGCTCAGCGATAAGGTCGGAGTATGCCAAAGGCCTGGTATATCGTTAATCGGCTGATGTGCTCTTAACACAAATCTGTTTTTTCAGGTGCGGTATCTCTTTGTTGGAGATCCAATAGATCAAAACGAATAGTAGATATGCTCCCAAGCTTACCGCAAATAGATAAATAGGTGTGTTGATGTACCAGCCGAACCATTCAGAGATTTGTTTAAAAACAATAATCGGTGAATTGCCCGGGCCGACAAAAAACATATTCATCTCTTGACCAAAACAAAACCGAACAATGCAGTTCAAAACAAACGCAACACCGCACAGAACAAGAAAAACCTGTGTTGCTGGAATGTAGTCTGTTGTTTGGGTCCCGCCGCGTTTGGACATACACAGGAACAGTCCTACAAACACCAAAAGCATATGCCATACACAGGAATGAATGGTTAGGAACAGGTGTCCATGAAGCAGCCCGGACGGTTCGGTGAAGGAAATGGCGCCGCCCAACAGATTATACAGCACCATAAAACTGAATAAGGCTCTGCGGAGTTTTCCCTGCTTCATCCAAGGTGTGATCAGGCACATATACATGGGAATGCTGCACAGCTGAAATGGGAACTCGCCCCAGTGATAGGTGTTGTCCGCAATCACATAATAGCAGAAAAATTGCTTGAATACTTCAGATAAAGACAGCACAAGACCGCAGGCGAATATGATTCGATGGGCGATTTTATCACTGACATTTCGCAGTTTCCAAGCGGAAAAACCGCAGACAGTAAACCCGATCAGGGTGAACAGGATATGGAAGATACCGTATGCCGGCGGTGGCTCCATGGGCCAGGAAATTGACTCAAAAAATGTATCTAACATTTCAATATGTATCTCCTCGTTCTCGTTAATAACAGGTATATTTGATTGTTTGTTGTCTTTGCTTTAACCGATCGTTGGGAACGATAAAACCGCTTTGAACAGATCACCATCTACGGTAAGCTCAAGCGTGCCGTTTTGAAGCTGTACAAGACTTTTGGCAATGGAGAGCCCCAGTCCGTTTCCCTCACTGCTTCGTGCCGCGTCGCCCCGAACGAACCGCTCCATCAGTTCATCCGCAGAGAGGTCCAGCGGCTCACGGGAAGTGTTTTTGAAAGAAATCACCGCCGCACTGTCGGTTTCCTCTAATGTGAGGTAAACTCGTGTGCCGGGCATGGCGTATTTACAGATGTTATTCATCAGATTGTCAAACACCCGCCAGATTCGCCGCCCATCCGCCATGATCCGAACCGGCTGCTCGGGTTGTTTGGTGACCAGCGTCAGCTTGCACTGCTCCAGCCGCTGCTCATATTCGCCGACGGTCTGACTGAGCATAACGCCCACCTCGCAGGGGGCAAGCAGCACATCCAAATTTCCCGTGGAAGCCTTGGATGCCTCTACCAGATCGTCAATGAGTCTCTTGAGCCGTTCGCTCTGACGGTGAAGGACAGCCGCATACTCTGAGATCTTCTCGTTTTCACAGGGTTCTTTTTCAATAAGATCGGAGTAGTTGATAATAGATGTTAGAGGTGTTTTGATATCATGAGAAACATTGGTAATGAGCTCGGTTTTCATTCGCTCACTTTTGAGCCGCTGTTCCACCGCTGCCGTCATTCCCTTGCTGATATTGCCGAGATTTTCTGCGTGAGTTTTAAAATCCGGAAGCATCCACCTGGTATCTACCTGATAGGTGAGATCGCCGGATGCGAGCGCTTCTCCGCCTTTTTGCAGGCGGCGCAGGTTTGCAGCAATGTACAGCACAAGCAAAAACACCGCGCTGTGCAGCAGTATCCATGTAATGACCAGTATATCAGTATCTCGGCGGAACATCAAGGTGGAAAGAAAATCCATGAAAAGTATCGCCGCACATACGGTAAGTGTTTTCCACACCAAAGGGATCGCTTTGAAGAGGGCAAGGATCATCCTGCCGCATCCGCGGAGGATGCGCCATATCAAGCGAACTGTCAGCTCCAGAAGCCGGATCATACCCAGAATCACCCATACGATTGCGAGTTTTTTCCACCAACTGCCAAGCTTCAGCCGCACGGCTGCACTCATGCACCAGCCAAGGAACATTACCGCCGCAGAGAGTCCGCAGACGGACAGGACAATGATTTGTTTTGCTGCTGAATGGAAACAGAACGCTTCATCGACAAAATGAAGGATGATCAGCAGTGCAGAGAAGAGCACCGCTGTCAGCACATCGAAGGGAATCCAGGTGCCCCAGCCGGGTTGAGGTTCGTCCAGTCCGCCCCGGCGTCCGCTGGCGCACATGAGAAATACGAAGCAAAGGATCGTCAGGAGCAGACCTGCGGCGGCAATGGCGAAGATCCAGTAGCGCAGGGCGTACATTGTGTTTATCGCGAAATCTGCCAGCATAAAATCATCCTGCTCGGTCAGCTCCGTCGGAACATAAACATTTACGTAAATTGTGCTCGACAGATCGTCAGCGCTGTTGAACTGTTGGGCTGAGTGGATAAAACCGTTCTTATTCAGGTACCACCTGGTTTCATAGACCTCTGTGTTTCCGGCGACAGCATTTTTGCGGTAATCCCAGTGGAGTTCTTGTTCACCTTCCGCGATGATCGAGATGCCGGAAACATTTTTAAAGTGGAGGTAATCCTCTGCCTCGTACTCTTGGTCGTGCACCACAAGAAAGAGTGTGTTATATGCCGCGTTTTCTGCCAAATCACGGAATGCCGCGGCATGAAATTCTGCTTGCGGTGTTGTATATACATCTTCCGACACCAGAAAAACAGCGCCTATTGCCGACAGCACTGTGACTGCCGCCATGAGAAGTGTCAGTATGAAGATAAGTGTTTTTGCCCATGTGCGGTGGGTCAAGGGTATGTGCGGTTTATTTTGTGCAGGGATCTGCACCGGGTCTGCTGCCGGAAGCGGTGCCATTACCTCGCGGACGATATGCTCTCCGTCTACAGGGTTTTGTATCGTGGCCTGCTCCGCAGGAGCCTGGTTGTTTTTCGTTTTGCTCATCTCTGTCCCTCCATTTTATATCCCTGCCCCCAAACTACCTTCAGGTAGCGCGGCTGGGCAGGGTCGATCTCGATCTTTTCCCGCAGGTGACGGATATGGACCGCCACGGTGTTTTCACTTGCCTGTCCCTCACCGTTCCATACCTCTCGAGAGATATCTCTTGGGGCGTAAACTCTTCCTGGATGCTTCATAAGAAGTTTCAGGATCTCGTACTCTGTTGGAGTGAGGGAGATCTCTTCGCCATCCAGCATAACTCTCTTCTCCCGGTCGTAAAGTTCGATTCCGCCGATCACGAGAGCTTCCTGCTGCACAGTCCTCCCGCCAAGCTGTGTGTAGCGGCGAAGCTGGGAGCGGACACGGGCGATGACTTCCACAGGGTTGAATGGTTTGGTGATATAGTCATCTGCTCCTGTGTTGAGGCCCAGGATTTTATCGGTATCTTCACCTTTGGCAGTAAGCAGGATCACCGGAACGTTACTTGTCTCTCGAATCTTCACCATAGCAGAGATGCCGTCCATCACGGGCATCATAATGTCCATGAGCACTAAATGAATGTCCTCTTCTGCCATAATCTTCAGTGCATCTGCACCGTTGGCTGCCTCAAAGAGAGCAAGATCCGGTGTGGTGAGATAGATTTTTAATGCGGTGACGATATCCTGTTCGTCGTCGCAGATCAGTATGTTATACATAAGGCTCCCTCCTTGTTTGCATTCCTATCATAGCAGAAGAAATCTTAATAAAAAAGTAGGGAAAATATTAAGGTTTTATGAAGATATTTTCGGTATGCTTAGTGGTTTTTTGCCGCAGAAAAGAGTTTTCCTTCAACCAAACTCACTTTCATGCTTGAAAATGCCTGCGCTATCGTGTACTATGTAATGTGAAGGCTGAACTTCTTTGAGGTGAAGCTGCCTGAGATAAAAGAAGGAGATAATAGATATGAAGAAACTCACTGTTAAGAAGGACAATCCTTGTATGGCTTGCCTGGAGTGCGTCCGTGCATGCTCCGAGGCTTTTTTCAAGACTTTCGATCCCGACAAGTCCTGCATCCAGATCGTTGCCGGCAAGGACGGCGCTGCCAAGCCTATGGTCTGCATCCAGTGCGGTAAGTGCGAGAAGGTCTGCGAGTCCGGTGCTATTACCCAGAACCCCAAGACCGGCGTGTACATGATCAACAAGAAGCTGTGCACCAACTGCGGCAAGTGCATCGAGGTCTGCCCCATGAAGGTCATGGTCGCCGATCCCACTTCCAAGTGCATTTCCTGCGGTATCTGCGCTAAGGCTTGCCCCATGGGTATCCTCGAAGTCGTCGAGAAGTAAAAACAGAATCTGTGAAACAGGGAGAATGTCCAAGGCATTCCCCCTGTTTTTTTGCGTTGTCGGCAACTTGCACTCTGCTGAGGTGCATGGTATGATGAAGAAAACGTTCGGGGAGAAGAGATTTGCTATGAGAAAACCAACCGTAAGGCTTTTGGGTATTTTGATCCTGATGCCGTTTGCGATTCCGCTGGGAGTAAAACTGACAAGAACCGTTGATCTCCTGGTCGGAGGAAGAGGTGAATCGCCCTCTTTTGTGTCGGTTCTGTTGCTCACAGCTGTTCTGGCGGTTATTGCGCAGGGCATATGTCAGCTGATCCACCTTGTGGGGCGGTTGATATGCGCGGAATACGCGGGGTATCGACCCGCGGAGATCCGGGTGTTCAATCTGACGTGGAAGATCACCGATGAATCGGTGAAGTTCAGATTTCTCCGCGGATTACAGAGCGGCTGCAGCAGTTCTGTGATCCCTCCGGAAACAGAACCGGGAAAAAATAAGCTGCTGCTCCTTATGGGCGGTCCGCTGGCGGTCGATTTTTTTGTGGGCGTTATATTGCTGGTGCTTGCATCGGAGTTTTCCTATGTGCCGATCCTTTCTGCCATTGCTTATATCGTGGCGATGTTCTGCTTTTTCAGTGTGATAACCTCCGGCCTGCCCATTCCGTTTTTATATGGTGTGAATGTAGGCTATTATCTGCTTGAGCTGGCGCGTCACCACAAGGCTGCTCATATGGCATGGGTCGCGCAAATGATCGCGGAAGCGTATCGTAAGAATGTTCTGATCAAACATATGCCGGAGGAGTGGTTTTCTGTTCCTACGGCGGCAGAAATGAAAAATCTGCACCTGGCGCATATCGGCGCCTTGGCATGCAGCCGGATGGTGGATGAATGCCGCTTTGCGGAGGCAGATCGGCTGGCGGAACTGCTGCTGCAGGTGGGAAATCTTCGCGAACACAATCGCAAATTCCTTGTGATGCACCGCATCCGTTGCGAGCTGCTGAGTGAAAATCGACCTGAAGCGGTGGAACACTTGCTGACGCGCGATATGAAGAAATGGCTTGAGAAGGCAGCAAAGCTGAATCCCAATATCCATGCCACCCTGTATGCGCTGGCGCTGCTCCACGAAAAGGACACCGAAAAGGCGCAGCGCATTGCTGACGAGATCACACAGCAGACGGTGGATACTGACAGCAATGTTAACACAATCGAGGCGCGCGACTTTATGGAGTATGTAAACCGCATCGCGTGAGAATAAAAAGTACACGGCAAGGCGTTCGCCTTGCCGTGTGCTTTTTATCATATTTTCAGCCGCATCAGGCCGTGGTGGGTGCAGTAAAGGTAGAGATAGCCTCGGCCTCTCATTTGGAGTCGGCAGTGGGCAGCGCCCTCCGGATACAGTTTGGTGAGCTGCAGCTTGTCGCTGGTCACATGGGCGAGAAATGAGATGTAGTGTGACTTGGTCATCTCATGATGTACGGTGATGTAATGCTCATCCTCCACAGGTTCAATGGTGACCGCGTGGGCGGCATCCATGTCCTCCGCTTCCAGCGGCGGCAGGGAGATGCCGCAGCAGCTGATGCTTGCCTCGCCCATGGCGTGGATGATATTGCCGCAGACAGGGCAGCAGTAGAATTTGGAGCGGAGCATATTTCCGGAACTGTTTCGGTTTGTGATGGCATTCCCGGAAAGCAGCTCTGTGACAGAAACGCCAAGCGCGGCGGCAAGGGAGTCAAGCAGAGAAATGTCAGGCAGACCTTTGGCGGTCTCCCACTTGGATACGGTTTTTGGACTGACATCCAGTATTTCTGCCAGTGCTGCCTGTGTGAGACCTTTGCGCTCGCGCAGTGTGCGGATGGCTGCGCCGGTGACATAGTTGTCCATAGAGATCGCCTCCTTGTGGTCAGATCCAGTATACCGCAGGGGAGCGGAAGATGCAACCTACGCATCGTAGGGTGCGGTGTGCCATTCCATTGACAATGGATGGAAAGTTGGGTATAATATATTAGTTAGCATATGCGTCCGTAGCTCAGCAGGATAGAGCGTTCGCCTCCTAAGCGAAAGGCCGCGCGTTCGAATCGCGCCGGGCGTGCCAGCCTGTCAACAGTAATTGTGTGTGAACTTGTATCTGTTGGCTGGAAAGATGGCGTAACCTACATTCACACGTGGGCGATTGTAAAGTGGGGATCGCTCCCCACCGCCATACCAAAAGTAAACACCACCTATTGGTGCTGAAAAAGCCGACAGCTTTCGCTGCCGGCTTTTCTTTTGATATGATTACAATGGAGCATATGCAACATTCACTTGAGCAAGGATAAAATCTGTTGAATAGTTTTCTTTCCAAAAAATACATTCTGGTTATTCACCACCATACATGGCACACTCATCACATTGTATTGATTCTTTAAATTCTCAAAATGGCGGATGTCATATACATGTCCGATCACATTGGCATTTGCTGCCGCAATACGCTGGGCAGCA
>JAZLEB010000020.1:0-9208 GCA_045615065.1 Candidatus Pelethomonas sp. | reverse complement strand
ATGCCGAACTGGCTGCCGTCACCCAGCAGACGCTCAAAGTTGGGGAGATCCTGCGGCGTGGAAATGATGAGAACATCACGGATCCCCGCCAGCATCAGCACAGAAAGGGGATAGTATATCATTGGCTTGTCGTAAATAGGGAGCAATTGCTTGGATGTCACCATCGTCAATGGATAAAGTCGTGTTCCGCTGCCTCCGGCCAAAATAATGCCCTTCATATGTATTTCCTCCGCACCAATATCGGTTATCAATTTGAATGGTTTTCTGCAAAATAACTCGTAGAACGATGTTAAAATCAACCCATTCTATATCAGCATTAATTATACCGCAATTCTCTCAGAAAAACAATCCTTTTCGGTGTGTTTCTGCAGGGAACGGGCATAAAAGTTGAGTGTAATCGCAACGGCGATTTTTGTTTGCATACCGTCCGCGCAAAAAAGGAGCGCTGCGGTTTTCCGCAGCGCTCCTTTTGGATAAAATGTTGCGTTTTACGGCTGGGCGATACCGTTCACGACCTCGTATTCGGTGCCGCTCTTGTCGGTAGCGGTTCCGTTGAAGGTGGGATCAAACACGCCGCTGACCACATAGTACAGCTTGCCGTCAGAGTGCAGGGCAAGGCCGGTATAGTCCACCGCGATCACGCCCTCGTACATGTAGTACAGGTTGCCGTCAGTGTGGAAGTAGAAGCCCTCGTAGCTGGGAACCAGCACGCCGTTGTACACATAGTACACATAGCCGTCGGTATGCAGGTACAGGCCCACATAGCCGGTGAGGACCACACCGTTGTACACATAGTAGGTAGCGCCGGTGGTGTGAGTGTAGAGACCAACGAACGCGGGATCGATCACACCGGCGTTGATGTAGTACACCTTACCGTCGGTATGATTGTACAGGCCGGTGTAGCTGGACACTGCCACACCCTTGTAGATGTAGTAGGTCTTGCCGTCGGTGTGGTAGCACAGACCCACATAATTGGTGGGGATCACACCATTGTACACATAGTAGGTGTTGCCGTCGGAGTGGGCATACAGACCGGTGTAGGTGGTGGAGATGGTGCCGTTGTCGATGTAATACACGGTGCCGTTGGTGTGAGCATACAGACCCACATAGTCCTTCACTGCCACGCCGTAGTAGATGTAGTAGATCTTACCGTCGGTGTGGTTGTAGAGACCCACATAGTCCATAGGCACAACGCCGCAGTACACATAGTAGGTCTTGCCATCGGTGTGCTCCACCAGACCGGTGTAGTCGGAAGGCTCGCCGTCCACATAGTAGCGCCAGGTGCCGTCCTCGTCCTTGCGGAGACCGGTGGAAGTGTCATCCTCGGTGATCTCACCGTAGAACTGGCAATAGAAACCATTGTAGGAAACATCGCAGGGACCCACGGTGGTATAGGTCTTATCATTTCTGGTGCCGAACCAGTAAGTAGCACCGTTGACCTGTGCAACCACGGTCTTGCTTGTTTCGTCAAAAATGTACACAGTAGAAGCGGTTGCTTCATAGGCGCCGTTGACATAAGTGCCGTTCACAACCATGTTGATGTAGGTTTTGATACCGTTGATCGCGGTGTAGAGATGGTAACCGCCGGTGGTATTCTCAAGATAGACATCGATGGCATTGGTGTCATCTGTGGTGGTGGCCATATAATAGCCGTCCATTGCACCGGTCAGATAGTATACATCGGCGGCAGAAACATTCTGCTGGATCATACCGAATTTATAGGCTGTTCCGGCAACAGGGGCATCAACCACATAAAGGGGCTCGTCCTTGCCGCAAACAGTGCACTTGCCGTCTGCATAGCTGTGAGCGATGGCAGGAGTTGTATCGCCGTGATAGCTTCTGCCGCAGAGGGAGCAGGTGTAAACCGTGTAACCCTCAGCAGTGCAGGTAGCTGCAACCACCTCACCTGCCACATAGTTGTGCTGACAGGTAACTGTGTTTTCTGCTTCGCCGGAAGGAGTGGTCATATTCTCGGGGATCTCTGCACCGAAGAGCATGAATGCAAACTCCGGATAGTCAACGAACACGTTGCGGGTGCCGGTGATGGACTGGACGGAGTCGTTGCGGCCCAACTCCCAGGTGTCAACGGGGTCAGCTTCCATCCAGTTCAGGAGGACATCCAAACTCTCGATAACACCGTCGGAACCCCACATGCGCTCGGTGTTGCCCCAGCGGACGTAGACATACAGCATGATACGAGCCACGTCGCCGCGGACATCATACTTGTCGTTGGACTCCACATTGGGATAATAGTAGCTGGAGCTTTCGCCGTATGCTTTGTTCCCTCGGCTGCTGTTTGCAACCATGGAAGCGGGGCGAAGCATCATGATGTCGTTCTCGCCGTTGCCGGAAGCGTCACCCTTGCTGTTGGGCCAGGTGTGCTCACGGTTCCAGGTGTTGCCGCCGTCCCAGTCGGGACCGATGGGCGCACCGGAATAGAAGCACGAGATCTTGTCGGAGACCTTGGCGCTTCCTTCGCAGTCGGTGTACCGATACAAGTCTCTGGTTGCGTCATAGCTGGTCTGATAGGTCTGCTTGGACGACATCAGTTCCTGCAGCGCATCATACAGAGCACTGTTTGGTGCGGTGGAGGCGGAGGTGCCGCCGGGAGTAGCAGACAATACATCGTAGATGTAGTTGCCGGTGTAGAATTCCTCTGCTTTGGGTGAGAGGAAAGTTGCTGTGTCGCCGCGGGTACCCCAGTTGTAGATGTACTTACCGTCAGAACTGTAAACATACTCTACTTCGTTACCTGCAGCATGTGCGGTGTGATGATGCATTGCGGGCATGAGACTGATGACCAGTACAAATGCCGTAAGCATTGCCAAACCGCGTTTTGCAAGTTGCTTCATACATTTTCTCCTTTTTGATTTGGTTCTGTTACGCACAGAAATACGCACTGGCAGATTATAACACAGAGGGAACGGAAAGGCAATCTAAATTGTGGAAAACTTGAACAAAATTGACAGAAAAAATGCGTATTTTGTGCCGTTTGTGTGCATGGTTATATATTTTTTTGTAAAATGTTTGGATCACGCCGTGTTGTTACAATACGCGGACGAAAACCAATAATTACTTGACAATGCTGCAGTTGCTGCATATAATATCGTTATACGATATCAAATAACGATATTGGAGGTGACAGTATGCCCAAAAAGGCAATGGACAGTTTGACTGAAGCGATGTTCTATGTTCTGATGGCATTTGGCGGTGGACCTATGTGCGGTATCGACATTGCCGGTGAGATCGAGTGCTGCACTGCCGGCAGGCTGCGGATCGGACCGGCGACTTTGTATACTATTTTAGGCAAGTTTGAGAAGGAAAAGTATATTGAGGAGATCTCTGTGGAGGGGCGCAAGCGCACCTATCAGATCACAGAGAGGGGACGCGCGGCTTACCGCGAAGAACTGAAGCGGCTGCGGCAGTGCATTGAGGATGCTGAGCGGGCGAAAGGAGGCTGGCTGTCATGAGTGAAACGACAACTAAATTTGTATACCGGATTTGTCCCTGCGACTCCTGTGATGTGGAGGGTATCCAAAGCTGGTTGGAGGACAAGGCGGCGGAGGGGCTGTTCCTTGCGGAGGACGGGGTGTTTTGCGGTGTGTTTTCCTTTGAGCGGCGATCGCCCCGAAAAGTGCGTTACCGCTTGGATGTGGCACAAAAGCGAAAACCCCGCTTCTTAGACAGTGGAGATGAATTGACAGACGAAGAACTGGAGCTATATGAGGCTATGGGCTGGGAATATCTGCTCCGTTACGGTGACTTTCGGGTATACCGCTCCAGGGAGAGTGATGCACCGGAGCTGAATACGGAGAGCGAGACCCATGCCATCACTATTGGCTTGCTGAAAAAGAAACATCGCGGATCGTTTATCTATGCAGTTCTGATGGCGCTGTTTTGGGTGTTTTTCGCGCATAGCGCACTGCGGTACGGTTTTCGCATTGCCGCGTCTGTCGGGGTAATGTTTCTGCTTTGCGTTCACGGCTCAATACTGGATGCATGGCTCACAAACCTGCTCCGGCTGATCCGCTACCGTTGGTATGAAAAGCGGCTTTTGAGCGGTGACAGTCTGAACCGCCGCGTGGAATGGAAGAGAACCGCACCTCTCAGTTATGCCACGCGGGCGCTGCCGTTTCTGCTTGCTCTTGGTGTTGCCATCGGTCTTCTGTCTGCACTTACCTGTGCGACTACAGAGATTCCTAATGCGGAGTATCCGGGCGATCCGCCCTTTGCGACAGTGTCGGATGTATTTCCCGGCAGCACAGTAACCGATGACAATGTATGGCTGGACTACGGAACCTATAAAACCGTGGAGACTGCTGTTTCGCAAAGTATCGAGTGGAATGAAAGCTGCAATGTGACGACCGCGGACGGCGAAACCTATTTCTGCATTCTTCGCCTGACCTACTACGAAACCAAGGCGGAGTGGATCGCCCGCGGGTTGGAGAGGGATTACTATGTGTATGATTCTACCCGCTATCGCAGTGAGTGGTTTGAGGAGCTGGACGCGCCGGATCTTGGTGTGGACAGTATTCGCGTTTACTATAATGCACACGGCATACTGAACGTACTGATGCGTGAGGGAAATCGGGTGGTTCACGCAGCGGTGACGATCAATCGCCAATCGGAAGCTAACCAATGGATCCTGTGGGCGCAGGCGATGGCACGGCAGCTTACATCCGGCGCTCTGTGAGAGTGCCGCGGCAAGAGTAAATGTACATAATATTCGGACTGAGCCCAAACAACACACCGTGCTTTTTACTGTATTCCATACGAATTCAACGCGCCGGCTTGCTACGAAAAAAACCGTTGAAACCTTGCGGTTTCAACGGTTTTTGGTGGAGATAAGCGGGATCGAACCGCTGACCTCTTGAATGCCATTCAAGCGCTCTCCCAGCTGAGCTATACCCCCATATGACCGACGCATCGTCGGAACATTAGAGAATATACCACAGGGGAGGAAGATTGTCAACACTTTTTTGGCTGAATGGTGGAGAACTTTTTCAATTACAGAATAAGGAGTTTCTTGGGTGCTTCCATGATATTGCGGCAGCCGTTTTCTTCTATAACGATCACATCCTCGATTCGGACACCGAACTTTCCGGGGAGGTAGATGCCCGGTTCGGCGGAAATCACAGCGCCCGCAGGCAGCGGCTTGTCATTGTTCAGATTGGCACCGGGCTGTTCGTGGACCTCAATGCCCAAACCGTGACCGAAGCCGTGACCGAAATAGGCGCCGTAACCGGCATCGCCAATGATTTTTGCTGCGGCCTCATGGACGGCTCTGCCGGTAACGCCTGCTTTTGCAGTGGTAATACCTGCCAGCTGTGCGTTCAGTACGGTGTGGTACACTTTGTCCATCTCCTCTGTCACATGACCGATCGCTACTGTGCGGGTCATGTCGGAGCAGTAGCCGTTCAGAACACAGCCAAAGTCCATGGTCAGGAAATCACCGGCTTCAACGACCTTGTCGGTGGGGACACCGTGGGGAAGACTGCTGTTGGCACCGCTGACCACGATAGGGGGGAAGGAGTTGCGCTCACTGCCGTAGCACAGCATTTTATACTGCAGATAGGCGGAGATTTCTTTTTCGGTACGTCCGGCTTTGATGAAGTCCAGTACATCCTGCAGGGCGCGCTCAGCAATGCGCTGGGCGGCGATCAGCTGCTGCACCTCGCTTTCGTCCTTCACAGAGCGGAGTTCTGTGAGCAGGGCGGTGGAGGGGATAAGCTCGCAGGCGAGATTCTTCTTCCAGGTGTTTTCAAACTCGGCCACCGTCATATACTGCTCCTCATAGCCGAGACGCTTAATGCCGTGGTGTCCGATCAGCTCTGTTACCTGCTTGAGAATAGGATTTTCACGGTTGATCTCCCGTACCGCGCAGCCGTCAATTCTCTTGGTGGCCGCTTCGATATAGCGGCTGTCGGTGAAGAAATAGCTTCCGTCCTTCGTTACCAGGACAAGACCTGCGGAGGAAGGGAATCCGGTGGCATACAGGCGGTTTGCTCCGCCGGTGATCATCATAGCATCCAAATCGTAACGGGAAAGCTGCTCTCTGATTTTCTCAAATCTGCTCATGGTGAGATCTCCTTTTGGATATAAATTTAAAGGGGCGCTGTAAAAGATGAAGTACATGGTTCCAGGTGCCAACTGGACCGCCCAGCGGCTCTACCATCAGGGCGAGGACGCCGCTTCGTCTGGCACCCAACACATCGGTGAGCAGCTTGTCTCCCAGCATTGCGGTCTCAGCAGCGGTGACACCGGCTTTATCCATTGCTTCGCGGTAGCCGCGTCGGCTGGGCTTGCCTGCGTGTCCCACATAAGGGATGCCCAGCGGAGCGCAGAAGGTGTTTACACGCTTGCCGGAACGGTTGTTGGACAATATCATGACGGTAATACCCGCGGCATCCATCTCTTTAAGCCAGCGCTGAAGGGGCTCGTCCGGCACAGAAACGGAACGGGGAGCGAGGGTGTAGTCCAAATCACACAGAAGCAATTTAATGCCCCGGCTGCGGAGCATATCTGCAGTGATGTCGGAATATTTGGAATAGACCCGGTGGGGAATCAGGGAAAAAGGCATAGCATCCTCCATAGTTGCATACTTGTTGTTACTATATCATAAGTAATGATGTTCCACAAGGGGGCGATGGATATGCGTGTCTATTTGGCAGTAACACCCGATCATCTGGAGGAAGCGCTGCGTTGTACGGCTCGTGTGGCGCATGTGGCGTACCGGATCGACGAAACCGGCATGCTTGCCTGCGCTGAGCTTCCGGCAAAGATCCGAGGCGGTATCATGGTGCTGAGTGATGGTGAAGGCTGTCCTGTACAGAGTGTTTCCGCTCTCTGCGGCGCCGTATGCAGAGAGTGTGAGGCGCGGGGGTTCGGCGCTGTACTGGCGGATTTCGAACAGCCGATGAATGAGGACCGCTGCTCGTTTCTTCGCATGCTGAGCGCGAATCTTCGAAAAACAGGAAGGCTTTTGTATGTGCCGGAGTGCTACGGCTGCGAAGTGCCGCAGGCGATGGTGCTGATCTGCACTGCAATATCAGGTGGGAGTCTACGCGCCCGCCTGCAGGAAGCGCGGCGAACCTTTGGCGATCGTGTTGCGCTGGATCTGCAGCGGCTTCGTATGGAGTTTCCGCTGCCCTGCCCCTGCGGAGAGGGGCGAAATATGCAGCGGGAGGAACTGGAGAAGCTTCTGGCGGATGAACCGACAGTTTTCTTTTCGGATGATTTGTGCGCCAAATACTTTGTGCGTTTCATGGATCGCGGGGCAAGTATGGTGCTCTTTGATGATGCGGATACTCTGCGGCGAAAGCTTCGCCTTGCGCAGGAGATGGGAATATCGGCGGCGTTTGTCATGTATCCTGAGGTGGAGGACATTCGGTCGGAATTGTGGAGAAAATAATGTAAGAGGAGTGCCGCAGGCACTCCTCTTACATTATTTAAAATACTTATCCACAAAGGGTACCTGCTCGGCTTTGAATTCTTTGCCCTTGAGATATTCAAGGATACCCGCATCCGTGGTAAAATCAAAGGAGAGGTAATAGCTGTACAGTGCCTGCCGGGTCTCACCGTAGCGGCGGTTTACATCGCCGCGGCCGTATTTGCCGTCGCCCAGCAGGGGATGGCCGAGATCGGCAAAGGATGCGCGGATCTGATGGGTGCGGCCTGTCAGAAGCTCTGCCTCAACAAGACTCAGCTCGCCCTTGCTCTTGATCGTGCGGTACAGCGTTACCGCACTTTTTCCTTCGGGGACGGGGTGGTGGTAGACGGACACCAGCTTCTTTGCCTCGTCCTTGAGCAGAAAACATTCAATCTTACCTTCGGCGGGTTTTACTTGCCCCAGTGTGATCAGAAGATACTTTTTGGTGATCTCCCGGTCGCGGATCTTGTCGTTGATAATGCGAAGTGTCTCTGCGTTTTTGGCGGCAATGACGATACCGCCGGTGTTGCGGTCAATACGGTTGCACAGCGCGGGGGTGAAGGCGTTCTCCCAGCGGGGATTCCACTCGCGCTTCTGGTAGAGATAGGCCTGCACATGGTTGATGAGCGTGTTGACCTTCTCAGTCTCGTCGGCATGAACCACCAATCCCGGCCGCTTGTCCAGCAGCAGAAGGTTTTCGTCCTCGTAGAGGATGTCCAGCTTGGGCTGAAAGAGTGTGAGGAACATGTTGTCCTCCCGGGGCTGGTCGAAAAACTCATCATTAATATATAACTGCAGTACGTCACCCTCGCTCAGTCGCTGGTTTCGCTCACAGCGCGCGCCGTTGCATTTGATGCGCTTGATGCGGATGTATTTCTGCATCAGGGCAGGGGGGAGCAGAGGCAGAGATTTGGAGATAAAGCGGTCCAATCGCTGACCCGCATCGTTTTTTCCAATGGTCAGTTCGCGCATGGAGACCCCTCCTTATTGGCTTAGTATGACCATTGTACCATGCGCTCAAAAAAATGCAAGAAAAATTAAGAAAAAGTGTTTGACAATTGGAAAACTATCGGCTATAATACTACCTGTGTCTTTGTGAGGTGGACTATGCTGTTAAATGTAAAAAAGATCATCAACGCCCCCGGAGAGAGGATAGATTTTCAGTTTGAAATGGATCTGTCCGATGTGGACTTTGGCGGCAGATATCCCGTTCAGAATTCGGTTGTGGTAACCGGCGATGTACGGAATGTTGCGGGGATGCTCCTTCTTCAGTTTGACGCATCCACCGTCCTCGATGCAGTTTGTGACCGCTGCTTGAAGGAATTTGAACTTCCCAAGAGCATCCACTATGAAACCATGGTGGCGGACGAACTGGAAGACGAGGACAACGATGAGATCCTCCTGTTGGAGGACGGTGCCATCGACCTCTATGACCTCGCGCAGACGATGTTTATTTTGGAGATGGATGCAAAGACTCTTTGTTCCGAAGATTGCAAGGGACTGTGTCCCGGCTGCGGTGTCGATCTCAACCAAGGGAGCTGTACCTGTAAGAAGGCAACGGACCCCCGATTGGCAGTGCTGGCGCAGCTTTTGAACAAGGATAATGATCAGTAAACCCAAGTAAGAGTAAAGATATATTTAGGAGGTGTCATCATGGCAGTCCCCAAGGGTAAAGTTTCTAAGGCAAGACGTGACAAGCGCCGCAGCTCCCACTGGAAGCTGGAGGTTCCCGGTCTGGTCGCATGCCCCAAGTGCGGCGCGATGCGCCTGCCCCACAGA
>JAZLEB010000019.1:0-3134 GCA_045615065.1 Candidatus Pelethomonas sp. | reverse complement strand
GTGGACGCGGGGCAGCAGAGCGACCTCAGCGGCCAGAGGACGGATCTCGTTCTTGGCGCGGCCGTCAACGCGGTGGCCTTCCAGCAGCCATGCCTTGACGATCTTCTTCTGGAACTTATAGGTGAACTCCTCGAGGTACTTATCCAGCTCGGGGTAGGTCTCGCCGTACTTCTCGAACCACTTGTCGATCATGGCGTTCCAGCGGGATTCGCGGACATTCTTGTCGTCGGTATCCATGGCGGCCTTTGCCTCGTCCATGAACTCGCCCACGATAGCGTCGAACAGCTCCTGATTGAACTCAGCGTGGGGATAATCGAACTTGGGCTTACCGATCTCAGCGACCATCTGGTTGATGAGAGCGATCTGCTTCTGGTTCTCCTCGTGAGCCATCTTGATGGCAGCGAACATGGTATCGTTGTCAACCTCGTTGGCACCGGCCTCAATCATGACGACCTTCTTGCCGGTGGAGACGACGGTAACATCCATATCGCTCTTGGCGTCCTGCTCAGCGGTGGGATTCACCACCAGCTCACCGTTCACCAGACCCATCTTCACAGCGCCAACAGGGCCGTTCCAGGGAATGTCGGAGATAGCGAGGGCAGCGGAGGTACCAATCAGAGCGGCAACCTCGGGGGAGCAGTCATTATCCATGCTCATGACAGTAGCCATGATGGAAACATCGTTGCGGAAATCGCCGGGGAACAGAGGACGGATGGGGCGGTCGATGACACGGCTGGTCAGGATGCCCTTCTCGCCGGGGCGGCCCTCACGGCGCATGAAGCTGCCGGGGATGCGGCCAACGGCGTACATCTTCTCCTCGAAGTCAACACTCAGGGGGAAGAAATCGATACCGTCGCGGGGACGGGCAGCAGCGGTAGCGGTGACCAGCACAGTGGTCTCGCCGTAGGTGACCAAAACAGCGGCGTTAGCCAGCTCAGCCAGCTTACCGACCTCCAGAGTCAGAAGACGGCCTGCCAGGTCCATGGAATACTTGCGGTAGTTGGGGAACTGCTTCTTGGTAATGATAGTAGACATAGTAGACTCCTTTTCTTTTGAATTCTTGTCGTTGGGAGCCACCTTTTTTAGCACTTGATCTTATCTCCGAAACATACTCTCGGAAACAGGATCAACTGCTAAAAAGGTTGCAGGCTCCCTTGGTTGATACTTCTCAAGTGCTTGTTGACGATGCGGGGAAAGTAGCAAAACACGGGGAGAAAGGATATTCTTTCTCCCCGTTGTTTATACTTACTTACGGATACCCAGCTTAGCGATCAGGGCACGATAGCGCTCGATGTCCTTGCGTGCCAGATAGTCCAGCAGGCTGCGGCGCTTACCGATCATCTTGTACAGACCGCGGCGGCTGTGGTTGTCGTGGCTGTGCTCCTTCAGGTGCTCGGTGAGCTGGTTGATACGCTCGGTCAGGATAGCAACCTGAACCTCGGGGGAACCGGTATCGGTAGCATGGGTACGGTTTGCCTCAATGATAGAGGTCTTCTGGTCTTTCAGCATCATGTGAAAAATCCACCTTTCATAAAATTCTCCTCATACTGCGCGGAGGCAGGTGTCGCCCAAGGCGAAGTATGGGAACTCAATTTACGCAAACTGCTCGTCTGCGTACTGGGTTACTATATCACAAGACACAACCATTGTAAAGCAAAATTTTCATTTTTATTCTCTTTTTTATAGAAAACCGGAATTTCCACCCTCTTTTCCCTGTTCGAAAAACTTTTATCACACAGCAGCCGTCCGTCGCTGCCCCGTTTTTGTGCAAAATTAACACTTTTCCTGTTTTGGATAAACTTTTTCAGCGAAAATACGGCATTTTTATACAGGATTGCACCCCCATCTTCTTGACAATGGCACCCGCTTTCCCTATAATTTAAAGTGACAGTTTGTGGACTGTCGACCACACAATCAAGCGTTACCGCTTTTCGGCGGAGCGTTTGCAATACAGGAAAGGAAATTTCGCCATGATTTATTCTACCGAAGTGCAGCACATGTGCTCTGTCGCCAAGGGCGCATATCACGGTCCTGCTCCCATTCCCGAGGAGGGCAAGTGGGTCCAGGCCAAGCAGATCAGCGATATCAGCGGCTTCACCCACGGTGTGGGTTGGTGCGCTCCCCAGCAGGGTGCCTGCAAGCTGACCCTCAATGTTAAGGAAGGCATCATTGAGGAGGCTCTGGTCGAGACTCTGGGCTGCTCCGGCATGACTCACTCCGCCGCTATGGCCAGCGAGATCCTCATCGGCAAGACTCTGCTGGAGGCACTGAACACCGACCTGGTGTGCGATGCTATCAACACCGCTATGCGCGAGCTGTTCCTGCAGATCGTTTACGGCCGCACCCAGTCCGCTTTCTCTGAGGACGGTCTGGCAGTGGGCGCCTCTCTGGAGGATTTGGGCAAGGGCCTGCGCTCTCAGGTTGGTACCATGTTCGCTACCAACGCCAAGGGTCCCCGCTATCTGGAGATGGCCGAGGGTTACTGCACCCGTATGGCTCTGAACGCAGCGGACGAAGTCATCGGCTACGAGTTCGTCAATCTGGGCAAGATGATGGACTTCATCAAGAAGGGTGATGATGCCAACACCGCTTTGGAGAAGGCAAAGGGTCACTACGGTCAGTTCGATGCTGCTGTGAAGTACATCGATCCCCGTCACGAGTAATTGAGAGGAGGACAAGATAATGGCTCTGTTTGAAAGCTACGAAAGAAGAATCGGTAAGATCAACGCCGTCCTCGCTCAGTACGGCATCAAGGATATCGAGGAGTGCCGCGCCATCTGCCAGGAGAAGGGCTTTGATCCCTACGAAACTGTCAAGAGCATCCAGCCCATCTGCTTCGAGAATGTCTGCTGGGCATACTGCATGGGCGCTGCCATCGCCATCAAGAAGAATGTTGCAAACGCTGCCGAGGCTGCCAAGGCTATCGGTGAGGGTCTGCAGGCCTTCTGTATCGACGGCTCCGTCGCCGAGGACCGCAAGGTCGGTCTGGGCCACGGCAATCTGGGCGCCATGCTGCTGAGCGACGAGAGCAAGTGCTTTGCTTTCCTTGCCGGTCACGAGTCCTTTGCCGCCGCTGAGGGCGCTATCGGTATCGTCAAGAACGCCAACAAGGCCCGCAAGGAGCCCCTGCGCGT
>JAZLEB010000018.1:0-4453 GCA_045615065.1 Candidatus Pelethomonas sp. | reverse complement strand
GGCGGTGTTGCCGTCATCAAGGTCGGTGCTGCTACCGAGACCGAGATGAAGGAGAAGAAGCTGCGCATCGAGGATGCTCTCAACGCAACCAAGGCTGCTGTTGAGGAAGGCATCGTCGCAGGCGGCGGTACCGTGTTCGTCAATGCTATCCCCGCTGTTGAGGCTCTGCTCAAGAAGGTGGAGGGCGATGAGAAGACCGGTGTTCAGATCATTGCCAAGGCTCTGGAGGCTCCCATCCGTCAGATCGCTGCCAACGCAGGTCTGGACGGCAGCGTGATCCTGGAGAAGGTCAGAAGCTCCAAGAAGCCCGGCTACGGTTTCGATGCTTACAAGGAAGTGTACTGCGATATGGTGGCTTCTGGCATTGTTGATCCCGCCAAGGTTACCCGCTCCGCACTGGAGAACGCAGCAAGCGTTGCTTCCATGGTGCTGACCACCGAGTCCCTGGTCGCCGATAAGCCCGAGCCTCCCGCACCTATGGGCGGCGATATGGGCGGCATGGGCGGTATGTACTAAGATACAGTCCCCTAAAGCGCATGATAAAAAAGACCGATACTCACATCAAGTGAGTATCGGTCTTTCTGCCTTTTTATGAAAATATTCAGTGAGTTTAGAAAAGCAAATCTGTTGCTGAAAACCAAAAAACCTGCAGTTCGGGAATCTCGTGGCACAGTTCCTCAAGGGTATAGCCAAGTTCGAGGGGGACAAATCGTTCGCTGACCCATTTCTCAGACCCCTCGATGAACTTATTGTTCAGTACCAGATATCCGGATCCCATGAAAGGCTGATGGTGCCCCTGGTCGACCTCGTTGATGAATTGACCGAGGGGAATCAGTGTTCCGTACGACTTCGGAACTTCTGTGGTCTCAAAAACAAAGCTGTTAATGAGGATTGATCTTCTCTCGGTGGACATTGCCCTCGCCTCCTTTCAGGAGAAGTGTTGAAGTGTGATTATTGTATCATATTTTCACTACTTCGGCAATAGGACAACAAAGTTAGACAATTGCCTAAATAATGCTTGACAACTCAATTGTACAGTGCTAAATTTAAATTAGACAAATGCTTAACTGTGCGTTTGGAATCTATTCGAGGTGATATTGCATGAAAAAGGAAACTCCTGTCCTCTCTGATACCGAGTGGCGCATTATGCAAAGCCTTTGGCGCGGCGGAGAGGCAATGAGTGTGCGGGAAATATTGGATGATTTGCAGGACGCGTGGAGCGTCCACTCAGTGATCTCCTTCCTTAAACGTATGGAGGCGAAGGGGGCGGTGAAGATCCGTGACGGCCGTCCGATCCGCTACAGCGCGGTCCTTGACCGGGAGGAAGCGGTGCAGCAGGAAACCAATGACCTGCTGGGACGGGTCTACGGCGGTGAAAAGCTGTTGATGATCCAATGCGCGGTAAATGCTTCGCCTTTGAGCGATGAGGAGCGGGAGGAACTGATCGCGATCCTGAAGGGAGGAAAGTGAAATGATGGTTACGATCCTGATTCAGGCAACAGCGCTGATGTTGGCCTTGATTCTTCTGCGTCCGCTTTTAAAGCGTTTTGTATCTGCCCGGATCCGGTGCGCTCTTTGGGCGATTCCCGCGCTGCGGCTGCTGCTGCCCTTTGAATGGGAGAGCTCGCTGAGTGTTATGGCACCTGTGCAGCCTGTAGCGCAGGGTGTTGAGAGCGCAGTGAGCCGACCGGTTGCACAGATCACACCTTCCGGTTGGCTGGGAAGCGGTATCGGTATGCCGGAGACAGGAACCGATGTGCAGAACGCGGTGCATAGTGCGGTACAGAACGCAGTACAAAACACAGTACAGAGCAGTGCACCGGTACAGAATGTTGTATCCGTACCTGAGATCTCACTGGCGACCATCTTGTTTGTGCTTTGGCTGATCGGCGCGTTGATCACCGGTGGAATCATTCTGTATCAGAATATCCGCTTTTATTCCGGTGTGAAGCGGCTGGCAGAGCCACTTGGTAAAACAGGAAAGCTTTCTGTGTATTTGGTTAAGGGCTTACCCAGCCCTTGCCTTGCGGGTGTACTTCGGCCAAGGATCTATGTGAATGAACAGGCACTTGTCAGTGACAGTGTTCTTAACATGACACTGCGCCATGAAATGACCCATTACAAGCGGCTTGACCATATCTGGAGTGCGGTTCGGGGATTTCTGCTGGCACTGTACTGGTTCCATCCGTTGGTCTGGTACTGCTCGGAGCAGTTTCGCAGCGATTGCGAAACTGCCTGCGACGCGGCCGCCACGCGAGGTATGTGCAAAGACGAGCGTGAGAGCTACGGTATGGCGCTCATTACGCTGGCATCGCAAGGCGTAAAGCGCGATACCGGACGGCTGGTCTGCCTGTCCACCATGGGCGGCAGCAAAAAACTGCTGAAAGAGCGGGTCACGCAGCTTGCGAAGGGGCGCACATTCCGTTTCGCGGCGGTGATCGCGCTGCTGCTCTCGGTGGTGCTGTGCTGTACGATGTGCACGGTTCCACATGAGGATAATGACATTGTTTTGCCCAATGCCGGGGAACAGAATAATACGAACGGCGAAAACAATTCGACAGAAGATCATTCTAATGATTCTGACGATGGCTCACAAAAGGAAGATCCTATCGATACCGAACTGGACATCATTGAATGGGATTATGCTATCTACGAGCCATCGCTGGGGATGCCGGGTACGCTGGATGATTTGGTATGCTGTTTGGAACTAACGGTGACGGATCATGACTTTGTCCACATGGACGAGGATGAGATGAGCCGTATTCTGTCTGAGTATGAGTACCTGTTGGACGACTATCGCTTTATGGGACGTGTCAGCGAGGATGGAACGATTTCCTATATTGCGGGTGAATATACGGGAGACTTTGAGAACAGTGGCTTCTATGGTCTCTACAGCATGGAGACCAACGACGGAAACCAGTTCCTTTATCGCCCGGAAGATGCTGAAGCGGTAGAAGAGGATATTTTTAATGGACGTACACCGGATGCAGGATTGCTGTTGGAACATAGCCGCGTGACGCATTTCTCCCGTTCCAGTCTGATCCTGATCCAGCCTAACGAATCCACCACACCGCTGGACGGCGTGTGCTGCCGCTATGTGGAGAGTACCAACGGCAGATCGTATATTCTGGATGCGGTTTCCCGCGGCATTTCCGTTGGTGCGACACCCGAGCCGTATCTGGAGGTCTATCGGATTTCCGAACTGTACGGTGAGATCTGTGAGCGCATTCCGTTGACAGAAAAAGAAGTGGAGCAGATCCTGTCCGAGCCGATGGCGGAGATCAAAGATGGCTATGGCATCACTGCAACACTGAACTATAATGGCAACTCGGTTCTGTATTCGGAGTTCAATGGCGTGCCGCAGACGGTGATTGACCTTGCTCGCAGCCGCTGTGAGTATCGCTTCGCTTCGCCTGCTGATATCGATGGCAAGATCGTTAAAGCCACTTTGGAATGCAACTGGCTGTATCAACCCCTTTATGCCGCGGAGGAGGATCTGCCCCGGCTGCGTGAGATCCTCAAGGGCGCGAAGTTCGGCTTTGTGGGTGCCTGCGGCTATGGCGCAAAGCTGACCATTGAGATGGACAACGGGGAAACGATGGTTCTCTTCAAAGGCTGTGACGGCTGCGACAGCATCGTTTTCGGCTCCTACGGCGGCTACTTCCTCGGCGACAAGCAGACCGCGGAATTCTGGCAGATGTTTGGCCTTGATCCGGAAACCAAGGAAATTGCTTCCTATCAGAAGATGCTTCAGAATTCGTTCCCCATGGAAATGCTGTTTGCCAGCGGCGCTGGCGCGTGGGGCACAACGCTGACACTGAATCTGGACGGCACCTTTGAGGGACAGTACCATGATTCCAACATGGGCGAGAACGGCGAGGGATATCCCAACGGAACAGTCTATTACTGCAACTTCTCCGGACGGTTCGGCTCTATGATGAAGCTCAATGACTACTCGTACTACATGCGTCTGGAGGAGCTGGTCTATGACACCGACATCGGCAGAGAGCAGATCGGTGAGGAGGAAGGAATCCGATATGTAACAGCCGAGCCTTACGGCATTGCCGGGGGTGTGGAGTTTATCTTCTATCTTCCTGGAACACCCGTAGAGGAATTGAATGAGGATTTCATTAACTGGTGGCCAGATGCTTATTTGTGGCGCACCGGAGAGTTGGATACGCTGACCGGATATGGTATCTACAATGTGAATACCGGAGAAGGTTTTTTCTCCAACTGGGCGTAATACGCAACAGGAAGTGCTGTGTTTTACAGCACTTCCTGTTTATGTATGGGAAAGATAAATTGGAGTTTATCGAGCTGTTCGCACCGCAGTCCGCAAGGCTCCCTCTGACGAGGGCGCGACGCGTAAAGCAAACAGTCCGGTGGACTGTTTGTAGCCAAAGCGGGGAGCAATCTATGATTGCGACCAGGGCCGCAGGCTGTCGCGACGAAG
>JAZLEB010000017.1:0-5032 GCA_045615065.1 Candidatus Pelethomonas sp. | reverse complement strand
ACGACACTCTATCTCTGCCTTGAAGATTCCGTCCGCCGCATTCAGAATCGTCTGCTCAGCATCACGGATGATGTTCCGCCCAATGTCCGCTTCTGCACGGAGAGCAGCATTCTGGAAAACGGTCTGGAGGAACAGCTCCCGCAGTTCCTTGCGGAGTATCCCGACACAGTTCTCATCATCATCGACACACTGCAAAAAATCAGACGAGTGAAAAACGACAATGCTTACGCCAACGATTACCGCGACCTGTCGCTGCTGAAGCGAATCGCAGATCAACACGGAACAGCAATCTTGCTGATCCATCATCTGCGCAAGCAGGGGGACGACGATGTATTCAACCGCATCTCCGGTACCACTGCGATCAGCGGTGCGGTAGATTCAAGCTTCACTCTGGTGGAGGATAAGCGTGGCAGCGGCCGAGCGATTCTGTACTGCATCGGTCGTGATATCGAGTATCGCGAGATGGAGCTGGAGCGGAACGAGGATAATGTGTGGCAATTACTCTGCGACAGTCGTGAGCATCCGGGTGGCAACATCGTTTTCACTATCTCTGAATTTATGACGAACCGCTGTGAGTATATCGGCACTCCCACGGAGTTCTCAAACGAAATCGACCCTAACGGAACGGTGGGTATCACACCGAAGAAGGCAGCCCGTCAGATCTCGGGATGCATTGCGGCTCTAAGCAGAATCGGTATTACTGCTCGTGTTTACCGAAGCAACGGGAAGCGGCTCATCGAGCTGAAGCGTGCCGAAAGTGTCGATTTTTCCAGTGCCGGAGAAATCGTTCCTATCGACCCCGTTGCCCTCTGTTTGCCGCTGTGAGGCGTTGCGTGCGCCTTTCCCGGCGAGAATGAGGAAACACCCGCGGCGGCAGAAGCGCCGAATTTGCGCCGCTGTGGGGCAGGGACAGCGAAGCCGCAGTTTGAGATGAAACACCCACGGGGGAAACGGCGAAAGTTCCTCCCTTACGCAGGGCTCCCGCCGAAGCCCAGCGGAGCGGGTTCGGTGGGAAGAGGACGAGCGACAAAGAGAATGAGCTTTTCCGCTTGCGGGGAAGCGAGTGATACGTCGTCCGCTCGGACGACGGCTAGCAGAGCGCCTGTCCGACATTGTCGGTCAGGCACAATAGGCGGGGCGATGCCCCACACTCCCAAGTTGCGAGCGTTTCTGCGGAAACGCTATGACCGCCTTCCGGCGGCGCAACTTCAAAGGGGGACCAGTCCCCCTTTGAGGAACCCCCAGCTCTCCGAGGGGACAGGGGAAATTTATTTTTGGGAGGTACATACATGAAGCAAAACAAGGATATCCGAATCACTTTCCGAGTCACTCCGGGTGAGTACGACAGCATTGTCGCCAAGGCAAACAAGGTACATATGACGGTCGGCGCTTATATTCGCTCCACCGCCCTGCGGCACAGGGTGACGGTGGTGGACGGACTACAGGAGCACACCCGTGAGCTGAAGGCCATCGGACGAAACCTCAATCAGCTCACCATTCTCGCCCACGAAGGAAACATCCAGGTCGTCAATCTCGGTGGAACGGAGTCAGCACTGGAGAAGAACTACGCCGCTCTCTGTGAGTTGGCGGAACAGGAGCGGCGATGATATGGCAACTGTAAATTTCATTCGGTACAAGAGCCAGAGCAAGACGGCTCTCTGCAAGGTCACGCAATATGTGGAGCGGGAGGACAAGACTATGGAGGACGGTGAGCGTCAGTTGGTCAGTGGACAGAACTGTACGCCCCGCTCTGTCTACCGAGAGTTCCTTACAACAAGAGAGATGTACCACAAGGAAAGTCCCCTCTGATTTTATCACTACACGCAGTCGTTCTCGCCCAAGGAGAACATCACACCCCGGCAGGCGCACGAACTGGCGAAGGAGTTCGCTGCCCGTGCATGGCCGGACAGCGAGGTGCTGATCAGCACGCACCTCGATGCCGCTCATATCCATTCGCACTTCATCGTTAACGCTGTGTGCCACGAGACTGGGAAGATGCTTCGGCAAGGCCCGGAGACGCTGAAGCATCTCCGAAAAATTTCGGACGAGCTCTGCATGAAGCATGGCTTCTCCGTGCTGTCGTCTCCGCAGAAGCGAAGCAACAGTATGAGCGCAAGAGAATACCGCTCCGCCGCCAAGGGCGAGAGCAAGAAACTTCAGCTCATGAATGTCATCAACGACTGTATGCGTCGAGCAGGGAGTCGGGAGCAATTCATTGCTCAGATGGAGGGCAGAGGTTACAAGGTTCGCTGGGAACCGAATCGGAAAAACATTACCTACACAACGCCGGACGGTTGGCAGTGCCGCGACCGCAAGCTGTTCGGTGAGAAATACTTGAAGGAGATGATGGAACTTGAATTTTCATCACGAACAAAAATTATCTATGGAAGAACTCATGGCGAAGAACCGTCCCGAGCAGACGAACCCGGAGCAATCTCAAACTCTACCGTCTATTGTGGTGCAGTGTTCGATGCCGGAAGAACTGGAGAAATTGACTCGGCAGTTGGAGCGACTGGAGTGCAGGTGCGCATGGCAGGAGAAGTATCTGAAGGAATTATCCGAAGCCCGGTCTTCCTATCCGACCAGAACACAGATGGAGGAGCTGCTGAAATCGATACAGCATCTGGATGCGATGGTCGAACAGGCTGGGAAGAAGAAAGAGAAGCATTTCTCTCTTCCAAGGTTCAGACTGCCCAGACTGTACCTGCCAGAATGGGAGTGGCCCACAGTGCTGACCGTGGTGTGGATGCTGGCAGCATTGTTTCTTCTGTGGTTCACCTCGGTCGACGGATGGAACAAGCTCAGCCTCATGCTCCGGTGATCGATGGCAGCTCGCGCCATCACAAAGACCGCAAGACATGGCTGAGCGAGTTGGACAAGCGCATCGCTATGGGACATAAGGAGGACGACCACGAGGATGAGCCGACCTACTCGATGCAGCAGAGTATGTGATTTTGGAAAGGGGAGATTGCATGAGCAAGAAGCGAAAGAACAATATTGCGGAAGTATCGTTTACCTACATCGGTACGGACGATCAGTTCAATGAGTTTCTGAAAATGATGGTACACGACTATCTGGCGGTGGACCATCCGTATACACAGCGGCAGGAGAGTTTTGTTGATAAGGTAGATTCTCACTGCGCTTGAGTTCTTGGGATAGCTATTCGAAAAGTTGTGTGCTATGGTGTGTCGTACCAAAGGTTACACCATAGCGGAAAGGAGGAAGGCATGAAAGTCTGGCTGTATTACCGCTTGTCCCGTGATGAGGACGAGGAACTGAACTCCCTCACCAACCAGAGGAAAATCATATATGAATACGCCGTCTCCAGTGGACACGAAGTGGTGGGGGAATCCTTCGATGACAATGTCAGCGGTATGCACTTCAACCGTGAGGGCATCGAGAAGATCTACGAGGTGGTGGAAGCGGGAAAGATCGAAGCCATCATCGTGAAAGACCTGTCCCGCCTCGGGCGACACCGAACCCAGACCGCACTGTTCATTGACTACCTGCGGGAGCATGATGTTCGTGTCATCTCGGCAACGGAGAACATTGATACCTTCAACGAGAACGATGACCTCATCATCGGATTTAAAGGTCTGGTGAATGATTTCTACGCCCGTGACGGCAGTCGCAGAGTTCGCACCGGCTATCGCCAGAAGCAGAAGGAGGGCATTGTCATCATCCCGCCCTTCGGATACTTCAAGGATAAGAACACCCGCAAGGTGGTCATCGTAGAGGAAGCGGCTGAGACGGTTCGCCTGATCTTCACCAGCTATGTGGGTGGCGGTGGTATGAAGGCGATTGCCAGGATGCTTAACGAACAGAAGTGCAAGACCCCGGCATTGATGCAGCTCGCACTGCTGAACAAACGGATGCCGAATACCTATAATTCCATCAAGAAGAAATACCTGTGGGATGCTACCATGGTGAGCAGGATCTTGCAGGACGAAAGCTACATCGGGACGCTCATCTGTCATAAGAGTGAGCGGAACAAAATCAACAAAACCTTCCGCTTCACCGAACCGGAGGAGCAGTTCCGCCACGAGAATTACTTCCCGCCCATCGTGACTCACGAACTGTGGCAGCAGGCGCAGACGATGCTGGCACAGCGAAAGGAACGGAATGTTCGGGCGGGAACAGATCGCAAGATCCTACACTACAGCGGTATGCTGTACTGTGAGGACTGCGGCAGAGCCATGACCGGAAAGCGTGTCAAACTGAAAGAGAGCGAGCGGGTCATGTATGTATGCAGCACCTACCACCGCTATGGCAAGGAGCATTGTCCGGATCATCAAGTGGATGAGTCCATACTGGATGAGTTCATCATAGAGGAGCTAAAAAATACGAAGTTTCTGTATGAGCAAAACTGGTCGGCACTGGAACAGTTCATTGACCGATGGACACCGAAGGCGGAGGTGACTGGAGTGCAAATCAAAAAGCTGAGTGAACACATCCTCGTGTTGGAGGAGGAAGTGGAGGTGATCCTGATGGAACGAATCAGGGATAAGGCGAATGCCGAACGGTATGACCGCATGATACAAAAGCGAGAGGAGGAGATTGCCGCGGCGAAGAAGCAAATCGAGGAGTTGCAGAACATCTCCGCGGTACTGCGGGAGCGGCAGTCCAAGCTGAAGCGGGATATCAGCATGATAGACGATATCCTGTCAGAAGGAAAAATGTCTGAAGCCCACCCGCGAATGCTGGTGGAGAAGATATACATCCATGAATCGGATGGGAAGATCAGTCTGGACATCCGAATCAAAGCGCCCTTCCGAAGCCACATCGATGTGTATGAAAACGGTGAGCTGACTGAGCAGTACGCTGACCTCGATTTCGACTGGGATCGGCTGGCACCTCTGATCTATGGTGACTACATAGCGGGGTGAGGTGAGATGACGATGCGGGTGTGGCTCTATGCAAGACTGTCCAACGACGATGACCGGGAGATGAACTCCCTGCTGAATCAGCAGGAGATCTGCCGTGCCTATGCTGAGAAGCATGGGTATCTCGTTGTCGGCAGTTCCTTCGATGA
>JAZLEB010000016.1:0-33922 GCA_045615065.1 Candidatus Pelethomonas sp. | reverse complement strand
ATCGCAATCCGGCCAGCAGCCGGGGCGGACGTGATCCTGCCATTTTTCGCAACGAGTGAACATATCCAGCAGCGTATCCCAATTGTCCCAGAAGTCATCAGTGATGCGCCACATATTAGCATACTTGCTGTAGTGCCAGCTTTCCGTCACATCTGCTGGGCCGGGAGAAAGGCTTAAGACGATGTCTCTACCACACTTTGCGATGGCCTTGTGCAGCATTTCCACCTCGTGACGGCGACCATAGCAGCGAGGGTGCGGGCCGGTGGCGCAAATATCATCCACCTTGATATAGTCTACGCCCCAGGAGGCGTAGAGCTGTAGGATAGAGTCATAATACTTCTGTCCTGCCTCACAATTGCGGATACCGTACATATCCGGATTCCATCCGCAGATGGAGGATGGATCCGCTACCATGTCGGCAGTAATGTCACTTCCCAAAATAGGCAGATGCTGCTCCGCTGCGCTGCGGGGGATACCGCGCATGATGTGGATGCCGAACTTTAGACCCATAGCGTGGATCTTGTCTGCAAGTGGCTTGAAGCCCTGACCGTTTGCGGAAGATGGGAATTTATCGGGACAGGGCAAAAAACGTCCAAATGCATCCAACTCATTCTTCCCGAATGGGATGTATTGGAAACGGTCGCGCATGGTGGCGGTGTTGTAGGCATACCACTGGATATCCACCACCACATACTCCCAGCCGTATGGCTTCAGATGCTCCGCCATGTATGCGGCATTTTTCAAAACATCTGCTTCGGTTACATTGGTGTCATAGTAATCGTAGCTGTTCCAGCCCATAGGCGGGCGCTTGGCAAAGCTGTTTTTATTCATATCGTTTCCTCAGGTCTCACAACGGAATACCCGAATGTGATGACGAACATTTTCATACGTTCCTCTTACCATCGCTTCACTGATGGAAAAATAACTGTGAGAACAGTCCTCTCCAATGTGTTCTTTAACAGATTTAGTTACTGCGTTGAAGCTGGCTGTGGCAATATTGACCTTGGTGATGCCGGTGCGGATCAGCTTTTGAAACTCTTCATCGGTTATGCCGCTGCCGCCGTGGAGCACCAGCGGGATGTCGACCCGTCTGCGAATATCATCAAGCACATCGAAGGCAAGGGCGGGAGCCTGCTTATAGTTTCCGTGGGCATTGCCAATGGCGATCGCCAGCGCATCGATGCCGGTTTTGCGGCAGAATGTGACCGCGTCATCAGGATCGGTGTACAACGTGGCGTGTCCTGCGGATCCGTCCTCGCTGCCGCCCACGCGGCCCAATTCCGCTTCCACAGTGGCACCGTAAGGATATGCCATGCCGACAATCTCGTGAGTGCGGGCAATATTTTCCTCCAGCGGAAAGCCTGAGCCGTCGTACATGACAGAGGTAAAGCCCAGTTCCAGCGCCTTGGCGATCGTTTCTTTGGTTTTGCCGTGGTCAAAATGTACGGCGATATCAACATTGGCTTCTCTTGCTGCCTGAACCATCATGGGACCGATCAGGTGCAGGGGAGAGTGGCCAAGCCGAACCTCCGCGATCTGCAGAATGATGGGAGTACAGGTCTCCTCGGCTGCCTGCACGGCGCCTTTGACCATCTCCAGGTTACCGACATTGAATGCGCCAACGCCTATGCCTTTTGTTCTTGCATCGCGCAGCAGAGCATCCATTGTTACCAAAGCCATAGCAGTGTCCTCCGATCAGCGCTGTACGCGTCCGGTGCCGTCACCGCCGGCGAGCTTTTCTACATCGGATACACTGACACGGTTGAAATCGCCAATAATGCTGTGTTTCAGGCAGGAAGCGGCTACAGCGAACTCCAGTGCCTGCTCTTTGGTTTTGTAATTGTTTAAGCCATAAATCAAACCGCCGGCAAAGCTGTCGCCGCCGCCGACGCGGTCGATAATGTCGCGAATTTCGTACTTCTTGGATACATGGAAGTGCTCGCGGTCGTTGAGGCAGGCGGCCCAGCCATTCCAATCTGCGCTGTGGCTCTCGCGCAGTGTGATGGCAATCATGCGCATATGGGGATACTCCTGCAGCACCTTATCACCCAGCAGCTTGTACTTTTCGCGGTCAAGCTCACCGGACTCCACATCCACATCCAGTGTAATGCCGAGGGATTTTTGCACATCCTCCTCATTGGCGATGGCTACATCCACAAATTTGGCAAGTTCCCGCATTATTTCCTCGGCCTTCTTGCCGTACTTCCACAGATTTTTTCGGTAATTGAGGTCACAGGACACGGTGATACCCCGCGCTTTCGCCTCTTTTACACTTTCAAGACTCAAGTGCATAGCACTTTCGCTGATCGCAGGAGTGATTCCGGTGATGTGAAACCAATCCACACCCTCGAATACCTCGTCCCAGTTGAAATCACCGGGAGCAGCGAGAGCGATCGCACTGTCGGCGCGGTCGTAGATGACCTTGCTGGGCAGCTGGTTGGCGCCGTTTTCAAGGAAATAAATACCCATGCGCCCCTTGCCCCGGCGCACCTTGCTCACATCCACACCGAAACGGCGCAGTTCACGGATACATTCATCGCCGATGGCATTATCCGGCAGCATGGTGCAAAATTGGGCATCCATGCCGAAATTAGCGAGAGAGACCGCTACATTGGCTTCGCCGCCGCCGAATGTCGCTTCCAGCATATTGCTTTGGAACAGACGCTCGTGTCCGGGAGCGCGCAGACGCAGCATGATCTCACCAAACGTTAATACCTTCATTATGTTCCTCCTTATGCCTTGGGCATTGCCGCGCGGGCAGTAGTGCACAGTGCGGTGATCTTGTCAAAATTACCTGCGGCAATATCTGCCTTTGTGCAGACCCAGCTGCCGCCTACAGCGTGTACATAGGGCTGGGAGAGATATTCGCCTACATTTTCACCGCTCACTCCGCCGGTGGGAATGAACTTAATGCCGCCGAAGGGGGCGGCCAGTGCCTTCATGGCGGTGAGGCCGCCATATACATTGGCAGGGAAGAACTTGACAACATGAAGACCAAACTTCATAGCAGACATGATCTCCGTGGGTGTCACGCAGCCGGGTGTAACGGCAATACCGTTCTCCACACACCATGCCACAACATCGGGATCAAAACCGGGAGAGACAATGAACTTTGCGCCCATCTCCACCGCCTTTTTACACTGCTCAAGGGTAATGATAGTGCCTGCACCAACCAACATATTGGGGCATTCGTCGGCAACAGCTTTGATAGCATCGGGGGCAGCGGCGGTACGGAAGGTGATCTCCATCACATCAACACCGCCTGCAAGCAGCGCTTTGGCAGTGGGGACGGCATCTTCTGCTCTGTCCAGTACCACAACAGGTACAATGCCTGCATTATGTAAACGAGTTAAAATATCCATATTACACTCCTGTTCTCAGGGCTGCTTGCCGATGTAGGCAAGAATACCGCCGTCAACATACAGTACATGACCGTTGACAAAATTGGAAGCGTCGCTGGCAAGGAAAACAGTGGGACCGACCAAATCGTCGGTGGTTCCCCAACGGCCTGCGGGAGTCTTGGAAATGATAAACTGATCGAAGGGGTGGCGGCTGCCGTCGGCCTGACGTTCGCGCAGGGGAGCAGTCTGCGAGGTGGCAATATAGCCGGGGCCGATGCCGTTGCACTGAATATTGGCACCGCCGAACTCAGAGCAGATATTGCGGGTAAGCATCTTCAGGCCGCCCTTGGCTGCTGCGTAACCTGCCACGGTCTCTCTGCCCAGCTCGCTCATCATGGAGCAGACGTTGATGATCTTGCCGTGACCTTTTTCGATCATGCCGGGCAGAACAGCCTTGGCGCAGATAAAGGGAGCCACAAGGTCAACGTCGATGACCTTTTCGAAATCCTCTACACTCATTTCGCACATGGGGATGCGCTTAATGATTCCTGCGTTGTTCACCAGAATATCGATCACACCGACTTCTTCGCGGATGCGTGCGACAAGTGCCTGCATTTCGTTTTCCTTGGTAACATCCGCCACATAGCCGTGAACGGAGATGCCCTCAGCTGCATAGGCGGCTACGCCGCGCTGGCGGCTCTCCTCGTTGGAGCAGTTGAAGCAAACGGTGGCACCGGCCTTTGCAAGTCCGACGCCCATAGCAAAACCGATAGAGTGAGCGCCGCCGGTGACCAGTGCGATCTTTCCGGTCAAATCAAACAGATTCATAAGAAAACCTCCTAAAAGTGATTGTGATTTGTATAATTTACCCAAAGCTATTATACGCCCGTGACGGAGCAAAATCTATATTCAAACCGATACGGGATATGCACAAAACGGATATTTTGTGATATATCGATCCGTGCTGCATAGTGCGGCATGGTTTCTCATACAATTTCATAAAGGAGGTGGTGGAGTGTCGGGTTCTGTTGCTGCGGCAAAATATGAAAAGGCGTGTGCGTTGCTTCCGGAGCGGTTGAGCATTTCCGCATTGAATATCAGCATAAAACAAATGTGTGAGGCAGAAGAACTTCGCCTGAGAGTGGGACGGGCTGTGCATCTTTCTCTGCCGGAAGGAGAACTTGCGATTCCTCTCACCCGTGTTACCGGAGAAGATCTTGAGCACGTGCTGGACCGTGCCAGTGAGTATTCCCGCTATGCGGCAAATGAAACTATGAGGCAGGGGTTTCTTACAGCGAAAGGCGGGTACCGCATCGGTATTTGCGGTTCGGTGCGCTGCAATGGGGAGATGTGTGACGGAATTGAAAATCTATCTTCACTGAATATTCGCATCCCCCGGGAACAGGAGGATATTGCAAGACCTCTTCTCCCGAAACTGACAGAGAGCGGGAAATTGGTCAGTACGCTTATCCTGTCGCCGCCCGGTGGCGGAAAAACAACACTGCTGCGAGATCTTGTGAGACTTGCCTCCAACGGAACGGAGCGCAGTGAACCGATGCGAATCTCCCTTGTGGATGAGAGAGGAGAGATCGCAGCGATGCATCGGGGGGTGCCGCAGCTTGATGTGGGGCAATTCACAGATGTTCTGGATTCCTGTCCCAAAAAACTGGCAGTACCTATGTTGTTGAGATCTATGACACCACAGGTGATCGCCTTAGATGAAATTGCTTTGGAGCAGGATGTGGATGCACTGTGCGTGGCGACAAATTGCGGTGTTGTATTGTTTGCTACAGTACATGCCGCGTCACAAAAAGAGCTTTCTGTGCGGCCTGTGTTGAGTCGGCTTCTTACCTGCGGTGTATTCAGGCGAATCGTAGTGATCAGCGGCGCGGGACGGAACAGAACATACGAGGTTGAGGCGCTGACATGAAACTGTTTGGCTGCTTTTTGATGATACTCAGCGCAGCCGGTGTGTTTTTGGCGATACGCAAAAATACTTTGGATCGGATGCGGCTGGCGAAGGCTTTGGCAGATGACCTTGCGCTTCTCCGGTGCGGAATCTGCGTATACCGACGTCCGCTGGAGCAGATCCTGCAGTCAGACTTGGGACAAGGAGTGACGGCTGAGTTTTGGAACAGTCTTGAAACACTGCTGGCTCAGCGGAAAGGAACCGTCCGCTGTTGCTGGGAACGAACGGCGGAAACACTTCCCCCATCGCTGGATGCAATTCTTTTCCCGTTGGGGGCTCTGCTGCCTGCCGGAGGAGAGAGCTTTGAGCGGGCGGTAAATGAAGCGCGCGAGAAATTGCTTTCCTGTATCAGGAAACAGGAGGAAGAACAACCGGTAAAACTTCGACTCACTGCGGCTGTCTGTTTTTCCGCTGCGATGCTGATCATTTTGGTATGCGTATAAGAAAACACGGCACGGAAAGTTACCTTTCCGTGCCGTGCATTTTATAAATTTATACGCCAAAGAACAGCCAGACCAGGATATATGCCGGGATAATAGCGGAGAGAGTGAAGGGAATGCCGATTTTAAAGAAGTCGGAGTTTTTCACATCGCAGCCGGCTTTGCGCAGAATGCCGATACCGGTAATGTTTGCGGAAGCACCGATAGGGGTGCAGTTGCCGCCGAGAGTGGCACCGCTGAGCAGACCAAAGTAGAGTGGCGTGGGATCACAGCCCATCTTGGCAGCAAGACTTGCGATCACCGGGATCATTGTTGCGACATAGGGAATATTGTCGATAAAAGCAGAAATCACCACAGATGCCCACACGATCACGGTGTACATCAGAAAGACATTGCCATCACCCATCTTGGTGAGCAGATCGGCCAGCGCATCGATCACACCCTTGTTCTCAATGCCGCCGATCATTAGGAACAGACCTACCAGCAAACCGATGGTCTGGAAGTCGATCTCCTTGATGGGGTTGATAATGGCGGAGAACTTTTTCTGACGAATGAAATTGTAGATAAGACCGATCACCATCAGGATACAGCAGATAAGACCATTGGTCACATCAGGCTTATTGGGGATGAAAGAAGCGATGATCAGAAGAACAATGGTGCCGACCAGCAGAATACTGGGTACATAGTCGGTTACCACGGTACGGCTGCCGGCTTTGGGGATAGCGCCCTTTTCCTTGCGGAAGATCCATGCAAGGATCAGCGCGGACAGAACGGCACCGGCCTCCACAATGAAGAACATACCGGGCTTTCCCTGATAGACAAAGAAGTCCAAAAAGCTCATATCCAGCGCAGAACCGAGCATAATGGCGGTAGTGTCGCCCACGAGAGTGGCGGCGCCCTGCAGATTGGAAGACACCGCAATACCGATAATAAAGGGAATAGGATTGGTTTTAAGCTTTTTGCAGATTTCCAGCGCAACGGGGGCAATCATCAGAACGGTGGCAACATTATCCACAAAAGCGGAGATCAGGCCGGCAAAGAGAGCCAGTGCCACGGCTGCCATCTGAACATTAGGAACTTTTTCCATGATAAGATCAGCCAGCAGGGAGGGCATCTGGGACTCGATGAACAGTGCCACAAGACCCATGGTACCTGCGATCATCATAAGAACGTTGAAATCCAAAGAGGGCAGGATCTCATGAATGGGCAGCATACCGCTGAGCACAAAGATCAGACCGGATGCCAACGCAATGTAAGTGCGGTGCTTGCTAAGTGTGAGCATCAGCACATAAGTGAGCGCAAACAGAATAATTGCGAAAATCAAGTTTATATCCTCCGTATTTATTGTGTGTTCAAGAGGCCTTATCGGACTCGTATTGGATCTTATATCGCTTGATCTGACCCCACTTTGTTTTCTTGCCCCGGTAGAACAGGATCGCAAAAAGGCGCGTCCACGCCATAATAAAGCGCAAACCGATATTCTCAGGGATGCAAAGCAGAAATGCTTTGATCACATCACCGAAGCCAAGGTGGGTGTCGCTGAGGAAATTGCGAGAGAGGTAAGAGATAACGGTTAGCAGCGAACCGAAGACCGCGTACACAAGAAACAGGATCAGCATATAGGGCAGATTCAAAAGTCCGAACATATAGGCGAGCAGGGTGATCGCTGTACCGGCCAGTTCAATGATGGGGGAGAGCAGCTCGTAGAGCAGGTAGTAGAGATAACTGAGCTTGCTTGCCACACTAACATGTCCGAACATACTCTGCATCAGTCCAATGTGCCAGCGTTTGCGCTGCTTCATAAGATCCTGCAGACGTTCAGGCGCCTGTGTCCAGCAGATCGCATCATAGGAGTACTTGATGCGGTAGGGGATGGAGTTGGCGCGGTGGTAGGAGTGCAGCTTCATGATGAGCTCCATGTCCTCACCGATGCAGCCCACATGATAACCGCCTACATTGATCACGGCATCTTTTTTAAAGAGACCGAACGCGCCGGAGATAATGAGGTTTGCGTTGAACTTATCCAGCAGAATGCGGGATGCAAGAAAGGAACGCTCATACTCCAGCACCTGAAAGGCGGGGAGAAGTTTTTTGGGCAGGCGCATTTTGACCAGTTCGCCGTCCTTGAATTCGCAGTCGTTTGAGATGCGGATCATGCTGCCGACGGCCACTACATCCTGATTTTCCAAAATAGGCGCGGCAATCTTGGAGAGGGAGTCCTTCTGCAGGATGGAATCGGCGTCCATGCAGGTGAAGTAGGGATACTTGGAGGCGTTGATACCCATGTTGATGGCATCCGCCTTACCGCCGTTCTTTTTATTGATCAGTGTAACGGAGACATTCCTGCCGCATTTTCCCTCGTATACCGTTATGGCATCCTGACAGGGCACCTGGCGGCGAATGGGTCGATTCACCTGATAGAGACCGAAGGTTTCAGCGACCAGATCACCTGTATTGTCTTTGGAACCGTCGTTGACGACGATGATCTCATAGAGTTTGTAATCAAGGTTCAGCAGAGAGTTGATGGTCTCCACGATAGTGACTTCTTCGTTGTACGCCGGAACAACGATGCTGACCGGCACATAGTAATCGTGATGGATCTCGTTTCTCAGCCGTTTCTTTTTCACATCCTCGAAGAGCTGATTACTGCCCGCGATCACAGAGGCAAAGAGAAAGGAGGCATAGCCGATCAGGTAGATCAGGAAGAGCGCTTCCATCCATTTGAGAAGAGTTACGACAGCTTCAGCAGTGAAAATATCATAGATAAAATCAAACATTATACTGTCGCTCCTTCCTGTGCGGTCGTTTCTGGGGAAGTCTCAGCTATTACCTTCTCTGCTTCCTGGGCGATCTGCTGAATCGTTTGGATCATAAAGAGAGTCATCTCGTGATCGTCTCTGTACTGGTAGAGAAGCGCTTCGCCGGCATATTTATCCTGTGTTCTCAGAATATCGGTGATCTCCTCGCGGCTGATGCCTTGGCGGTGGAGGTATTCCACTGCGTTGGTTCTTACATGCCAGTGATAACTTGTTGCCTTGCTTTTGACAGCTTCATAGACTTCGCGGTCGCTGTATCTGCTCAAAGCCTGTACAGCAAGCATTTGGTCTACCCAGCCGGTTTGCCCATCGTTCAGGATGTTGAGGAAGAAAACGCGGGCCTCCTCATTGGGGTGTTTGGCAAAGTAGCGCATAGCGGAGTAGCGGACCTGTTCGTCAGTTTCCTCGCTGCACATCAATTTCATGCACAACTCGGAGGCATCACCGCGCCCCATGCGGAAGATATCCAACAGACAGTCCTGCATGTGGGGACTGTATTGGGTGAAGCGGGCTGTGAGCGCATCGGTGAGCTCGTTCTGATCGACCCGGGAGGAGAGAATGCCGTCCGTCAGAAGTTTTTTGTGATAAAACTTTCCGCGCTCATCCGCTTTATCAATGGCAAGAAGCATGAGATTGACTTGACCGAAACGGTACAGCGCATTCATGGTGTTGGAAAATGTGTATAGGGATTTGCTGTCCAAAAATGTCATAAACCGCTCGGCATACTCGGGGGAAATGGGGTCGTTAGTGTAGTCCAGGGTGGAGATGATGTAAGTGTAGTATGCCTGTTCATAATCGGTCTTTTTGAGATAAGTATCGATCTGGTCGTAGATAGAGGGACGGAACCAATCGACTGCATCGCTCATCTCCTCGAGAACGGTCTGCAGTGTGATCAGATTTTTTGTTTTTGCCAGCATAGAAGGATATTTTTTCTCAAAATCAGGAGAAAAGGATCCTGTTTCCCGACGCTGCGCGATCTCCCTGCGAAGCTGTGCCTCGAACTCGGTGTTTCTGGGGTACAGTTCATAGTTCTTGAAATTCTTAACGGCAAGGAATCCCAGATCGAAAAGAACCAGAGCCACACAGAGGATAATATAGAATTGTATAAAAAGTGTCATAGGTCAATCCTCCGCTGAGTTTTCGCGCCATTCGGATCGAAGAATATAATAAGATTCCTTCAACCGTTCGTGATAAGAGGGCTTCTTGCCAAGGGGAGTTAGGTCAAATGATGTCATTTTGATACGTCCGGAACCGTCACCCACACCGACATTCATTGAACTGACACGAAGATACTCCACGCCGTAACGTTCGTAGTAATCATCATGGATTCGCATTTGAGAGGGATCGGCAACATTCAGAAGGCTCCATGGGATCCTGATTTCCAGACAATCAATACCGGCGCAGAAATCTGCCAGGGAGTTGAAGTTTTCGCTCTCGGGATCCGCGTTTCCATAGGTGAGTTTACCGGTTTCATAGGTTTCCTCTATGCGGTATACCATGGGATCCAGTTCATTATAGTCCTCAAAGGGAATGAGAATGTCATTTTCTCCTGTGCTGTCAACAGTAACCTTGCGGTAGTACAGTGTGTTCTGCAGCAGCATGCGGATCGTGGTAAAGGTGGCGGAATCTTTTGCAGGGAACACTTTTGAGAAGATGTTCTGCGGTGTGATCCTGTCATAAAAGAGAGCGCCGATCATATCATAGCGCTCCTGCACCCAGACTCTGCTCTCATCCGAACTGTTGATCTCAATGACGAAATCAGCCGCCTCGCTCATTTCAAGCGACAGGTTTTCGGCATAGGTGCTGCCGCTTTTAGGGGTGATGTCGACAGGTATGTAAAGCGTGTCTGTGCGCAGTGAGAATCCGTCGCGCTCCACCAAGAAATAGATGAATTTTTCATCGTACATCACGGAGAGCCGAAGGTCACCGTCATCGCAGACAACAGCGGCCTCGTTCCATTCTGACGGGTTTCCGTTTACAGCGCAGATGCATGCTTCGTCGCCGGGATCGAAGGAAAGTAAGCCGTAATACTGCATGGCGCTCTGGTAGTCGCTCCAGTAAGGGGTGGAGTCCAGATTTACAGCGCTCATAGTGTTCCAGGAGTGCTTGAACCATTCATCCTGCCAGGAGAATACAACAGCACCGGCGCAGCCGGAAGCGACAATATCCCGATACATGGCGATCAGTGCTTCGCCCTGCTCTGTTTCGCTCAATCCGCCCTGATTCCGACCCAATTCATCACGGGCAGCCATGCCGCGGGAAGAGGGAACACCGAATTCGGTGATAACCACAGGAATGGTGTGGTGGGTGTTGATATCGGTCAGGTACTGAAGGTAGGTGTTTGCACACTCATCGTCCATGAATCCGTAGTAATCGGGATAATAGGGGTAGATGTGATAAGAGGCAAACTGACCGGGAGCAAACTGCTCGGTACACTTTATGTGCTCTACATCGATGGATGCGGATTTTTCAAAATGCAGCATGATCTCGTCGGAATGATCCAGCGGGTCGGTGATCGCCCAGTTCGAAAAAGCGATCGGCCGCTGCACTCCGTATTTTTCGGTTTCGTATGCTGCTACTGCTTCGCTGATATGTGCCAGGAAAATCTCAAAGTTGCTGGCGTTCTCAGTGTAGAAATACGTGCCGGTGAATTGTTCCAACTGCGCAAAGGAGTGGTCGGTGTATGTGACCAGTGTGCTGTCCCACTCTATGCCGAGAATATAGCCGCAGACCCAGGGAGAAATATCACGGCGGTAATGGACAGGGAGCAGTTCAGTGTCTGAATTTTGCTTGATACGACCGTGTATGGTATCCACGGTCATGCGGCAATCCTCCCAAAAGGAGTCGTAGAATTCGTCGTCCAGTGCGCTGTAAACGGAATTGACCAAATAGCTGTCTACCTGTACACCGTGGATCAAATACAGCGGGGTGGGGTTATCCAGATTGTATTCGTAGAAGGCTTCATAAAAATCGGTGCCAGCCAGGCTGTAGATGCGGATCACGTTGGCGCCCATATCCTGGATCTGGTGGAACCATGTCAGATACTCCTCTTTGGTTATGGCGTTTTCGGTACCGAAATAGCCGGGTTTGCCGCTGCCGAGATTGACACCTTTGATCGTAAATTTCTCAAATCCGCTGCCGTTGTCAAGGTAGAGGGAATCCCCGTCTGCCTTGCAGAAATATTCTGCGTTGCCGCTGTGGGGAAGATAGATCACACCGGCATAATAATACAGATGGTCAAACAGAAACAGGGACAACACGACAATGGAGGCAATGATAATGAATTTTTTCATCGTTTGGATCCCTTCTTGTCGTGATTGTAGGCTTTGTTGACCGACTCGTGGCAGAGGGAATACAGGCGGTCAAGGTTGCTGTCCATATGCACGATGCGGCTGGAAATGGTGTTCTTGATCTGTTCAATTGCTTCCTCGTGGCTTCGTACGTTTCGCTCCACAGGGGACAGGTAGTCATATGAAACGCCGTTGTACATGCTCTGGAAACTGTAACCCCATTTCTCAAAGTTTCGGTCAATGGCAGGGCCAAGGTAGGCAAGGGTTTCATCAATGTAATTGAAGAGATATTCCTCGTTGAAATACTCTTCTCGCAGCTCGTAATACCGCTCTACGACCTGATCCACAAATTGCTCGTCTTTGAAGAGATACTGATACCACAGGCGATTGTGCAGTCCAAAGGTCTCGGGGGATACCACTGAAACGCCGTAATAGTCAAAGGCGGAGTTGAAATCCCATACGCAGAGTTTCAGCGGTTCACCGATATCCTTGTATAGATAGGTGGAAAAGCGCATGGAGTCGTAGTTCAGAGTAAATTCGTTGATAAGAAAGTAGTCCACAAAGGAGTCGGTATCAATATAGTTGCGATAACCCTTCTTGGCGTCCGCATAATCGTAAGAAAACAGCGCTTTTTCAAATTCAGAAAAATCGCTTGCGATAAATTCATATTGTTCTTCTGTCAGCGTTTTGCCGGGGTACACGATCTCCAACTGACCGGAACGACCTCCTACGGGAGCTGTCAGGTAGGAGTAGTTGGCAAAGGTGCTGAGGGCATAGACGGAATTGGTGGCACCGCGGTCGGCCTGAAGAATATAGGAAGTACTGGCAAGTTTAGGATCCGATCTGGTAATATCGATTCTGCCGTCCTTGTTAAAGCCAACTTTTTCAATGATCAGATAAAGCCCCATATACTCACCGTTCAGAAACAGCTCACAGAAGCGTACATTGGGAGCATAATCCATGATTTCACCTGCAAGGTTATAGCAGAGATAGTTGCGGATCAAAGACTTGTCGAGAAACGGTCCGTGGAGCGCCCACTCATTGTCGGGTGTCATACCGGAGAAGGATACATCCAGGTTTGTGACCAGATCTTCCGCCTTGAATTTCAGCAGGTAACCAGGTTTGTCGTATTCTCGGGAGGTGTTTCCCCTGATGCGGATCAGCGCTTGCTCGCTGACGATGGGAGAGTCGGTGAGATGATTGTTTTCTGTTTCGCTGTCAAAATACTGTACGAGGGAGGAAACCATCTCATCGTTGCGTGCGGCGTGTCCATTATCGGTATATACCACATTTCCATCGGCGTCATAGAGGTAAGGTTCAGGGATGGGTGCATCTGTGGTGATGCTCATCAGGGGCAGATGGGTGCAGAACAGATCTTCACCGTGATCGGTACACTCTTCCTTGGGGAGCGCCTCCAGATGCTGGTGATATCTGTTCTTCGGCGGCTCGTAGTTTTGGGCAACCACTGCGCAGACGATCAGCGCGATCGCTGCACCAAGGCCGAGAAGTTTGTATTTCATAAAAGTTCAACACCTTAATAGATCTCGTCGCTTTGCATGACGATATTCACGTATTCGATCCCACCCAGCTCATAAAGCTTCTCGGTGATACTGAAACTGGGGCGAACCGCGGCAATGGCGCTCTTGCGCTCCTTGGTCTTTCCGGCTTCCAGCATTTTTCGGTTGATCTCAAAGATGAACTCAACAGTTTCATCGGTGGTGTTCTGTGCCTTCATAACAGGGGGCTTGGGGAAATAGTCAAACAGAATACGGCGGATATCGTCTTCGCGCTCCCGTTCACCGCGGATGATGAGCAGCATGCGGTTTTCGTTTTTAATTCTACCGAACATAAGAAGAACAAGGAATACAATGCCGCTGCCGATAGATGCAACAGCGAAGTCACCTACACCGCAGCAGATGCCAATGATGATCGTCCAGAAGATGTAGACGGTGTCGCGGCTGTCCTTGATAGAAGTGCGGAAACGAATGATGGACAGCGCGCCCACCATGCCTAAAGACAGTGCCACATTGTTGCCGATGACAGTCATAACTGTGGCAGTAAGTACAGTGAGAGTCAGCAGAGTGATATTGAATTTGGCGCTGTATACCGTTCCGGAGTGGGACAGACGGTAGGAGAGAAATACGATCATTCCCAGTACGGCGGAAATGCCGATGCGAAGAAGGATGTCCTCAACACTGAGATTGCCGGCGCTGTTGATGATCTCATACAAATATTTATTCATAATTCTTACCTCGTTCTTAGAATGAAAGGGGATACCCTATGGATCTGCTGAAGCAGTATTTGCTGGCAGAGAAGCTGCGCCGGTCGATTTGGGAAACGATATCAGATATATAGCCCGGCATGAATCGGTCGTATTTCAGTTCCAGTATCGTTTTGCTGCTGTCGATGACCGGGTATAGGGGGAGGTTTGGTGAGAATAGATCGAAGCTGCTCTCGGTGGCGCGGATCCGGCTGTCAAAGGTGATGCGGATATTGTTTTCTTTTGCCATAAACGCACGGCGGTCATACTCTACAATGGATTTTGGAAGATAGCACTCGCTTGTCATGATGCAGAACATCTCATCCGCAAAGGGATCCTTATAGTTGAGAAGTACCGAGAAATTTCCGTCTATCAGCGCAGTTACATCCTCACGGCGGATGGAAAGGGAACGTTTTTTCTGATATACATTCTCCTTTTGTTTCAGTTCCAGTTTTGCGGTGGTGTCAGCGGGATTGTAGATGCGCAGGCGTACCTTCCTTCGGATGTTCTGCTCCGTCAGCTTGTCGAAAAAATCCTTATCGTCTAATGTGTCAAAATACAGAGAGCGGACAGCATAGCTTCCTTTTGCGGAAAAACGGTCGGGAGCCAGTATACCTGAGAAACGGTTTGCGTAACAAATTGCCTCGGAAAGACTTAAAGCATATTTTTCCTCTCTTCGCAGAACAGTCAGCATGTCCGGTCACCACCCTCGTAAGAACAGTCTCTTAACATAAAATTATATCATACCTATTAAAATAAGTACAGTGTAAAAATTGGTGTTTTACCTGCTTAGTATCTATTGATCGAGATGTCATCTGAAACTGACAGGATGCCTGTGAGCAGCGTATTTTTGTTTGCCATGTGTTGAAAAGATCGCATTGCCTCTGCTATAATATCATTGAAAAGATACTATAAAAGGAGAGTGGCAACATGGCAAAGATGCGGCTGTTGATCGGCAGAGCGAATACCGGAAAATCACGGCGCATCCTTGATGAGATCCGCTGCGCCGCGGACAAAGGGAAACAGATCCTTCTTGTGCCGGAGCATGTGTCCCATCAAAGTGAGGTGGAACTTGTCCGCCTGTGCGGAGCCGGGGTTTCGCGGCATGCAGAGGTGCTCAGCCCCAGATTGCTGGCAAATCGCGTGCTGTCTGTGACCGGCGGCATGACTGACGGTACGCTGGACGGCGGCGGTAAACTGCTTATGATGCAGCTGGCTCTGCAGGAAACAGCGCCTGTGCTTAAAGTATATGCACGTCCGTCACGCAAGGCTGCTTTTTTGTCTGAGTTGGTCGCTATTTGCGATGAATTGCAAAGCTGTAGTATTCTGCCGGAACAGTTGGGGGAAGTGTCGGCGGTGCTGGAGGGTATATCCGGTGACAAGCTGCAGGACCTTAGCATTATCTATGCAGCCTATCTCGCTCGTCTGCGCGGAGATGGACAGGACCGGCGTGATCTGATGACAAAGCTGGTAGAAAAGCTGGAGGAGTCGGGCTATGCCGATGGGAAAAGTATTTATCTTGACGGCTTTTCCTACTTTACTGCCCAGGAAGAAGAATTGATATCTATTCTGCTGCGAAGAGGCGAGAGTGTTACGATTGCCCTGATGGGAGAAAAAGGTAACGATCTTGAAATATTCCGGCAAAGCATCCGTACGCGGGACAAGCTGATTCGCCTTGCTGCAAATAATGGCAGTGTATGTGAAGTGGAATACATTGACAGCGGTAAACCTGAAAATGCTCTGCAGCATTTGGAAAAGAACTTCTTTGGCGGAAGTGGTGTGTGGCAGGGAGATTGCTCGTCTGTAACATTGCACCGCGCAGACAGTATGTTTTCCGAGGTAGAGCAGGTGGCTGCAAAGATCCTCGCGTTGGTGCGCGGGGAGGGATATCGGTTCCGCGATATCTCCGTAGTCGCGCGCAATTTGGATGAGTATGCCGCTACGATCGAAAATGTTTTTGAGCGTTATGGTGTGCCATATTATCTCAGCCGCCGCAGTGATATTCTGGAAAAGCCGGTGATCAGTTTGATTGCCGGTGTGCTGGACAGTGTGTCCGGCGGCTATGAGTATGAGGATATGTTTCGCTGGCTCAAGACAGGTCTTGCAGGTCTTACCGACGAAGAATGTGATATCCTTGAAAATTATGTGATCACCTGGGAGATCCATGGCTCTATGTGGGTGCGCGAGGAACCGTGGACAGCAAATCCTGATGGCTGGTGTGAAGGTTTTTCTGCGCGGCAGGAGGAAAAATTGGCGCTCATTAATGAACTGCGCGAGCGCGTATCTACTCCTCTTCGCCATTTGGCACAGGGACTCAAGGCAGAACAGGGCGCCACAGGCAAAATGAAGGTGCTGTGGCAGTTCTTGGAGGAGATTTCACTGGCTGCGCAGCTTGCTGAGCGTGCTGATCAGTTGGAACAGCTGTGTGAATTGCAGCGCGCGGGGGAGTACAGCCAGTTGTGGGATCTTCTGTGCGGTGTGATGGACCAATTTGTGGACACTTTGGGCGAAATGCCGATTGACCACGATGAGTTCGGTCGGCTATTGAAACTGGTGCTCACTCAGTACGATGTGGGTACGATCCCCGCCTCGCTGGATCAGGTGCAGATCACTCAGATCACACGCAATGAGAGAAGACAGATCAAATACCTGTTTCTGATCGGCTGTAATGATCATGTGCTGCCTGCTGTTCAGACTAGTTCGGGACTTCTGGGGCGAGAGGATCGCGCTCTTCTGTCTGATCATGGCATTGAATTGGCACCCAGCGGGACGGATCTTTTGGATATCGAACTGCAAAATCTGTATGCTACCCTTGCACAGCCTGCGCAAGGTTTGCATATTTCGTGGCCTTCCGCGGATCTTACGGGTAATCCGCTCAGACCGTCCTTCGTTGTGGGTCGTGTCCGCGCACTGCTGGGGGCTGTGGAGGAAACCGCGGATCAGCCGGATCATGCCTGGCGTCTCAGTGCGAGTATTCCTGCGCTTGAGATGGCGGGTGATGACCGCGGCGGAGAATTATGGGAATATTTCGTTAAAACCGGACGGTTCGACAGTGAGCTTTCCGCCATGGAGCGTGCCGCAGGCATGAAGCGCGGCAGACTTTCCAAGGAGGCGGTGGAGACCCTGTATGGACGAAGTTACCGTATGTCTGCCAGCAGGATCGACAAAATCAATTCCTGCCATTTTGCCTATTTCATGCAATACGGTCTCAGAGCCAAGGAACGGGGCGGAGCGGTGTTTGATGCCGCGCAGATCGGTACCTTCCTGCATTATGTGCTGGAACATGTGACACGAAAAGCCATGGAACAAGGGGGATTTGCAACTCTGGGCGAGGGAGATCTGCAGAATTTGATCGATGCGGTCATTCGTACCTATATGGATTCCGCTATACCGAACTTTGAGGAGAAAGAGGCTCGGTTCAAGTATCTGTTCAGAAGGCTTGGAAGAACTGTCACCACCATAGTGGAAAATGCTGCCCGCGAGCTTACTGAGTCCGACTTTGTGCCCATGTATTTTGAATTGGATTTCAGCGAGAAGGGACAGCTGCCTGCCGTTTCGATCCGTGTTGACGATGCCGCCCTCACTGTAGTCGGCAAAGTGGACCGCGTGGACGGGTGGCTTAAGGACGATAAACTGTACCTTCGCGTGGTTGATTACAAATCCGGCAAGAAGTCCTTTGACTTAACGGATATTCGCTATGGCTTGAATATTCAGATGCTGCTCTATCTGTTTGCGCTGCAGAAAGAGGGCGTTGAATTGTTTGGCGGTCGGGAGATCATTCCTGCGGGTGTTCTGTATTTCCCTGCAAGAGATGTGCTGATCAATTCCTCCAGAGGGATCTCAAATGAGGAGCTGCGTGCAGCCATGGAGAAGGAATTGCGCCGCAGTGGCATGTTGCTGTCGGATCCGGAGGTTCTGGAGGCCATGGAACACGGCGTTTTGGATAAACCGCGTTTTTTGCCGATCGCAATCGATAAGGAAGGTAGTATTACCAAGGGAGTTGCGACCGCGGAACAGCTCGGAAAGCTGAATCGGTATCTTGACAAGCTGCTGGAGCGGATCGCGCGGGAAATGCGCGGCGGAAATATCGATGCCGATCCTGCGTGGAAGAGTGAGCAGGACAATGCCTGCACCTACTGTGAATTTGCATCCGCCTGTCATTTTATGGATATGGATGCATCGGATCACCCTGCGGTGATTCGAACTGTGGATCCGCAGGAATTTTGGAAGTATGTGGACGAAACCAACGGAGAGGAGGGGCAGCAATGAGCATTCAACTGACACCCAGCCAACAGGCTGTTGTTGATGACCGCGGCGGAAGTCTGTTGGTCAGCGCGGCGGCGGGAAGCGGCAAGACGCGCGTGCTGGTTGAGCGGCTGTTTCGCCGTATTCTTGGTGAAGAACAGGCTAATGTGGATGAATTCCTTATTATCACCTTTACCCGCGCTGCGGCAGCGGAACTGCGTGACCGAATTGCGCAGGAATTGAGTGACCGCATGGCTGACCATCCCGGTGATCGACATCTGCAGCGCCAGCTGATGTTGGTATATCAGGCGGATATAAAGACTATTGACGGTTTTTGTACCTCGCTTCTCCGGGAAAATGTGCACATGCTCTCCTTTGAAGGCGGACGCAGCCTGACGGCAGACTTCCGCGTGCTGGATGATGCGGAGGCGGAGCTGATTCGCCGACGCGTTTTGCCCCGCGTTTTGGAGGAGTTTTACAGCAATCTGACACCGGGCGGTGCGCTGCTGGCGGATGCATTCGGCTTCGGCCGTGATGACCGCGGCCTGGAAGCGCTGGTTCTGGAACTGTATAACAAGATTCAAAGCCATGCGTATCCGGAAAAATGGTTGGCGGAACAGATCGAAAAGTGGAAATCGATCCCGGATGATGTGGGAGAAACGGTGTTCGGTCAGGAATTGCTGGATGCCATCAAGAGAAAGGTTACTCACTGGATCGGTATATTGCGCGATTGCATCGCGGAGATGGAATTTGACATTGAGCTGTTGAGCGGCTACGGTAAGACCTTCCTTCAGGATGTTTCCATGCTGGAGGCTTATGCCGGAAAACTCAATGAAGGCTGGGATTCTGCCGGTAAGTTTTCTCTGGAATGGGTCACTCTTTCCGGCTCTCGTAAGAGCAACGCCGCAGAGTTCAAGGAGAAGCTGAAAAGTATCCGCAAGCGTTGTAAGGCTGAACTTGGAAAAATGTCTGAGATCCTTTCCGTAGGAGCCAAAGATGCGGCGGATGATCTGAAAACCGGTGCCGGGGCAATGGAGGCGCTTCTTTCCCTGTGCGCCAGCTTTTCTGAAGCATACCGCCAGGAAAAACTGCGGCGTAATGTTACCGATTTCTCCGATCAGGAGCACTACGCCGTTGCACTGCTCCTGAATGATGACGGAACACCCACGGAACTTGCCCGCATGGTATCTCAGCGGTATCTTGAAATAATGGTTGACGAGTATCAGGATACCAACGAGGTGCAGAACTGCATTTTCACTGCGATTTCCCGTGACGGTAAAAATCTGTTTACCGTTGGCGATATTAAGCAGTCTATCTATCGGTTCCGGCTTGCCGATCCGACGATCTTTTTGGAGAAATACCTCTCTTACCCCCATGCCGACGATGCATCTGAAGGGGAGCCGAGAAAGATCCTTCTTTCTCAGAATTTCCGCTCCCGTCAGCCTGTGTTGGATGCTACCAATTTCGTGTTCCGCGCCATTATGTCCAAGGAGATGGGCGAGATGGACTACGGTGACGAGGAACAGCTGAATTTCGGTGCTTCCTATCTGCCGGAGCGCAGTGACTGTAAGCCGGAGTTCCATCTTTTGGATGCGCCATCCCGCAGTGAAGATAAGGTCAGCAGGGCGCTGCTGGAAGCAAGGTTTGTTGCCGAGAGGGTAAGATCGCTGCTTGATGAGGGCTATTCTGTGGCTGACGGTGCGTCCCTTCGCCCATGCAGACCTGATGACATTGTTGTGATCATGCGCTCTCCCGGTCCCCGTCTGCGCTACTATACCCGCGCTTTTGCCGAGCGCGGCATTCCGTGCTCGATTCAGGAAAATGAGGATTTCTTCGCCAGCATGGAAGTTGCGGTAGTGTATGCTTTTCTGCAGGTGTTGGACAATCCGCGGCAGGATGTGCCGCTGATCGCGGTGCTGCGCTCGCCTGTGTTCGGTTTCTCACCTGACCGTCTTGCGGTGATCCGCGGCAGACATACCGACGGCGACTTTTTCGACGCTGTTGCCGCCTGCGAGGATGAGGACTGTGTCGGTTTCCTTGAAAAACTTTCCGGACTTCGCGTTCGAGTAAAGGATATGAGTGTGCACCGTGCGCTATGGCACCTCTACAACACCTTCAATATTCTCGGCGTATTTGGCGCTATGGCAAATGGTGACCGCCGCCGCGACAATCTGATCGCGCTCTATGAGCATGCCAAGAACTTTGAAAATGCCGGATATAAGGGACTGTTTTCCTTTGTGACTCATCTGCGCTTTATGCTGGAGAACGGAAAACAGCCTGCCGGTGGTGCGGCGGGCGGAATCGGCGGTGTGCAGATCATGAGTACCCATAAATCCAAAGGTCTTGAGTTCCCGATCGTGATACTTGCAGATCTTTGTAAATCCTTCAACAAAAGCGATCTCAATAAACCGGTGCTGGTACACCCTAAGCTTGGTCTCGGTCCTATATGCATCGACCTGCAGCGGCATATCAGCTATTCCACCGTTGCCCGTGATGCCATTGCTCAGACCATGAGCCGGGAAATGCGCTCGGAAGAGATGCGCATGCTGTATGTGGGCATGACACGTGCCAAGGAGAAGCTGATCATGGTAGCAACGATGCAAAGCGCTGCCAAGAAACTGAAGGATCTTCTGGCGGTTTCGGCGCTTCCTGTTCCCGCCGAAACGGTAGACAGTGCGGCCTCCATGGCGGAGTGGATCCTGCTGCCGCTTCTGCAGCGGCGGGAAGCCTTTGAACTTCGATCTGTTACCGGAACTGATGAGGGCTTTTACGCCCTTACAGAAGATACGCAGTGGCAGGTGGTCTATCACGATGCGCTCAATTATGCCCATGCGGTCTATGCCGGGGAAATGAAGGACAGCGCTGTTAAACAAAAAATGCAGATTCCTTTTGATAGAGAAGCAATGGAATTTGTATATCCCCATAAGACTGCCTGTCTGACTTCTACAAAGCTTACTGCAACGCAGCTGAAGGGTCGGGTAAAAGATGAGGAAATCAGTGAGGATACACCTCGGCCATACTACCGCAGCAGCTTTGAAGCACCACGCTTTCTCCAAGATGAAGTGCCGCTTACTGCCGCACAGCGCGGTACGGCGACCCATCTTGTGATGCAGCATCTGCCGCTGGATGGGAATGTGGATGAAGTGCTCGATGATTTGGTCAATCGCCATCTCCTTACCGCGGAGCAGGCAAAGTCGGTTAACAGAGGGAATATCAACCGGTTCCTTGCATCTCCTCTTGCGGATGAACTTCGCGCCGCCGATTTTGTAGAGCGGGAATACCGGTTCAGTCTCTTGGTTGATGCCGGAGACTACTATGAGAATATGTCGCCCGGTGATCAGATTTTGCTGCAGGGCGTTGTGGACTTGTTTGCGGAAACTGAGAAGGGGATCCTCATTGTGGACTTCAAGACCGACTATGTTACTGAGGAGAATCTTGATGAAAAGGTGCGTGAGTACCGTTCTCAGGTAGAGGTATACAGCAATGCTCTTTGTGAGATTCTGGGCAAAAAAGTGTACCGCAAGGTGCTCTATTTCCTTCGCACAGGTGAAGCAGTTGAAGTCTAAACTTATATAAAATCAGCCCGGCAGTTAACCTGCCGGGCTGATTTGTCAGAGTTTAATGGAGTTAAGGTCAGTGAGGACACTGTGGGCGGTGCGGTCTACGCAAAGGGGGCTGATAGAAATATAGTCGTGCAGTACCGCATGGGTATCTACCGAGTAATCGTTCCCTTCCTCATAGACGCATTTTCCGCTGGGCATGACCAGATTGTTCCCAATGGGCGGGAAGTCGTCGGAGTAAAAGGGGCCGCCCTGTCTGGTAAATCGAATACCCTTGACGTTCAGTGGGAAGTTGACATTGTACAAATCGTTTTTGGAAAGTAGATCGTGTTTGACAAAAATATCCCAAACAGTATCAAGGTGAGCAATGGCTGCATCAAAGCTCTCGGGTACCGTAGACAGAGCAATAGCTTTGCAGCCCAATGCCACTGCCTCGGAAGCAGCACCTGCTGTGCCGGAATAAATGATATCCAAACCGATATTGAGCCCGCGGTTAATGCCGGACAGGACAAGGTCGAACTTTTCCTTCATGCCGAGGATCGCATAGCGAACACAATCGGCAGGGGAGGAGTCGACGGTAAATGTTTTTACACCGGGGATCAGATCATTGCACTGTACTACCTCGAATGCTTTGTGCAGTTCGATGCTGTGACTTTTGCCGCTCTGTTCGAACTTGGGGACAACCACGGTTACCTCACCCAGCTTTTGTGCCCAGCGGGCAAGGGGGATCAGCACAGGGGAGGTGATGCTATCGTCGTTGGTGATCAGGATTCTCATAACCAGCCCTCGTTTGCATCCTTGTATGCCTTGGTCATTGCATCAGCTTCGCTAACCAGTGCCTTCACCTCGTCCATGCTGTAAACGGTGGCGCCGCTGGCGCAGGCGTGACCGCCGCCCCGGTATTTTTCTGCGAGAGTGTTGATGGTCATGAAGCGGGAACGCAGACGAACACGGATGGACTGCTCTTCGTCGCCGTTTTCGATGAAGGCCAGCCAGCACAGACAGCCCTTGATGCCGTCCAGCGCGGAGATGGTGGCGCTGGCTTCCTCGCGGCTGAGATTGTACTTCTTCTGCAGTTCCTGACTGATGTAGATATAGGCAACACCGTTTTCGGTGATCTCCATCAGATCATAGAGGCTTGCCTTGAACTTGAGACTGTTATACTCTTCCAGATAGAGATTGGCGAAGATCCAGTCGGTGTTGATGTCTTGATCCAGCAGCATACCGGCATAGCGCATAGTATCGCCGCTGACACCGCGGTAACGGAAACGACCGGAGTCTGTGACCATACCCACATAGAGATATGTAGCGGCGGCCTTGGTGAGCGTCAGCTCGTTGCGCAGAGTATCGTAAAATTTCACGATCATCTCACAGCAGGAGGAACTTTCCTCTTCGACCCAGCAGAGTACACCGTAGGGCTCCACGTTGATGTGGTGGTCGATCTTGATCAGTTCCTTGCACAGAGTGTACTTTTCGTTGGCAATTCGGTCGGTGGTGGCAGTGTCCACAACGATGCCCAGTGCATCGGTGTAAAGAGCATCGGGCACACACTCGTCATCACTGCCGAGGAAAGCGAGAAAATCAGACTTCTCATCGTCGATGAGGTAGACTTCCTTTTCGGGATAGGTGGTTTTCAGGATCTCCTTCAAGCCTTTTGCGGAGCCGGTGCAGTCGCCGTCGATGCGCTTGTGGCGGAAGATCATAATGCGGTCATATTCCTTGATCTTGTTCAGAATTTGTTCAATGATCTGCTTGCTCATTTTGTTTCTCCAATCATGTTGTCGAGATCTTGCAGCATGTCCATAGCTGTCTTGCGGTCGGGAAGGGTCGCGCCGCTGGCCTTTGCGTGACCGCCACCGCCGTACTTGACGGCGATGGGGTTGATGTTAAAGCGGGAAGAGCGCAGCTCGCAGAGAACGCCGTTTTCAGTTTCGGTGAAGTTGGCCCAGATATCCACTCCCTTGGTATCAGACATGATTCCCACCATGCCGCGGGATACGGAGAAGATGTCCTTATTCAGCTCTTTGAGTTCCTCAAGCGTTGTGTAGATGTAGGCAACATTCTTCTTGGTGAACTGCACCTTCAGGGTGAACTGCGCGCGCAGCTTTTTGCTCTCAAAGTCGTCTGCATACAGATTGCGGTAGATATCGTTGGTGTCAAATTCCTGCTCCATCAGGAACGAGGCCAGACGGAAGGTGCGCGCGGAAGTGGAATCGTAGCGGAATCGGCCCGAATCGGTGATCATACCGGTATACAAAGCCTTGGCGGCAATGGGATTCAGGCGAAGGGAACAGGTGAGGGCGAGATCCGCCACCATGCCGCAGCAGCTTTCATAGCTTGTCTCCACTACTTCGGTATCGCAGATCTTCTCAGCAAAAATATGGTGATCCATACGGGCTGTAGCTTTTGCGGTTTTGTAGCGGTCGTCGCTGATAAGGGCGCTTGCGCCGCAATCAAGCACGATTGCGAGCGCGTTTTCATAAACCTCATCACCGATCTCGTCCATTTCAGAGTCGGCAATAAAGCTGTAATGACCGGCGTGATCACCGACAACATATACTTCTTTTTCGGGGAAATTCTCCTTGATGATGTGCTTGAGACCAATCTGACTGCCGATGGCGTCGCCGTCGGGTTTGCTGTGACGGTGGATAATGATGCGATCGTACTGCTTGATCTCGTTCAGTATATTTTGATACATGGTGCTTCTCCTTGTGTAAATTCTTCTCATGGATGGCGCTGAATGTAAATTACTTGCCTTTTTCGCCGTTAGCAGATATAATAAATGCCGAACGGACTTTGTCGTGACCTGTCGAATGCAGGCTGTCAATCATTCTTTAGTATACTATATCGGCGATTTGCTGTCAATGAGGCGAAATCATGAACACGATCCTTTATATGGGAGAAAACTCCCGTACCCATAAAGTTCAGTGGCATAGCCATGACCAGTGGGAACTGGTTTATTGTACCGGTGGTGAGGGTATGTTTGAACTGGAAAATGAGGTGTATATTGCCTATAAGAAGGGCGATACTGTTGCGATCCCTCCGTTTGTTCGCCATAACAACAGCAGCGGCAGCGGATTTACCAACATCCATCTTCGTATGGCGGAGCCGGCGTTTCCCTGCCGCGGGGCTTTTCGTGTGTCGGACCTCAATGGACATCTAGAGTCTGCTTTCCGTACGGCGTGGTTCTATTATTTGTCCGATATTGAGAAAAAAGATCTGCTCATCTCTGCGCTGGGAGAATTGATTTCGGGATATGTGAGCGTATATCACAGCAATGTGGAGTATTCCGAACCTGTGGAGCTGATTCGCAGCAGCATTCTGAAGCATTACGAGAGAGCGGATTACGCACTGGATGAAGCGATCCGCAGCCTGCCGTTCTGCTATGACTATCTACGCAAGCTGTTCAAGAAAGAGGTTGGTGTTACTCCCTTGGAGTATATGACTGATCTGAGAATGAAAAAGGCAAAACAGCTGCTTGGCGCTATGTGGACGGACGGATACACCGTTTCCGAGATCGCAGGTCACTGCGGTTATGATAATGCCTTGTATTTTTCCCGCATCTTCAAGAAGAAGTGCGGATGCTCACCCACTGAGTTTGCAAAAGGCAGCGGCGGAAACCGCGGAGAAAGTGGATTGTGAGCACTATTTTTGTGTTTAGGAGGAATGCACTGTGAGAGCTGATGGCCGCAGAGCGAAGGGATTGACTGCCATTGAGATGGCAATTCCGCATATTATGCCCCGCCGCGTGGATTCGCAGAATTTTGTTACGGAATATATGGACGAAGAAGTGATCCGCAACTATATCCGTACGGTTAGAAAGGAAAAGGGGGTTCGCATCACCCGCATGGCGGTGATCGTGGCTGCCTATTTCGCCGCTGCCCGGAAGCATCCCTATGTGAACCGGTTTGTGATCAACAGCCGCGTGTATGACAGAAATCATTTCTGTGTCAGTTTTGTTATGCTCAAGCTGCGCGCGGACGGAACGCCGGATGAGACTACGGTTAAGATTTTTTTGGATGAAAATGACGATGTCTTTTCCATCAACGAGAAAATCGAGGCGTTGATCGCAAAAAACAGCCAGCCCGACCACAACAACAGTACAGACAAGTTTGCAAATTTCATGTTTTCTTTGCCGCTTCTTCCTGATGCGGTTATGGCTTTGGTGCGTTTTCTGGACCGCTGCGGTCTGCTGCCCAGATTCATTATCGATCTCAGCCCGTTCCACACCAGTATGTTCATTACAAATCTGGCATCCATTAATGCTCCCAGTATCTATCACCACTGCTATGAGTTCGGCACTACCAGTGTGTTCCTCAGCGTAGGTAAAAGTGCTCCCAATTTCCTTTCCGGTGACTTGAAAAAGAAGCTGATCCCCCTTAAGGTGGTTATGGACGAGCGTATCTGCACAGGACATGACTATACTATGTTTCTCAAGACCTTCCATCAGTTTATGAAAGAGCCTGTTCTGCTGGAAAATGGCGGTGACGAGCCTGCAGCGCAGAATGAAGAAGAGAGAGCCGTTGTAAGTGCATAAAGATTCAGGAGCGCTGCATCATGCAGCGCTCCTGTTTATCTTATTCGGTGGTTCTCAGGATCACCTGATGGCTGAAGGTGTAATAATAGACAGTGTCACCCTCCCGGTACATGATAGATACCGTGTATTCCACGGCTTGTTCGTATCCGGGGTCACACCACAATGGATTATAATAACTTCCTGTGGAGAAACTGGTGGTTTGACACCGGTCGTTCAATCCTTCATTCTGAAGCCTTTGGTCGATCAGCAGGGAAATCTGCTCCAGAAGCTGGAAGGACGAATCCTGTACCGATGCGTTGATACTGTCAACCGTGGTGAGCTGCACCAATTGGTCATACAGCGCCTGACCGCGGGCGAAGTCCTCGTCTACAGGCGCGGTTTTGCCTTCACCAACCAGTTGGATGGTGGCAACAAGCTCTCCTGTGCGGGCAGAGGGGGAATACAATGCTCCGGACGGAAGAGTGTGGATATCCTGATCTACATAGGTTGCATGGAATGGAACAGTCAGGATAACACCGTCGTGCAACTCTTCGGGGAAACGGAAACTGTATCCGATTTCGATACAGTTCAAGTCACCTTCCAGGAGTGTTCCGGAAAGGTAGTTGGAAAGTGCTGTGAACAGTGCGGCCTTGATACCATCCAGCGTCCAATCGCCGGTAAGGGTCAGCGAAAGATTTGCTGGACTTCCGGTTGAAAAGACGGTCGGTCCATAGCTGCGACCGAGTCCCATCATGACCTGAGCGTCGTCGAAGACAACTTCTTCGCTGTCACCTTCGGAGGGCTCGGAACCGAGACCGTACTTCACATATGCTGCCACCCGTGCCCGTTCGGTATCTGTGATATAGACGCTGTTGATCACAGAGAGAAACTGCTGAGAATTCTTCAAATAAAGCGCTTCAAATATGCCGGAAAGCCCCTCGCTGTATGCACCATCCAATCCGTCGTTGGTCATGGACAGCATATCGTGGTACTGATCCCAGTTTGCGCTGCCGGAATCCGCAAATTGCCACAGAGCGCCGAGAAGCTGCATCATGGCGTCTTCGCCGTAAACCTCTTTGTAATTTCGCCAGCTCAGATAGGGGAGGTAACTGACGGCAAGGGCGATGTTCTCCTCAAGATTATCGTGGATCAGACGGGAGAATTGCTCAGCAGCGGCACTCAGTGTGAAGCTTTCGGTGATCCAGTCGCGCAAATTGGTGGGCTGCTCGCTGTAAGTTTCGTTGTATTCCAGAATGTAGACCTGCTGCGTACCGTTGGGGTCGAAGGTTGCGAGAATAATGGTTTCGTTTTCGCTGCTGTTCCAGTCTGCGGGCTGGGGGTGGACGGAGAGGATCCAACCATCCTCACTGCCACTTTGATAGATTTCGGCATCGTAAAAGCTGACGCCGTCCTCACTTTCGACAGTGATTACAGGGCAGTCTGCGGGGAGTTTCATGGTGAAAAGTCCGCTGGGGTGGACGTAGGTCGGAGAGGGAATGTACCCAAATCCGCCTTCAGGCGGAGTGAGCTTGCCGCTGTCATCCTCAGGAAGGGTTACATCCTCGTCGTGGTCGGTATCGTCCGGCGTATTGATCGAGGTGTCCGGTTTGGGCTCGTCAGACTTTTCGGCGCAGCCGCCGAAGGTGAAGGTAATGGCACCTGCGGTAATGAGCGCGACAGCAGCCAGTGTGAATCCGGTCATTCTCGGGCGGTGAAGGATACGCCGCAGTCGCTCAGCCATGACGTGCTTCTCTGCGCTCATGGTGGTCGCTGCGTGCAGCAGGTTTGCGGGAGCGGAGGTCAGCATGGCCATGAGAGTCTCGCCGTAGCTGATGGCGTTTTCGCTGCCAATGCGGCACAGCGCCGCGCTGTCGCAGCTTAACTCGCAATCCCGCCGAGAGAGAATGGCGGCAAGCCAAACCAGCGGGTTATACCAGTGGATAGCAAGCAGGACACACCGCAGCAGCGCCCAGAACTGATCGCCGTGACGGCGGTGAGCCAGTTCGTGAATTAGGACGTGCCGGATGCGTTCGGGATGCATAGCGGCTTTGTTCAGGTAGACTGTTCCCCTTAAACCGAAGAGACAGGGAGAAGAAATAGCATCCGCGCAGTAAACAGGGATCGGACAAGGGAAGGGAAGTTCACTCTCTGGTATGCGGCGCGCACTGCGGCGAAGCTTCATGTAAAACACCAGATTACTGATCAAAAACATACCACTCACAGCGGCGATTCCCGCGACCCAGAGAACCTTCCAAAGATTTTGGGGTGTGGTTTTCTCTGCGGGCGGTGCGGAGGGTGCTTCGTGAACGGTGTTGCCGGGTATCGGCGGAACAGGATTAGCTGCGGCGGGCGGTGTGATGATGTTCTCACCCGGGATATACTCAAACACAGGGAACTGTGGGGATGGCAACGGCTCGGCGGGTGCTTCCGGCTCTATAGACTCTGTTACTGCGCTCTCGATATCCTGTGTGATACCCAAAAGGGTGACAGGTGCGGGAAACAGTGCTCCCGGGATAAGCAGGCGTAATGCCACCACTAACCAAAGTGCGTACTGAAGTGTCGGTGAGATTTTTCCCCGCAGAGCACGGCGCAGTGCGGTGATGATCAGAATCAGGGCGGAGGATGTTAACATGATCTCAATCATGTGCATCCGCCTCCCGTTCTTCCTTTGCCCTCTGCAGGATCGCAGTGAGCTCCTCGATGTCCTCGTTTGTCAGGCCGCGGCCGTCAGCGATAGTGTTTACCATCATGGCGACGCTGCCACGGTAGAGTCTGTGAAGGAGTGTTTCGGTCTCCTGAACAGCAACCTGTTCGCGGGTGACCGTGGGAGAGTATAATCTCGCACGTCCTCCCTCGGAATACTGCAGGGCGCCTTTGTGCTCCAGCCGTCCAATCATGGTCACAATGGTAGACTTGCTCCAGCCCGTTTTCGGTGAGAGTGTACGGACCAGTTCCATCAGGGTACGGGGATGCTGCTCCCAAAGGGATTCCATGATCTCCCACTCGGCGGGAGAAAGAGATACTGTTTTATCTGACATAAAAACACTCCTTTCGAATGCTATTTTACAACTGTAGAATTATTATAACGCACTGTTTTACGCGTGTCAACCATATTGACGTAATACTGAGTTTACAATTTGTTTACAGCACATTCAAGATCCTGTTATATTCAGAAAGTATTATTAAATCACAAAGAACGATACGGCGGCAGGGGAGCTCAAGCTGCGGCATAGGCTGCGGCAAATGCCGGGGCTCCCGATGAAGCGGCTGCACTGTATCCCGCATCAACAATTATGAAACCCGGGCACGGTCATCCTAAAAGGAAACCGTGCCCGGGCCAATTTTACAGCATATTTTTATTTCATGATGGAGCGAATCAGTTCCTCATTCAGATCCAGCCTGGAGATCAACTGCGCAAGACGTGTTTCTGTGGTGCTGCGGATCTCGCTGCGATGGGACAGCGTTTCACTGAATGCGTTTTTGAATTTCTCGAAGGTGAAGTCTTTTACGTCGCACAGTGCTTCACGGTCGATGGAGGCAAGGAAAGAATCCACTTTTGGGTCATAGGAAATACCAATCATAGGGACACCCATGACGGCGGCGTAGATCAAGGAGTGGAGCCGGATACCCACCAGAATATCTGTGCAGCCGATAATAGACAGCGTTTCGTCGGAAAGATACTTCTGCCGCAGAATGCCCACTTCTCCGTTCAGGGACTCAGCGATGGTCTCGCAGACACTGAGATCTTCGCTGTGGAAGAAGGGGATCAGAACACTGTCTGCGTCATACTCTTCTTTGAGCCAGCGGATGCTCTTGACGATTTCTTCGTAGAACACGGGGTCGGGTCTGCGGGACTTGACAGCCCAGCCGATGGTCAGTTTGTTCTCACGGCGCGGGCAGCCTTCTCGTTCTAAAATGGCGAGCCCCTGTATGGGATCGGCCTTCTTTACACGGATCACAGGGTCGGCGGTGACATGGATCAGTTTTTCGGGAACACCGATCTCCAGAAGCAGGTCACGGCTCTTGCTGTCGCGCACTACAATGCCGCTGACACGGCGCAGTACAAAGGCTGTGAACCAGCGGTTGCGCCGAAGGGTGATAGGGCCGATACCCTGACTGTAAATGAAGGTCTTTTTTCCCATAAGCTGTGCCAGGAAAAGGATGAACAGATAATAGAGAATGCTGTGGGAGGAGGTGGCATCCTGCAGAAGGCTTCCGCCGCCGGAGAGGAGAAGGTCGCAGCGGCGTACAGCTTTGAAGATATCGGGAAAAGACATGCGCCGCATGGCTTTGACGCCGTACTTTTCTGCGGTCTGCGCAGGGTTCTGGGAGAGTACGGTGATATCGATCTCGTCCAACTTGTCCCTGAGATTGTCGATCACAGTGCGAAGTATAGACTCGTCTCCGATATTGTTGAAGCCATAGTAGCCGGAAATCAGTATGTTGATCATTACTTCAGCTCCGCTTCGATATATTTTTTACGGATATACTGCCACACACGGCAGACCAGTTCGAATGCCATGATCAAAAGAACACCGATGATTGCACCCAGTGCAACTGCATAACCGGTGCGTACAAAACCGAGGTACAGGGGAGTACGAATATGCATGAAGGTGTTGCAGATGCTGGTGAGACCGATCGTTCCGGCAAGGCCGAACACGGCGGTAAAGAAGGGCATACGGCGCACTGCGCTGTATACTGCCAGCATGATGCAGGGGAAGGCAATCAGGAACTCTTTGGTGCGGGGACGAGCCAGAAGGTTTGCTTCCAGCGTGTTTCTCAGGATCAACTCAAATGTGGAGATAGACACATCGGAGTCGTGACCGGTGCGGGCGATATAGTAGTAACCTACCAGGGCAGCACCGCCAGCCAGCACCATGGCCCACACGGGAATAGACCACTGCAGAGCGGACACAAGATCGCGGATCTTCAGGGTGTTTTCCTTGCGGTCCTTTTCAAAGATCCCGTAGTAGGATACGAACAGGACACAGAAGAATGCCAAAGGGATCAGCTGTGCGACTTTGACACCGCGGAAGATGCCAAGCTCCAGCATATAATCAGTGGAGGAAAGGGGAGCAGCGGTCATCATTGCGCCTGCCAGTGCCAGTACTGCGGAGACCACCAGAACGGAGAACGCGCGGGGAATGATCTTCCAAAGGCTGGTGTTTTCGTCGAGCTTGTCAGAGAGATCCTTTGCGGTGAAGAGCATAAAGGCTGCGGCGAGGCATGCGAATACGATAGAACTGGCAAGACCGGCAACAAGGCGGAAGGTGTTGGGGGCAACAATCCACGCACCGGTAACAGCGATGCAGGCGGCGCCTGCCAGCAGCAGTGTCCATTTCTTTTTGAAGCGCAGGAAGGTAGAGGGGAGCAGAGCGCCGCCAATGCCCGCACCGAGTCCCAGAATGAGAAGAACAAGGGAGGGAATCTGCATATTTTCCATGGTGCTGGCGCGGCCCATGGTGATGTTGTGTTCGCCAAGCCGCTGATTCAGACTTTCAAACATACCGCGGTAGACCTCGATATCTGTAACATAGGCAAACAGACTGTCGGTGTACTTGATGGGCTTGAAGTAGATAATGCGGATGTTTCGTTCTACAATGGCGCGGAACAGGGTGTTTTCCACCTCTTCGGCACCTTCGTAGCCGTAATAGCCGTAGCGGTACTGGATATAGTCCCACACGGAAAATACGCGTACGGTGTTATACTCGGTTGCCTCTGCGATGTCCATCACGCCGGACTGCATGATATTTTCGCGCTGGGTGGTGGTTTCGATGAGACCGATGGTAATATCATTTTCGGTGATGAAGTTTTTGGCGAGAGTGTCGCCATCGTCGTGACCGATCACTGCTTCACCGCCGGCGATGATATATTCGGGTACGATTCCATACTGCTCATAGCCTGCAAGAACTGCCTGAGCATACTTGGTATCGTTGTGTCCGTTGTAGCAAATGGTGCGGGGAATGATTTCCATGACGAGAGATTGGACAACATTGACCTTTTCGGGCATCAGGCCGAGAGATACATACATCAGCTTGGAGGAAACGATCTCTCTGCGCTGGCTCACACCGTCGCCCTTATCATCCACATAGGGGAAGGTGGTGAGATAAAGTGTGTCGGTTACAGCACCGTCCAGCAGGACGTAGAGTTTATCACCGTCGGCAACGAGGTGGTAGTTCTCCTTATGGAAGCGGGACTCAACAGCGTTTCGGATAAATGCGGCAGCGTCATTACCCGTTGCTTCCACCATGATGTCATAGCGGTCGAAACCGTAATCGGTGATGGTGCTGATAAATTCAGCGGGGTAATTGCTGCGCCAGTTGGCATCCATGATAATGGTATCCATCATGGTGGCAGTGACAGCCATGGGGGAGTTCTCCATCAGGGAGATCAGACTTTCTTCCTGAAGCCCCACGCGGGTGATGCCCATTTTCTTAAATTCGTTCAGCCACCAGGCAATATCGTGCTCGCTCTGCTCGCTGAGCAGTTCCAGCTCGTTATAATCGAGAACGATGTCATAAGTCTTGTTTCTGCTTTCAACGCCGCTGCGTGCGAAGATCACGCCAATGCTGACAGCGATGCAAAGCGCAAGGGCGATCAGTGCGATAAAATTTGTCTTCAGATATTGCTTCATTATGGAATCGTTCTCCTTACTGTACATTCTTGCGGAAGGTCAAATAACCTTCCAGGATCAACGCGGCTGCTACCGCGTCGACAGTCTTTTTGCGCTTCTTTGCATTCTGTCCGGCACCGGCAAGAATATTATGAGCGTCAATTGTGGTGCGCCGTTCATCCCAAAGCTTTACGGGGAGATGGAAGCGTTCGACCAGTGCATCGCGCATGGCTTCCGCTTTTTCGGCGCGGGGACCCAGTGTTCCGTCCATATTCTTGGGATACCCCAGTACCAGCTCGGTCACACCGTATTCTTCGATCAGCGCCGCGATTCCGTCCAGCACCAGTTCCTGTTTGCGTGTATTAATAACAGTGGTAAAACCTGCTAACATACCCGTGAGGTCGGAAATAGCGATACCGGTGTGAGCGTCACCGTAATCGATAGCCATGATACGCATAGCGAAAATTCTCCTTATATATAATGTAAACCTGTTGCATTTGATAACTTTGGATGATATACTCTCAAAGGATTGCGTTCTAATTATTATACATCATCGCATATCTAAAAAAAAGTAGCATTTTTAAAAAATTTTTGTTGACTTATGAAGTCTGTTGTGTTAGATTAGAAAGTACCTGTGGAAATGGGGCTTTCTTTTTGTGCGCTTTTTTCGCTTTTTGCCTACAGAAAGGGTCGCTGTTTCATTAGCAGGGAGGCAATCAGTACAGGCCGGTGAGCCTGCATACATGAATAAGGAGGTGCCGTTAGGAATGCGCGTTAAGATCACTTTGAGATGCAACGAGTGCAAGCAGAGAAACTACAACACGGTCAAGAATAAGAAGAACGATCCTGATCGTCTGGAGATGAACAAGTAC
>JAZLEB010000015.1:0-8905 GCA_045615065.1 Candidatus Pelethomonas sp. | reverse complement strand
AATAGCAAAAAATACACAAAAAGGTATTGCTATTGACGCTATAAATCTGTTAGAATGTAAGTTAGGGCAGTTGTGTGACATGACTCTTGCCATCACCGCAGACCCGGAGATCCGCTTAAAGCGCATCATGGCGCGGGACGGGATCGACGAAGAGCGGGCAAGAGCACGCATCGCCGCCCAGAAGCCGGATAAATTCTACCGCAAGAACTGCAGTTTCCTTTTGGAAAACAGAGCAGGAAGTGCCGCGGAATTTGAACGGCTGACCGATGAATTCATGGATAACATATTATTTATGGAGGAATAAAACAATGGATGCAAAGGAACTCAAGAGCAAGCTCCTGATGGAGAAGAAGAACGGCTACGCCGCTCTCACCGAGGCCGACCGCAAGGCCATGAACGAGTACTGCGAAGGCTACAAGGCATTCCTGGATGCCGGTAAGACCGAGCGTGAGTGCGTGAGCGAGGCCATTCGTCTGGCTGAGGCTCAGGGCTTCAAGAAGCTGGAGCGCGGTATGGCACTGAAGGCCGGCGATAAGGTCTATGCCAACAACCGCGGCAAGATGCTGACCCTGGCTGTCATCGGTACCGAGCCCATGGAGAAGGGTGTGCAGATCACCGCTGCCCACATCGACGCTCCCCGCCTGGATCTGAAGCCCAGCCCCCTGTATGAGGACAGCGAGATCGCTTACCTCAAGACTCATTACTATGGCGGTATCCGCAAGTATCAGTGGGTCACCGTTCCCCTGGAGATCCACGGCGTTGTCGCCCTGAAGGACGGCACCAATGTTGAGGTCCGCATCGGCGAGGGCAACGAGCCCAAGCTGGTCATCAGCGATCTGCTGCCCCACCTGGCTGCCGATCAGAACAAGAAGACTCTGCCCGAGGGTATCGACGGCGAGCAGCTGAACCTGATCGTTGGCAGCGAGCCCCTGGAGGGCGCTGAGGGCGATGCCGTCAAGCTGCAGGTCATGAAGCTGATCAACGAGAAGTACGGCTTCGTTGAGGCTGACTTCATTTCCGCCGAGCTGGAAGTCGTTCCCGCTTACAACGCTACCGATATCGGTCTGGACGGAAGCCTCCTGGGCGCTTACGGTCACGACGACCGCGTCTGCTCCTATGCTGCACTGAAGGCTATGTTCGACCTTGAGAAGGCTCCCGCCAAGACCTCCGTCTGCATCCTGGCAGACAAGGAGGAGATCGGCTCCGTTGGTGTCAGCGGCATGCAGACCGCAGCTTTCGACACCTTCATCGAGGATCTGTGCGAGATCAAGGGCGAGCGCGCCCGCGTCTGCCTGGAGAACAGCTTCTGCCTGTCCGCTGACGTTGCCGCTGCTTACGATCCCAACTTCGCAGGCGCATTCGAGAAGCGCAACAGTGCTCGCCTGAACTACGGTGTTGGTCTGGTCAAATACACCGGCAGCCGCGGTAAGGGCGGCGCCAGCGACGCTTCCGCAGAGCTGGTCGGCTATGCCCGCCGTATCTTCGACGAGAACGGCGTTATCTGGCAGATGGCCGAGCTGGGCAAGGTTGATCAGGGCGGCGGCGGCACTGTTGCTGCATACATGGCAAACCGCAACATCGACACTCTGGATGCCGGTGTTCCCGTTTTGGCTATGCACGCTCCCTTCGAGATTGTTGCCAAGCTGGACTGCTACATGACCTACAAGGCCATGAAGGCTGTTTACGAAAACTAATCTTATAACGAACAAAAAGTGGCTCCTCTGTAATGAGGAGCGACTTTTTGTTTGTTGTGTTCAACTTGGAGTTTATGGGGGAGTTTGCACAGCAGTACGCAAGGCTCCCTCTGACGAGGGCGCGACGCGTAAAGCAAACAGTCCGGTGGACTGTTTGTAGCCAAAGCGGGGAGCAATCTATGATTGCGACCAGGGCCACAGGCTGTCGAGCGAAGCGAGACTGAGGGAGAGATATACCGGAAGTTCTTGCTTTTTCAGTCTCTCCCTCCGTCATTTGCTACGCAAATGCCACCTCCCTCGTCAGAGGGAGGCTTGAGATTGTACAAACCCGAGAGACCGACAAACTCCAATTCAGCGAGTTCTCTCACATCTCCGGAAGAAACCCCCGCTGGCGGCAGGTGTCCAGCAAATAATCACGAAACAGCAGGATCTCATTGCGCTTCAAGCTGCTTTTCAAGCAGATAAACTTCAGGGTAATGTCCGCAGGCGGAGTCAGTTCTACCGCAGCAACATTGTAGAAATCCGCAAAGGATTTCGGTCCCAAAGCCACACCCTTGCCGCTGCGCACCAGATTCATATTGGTCTCAATACCGTCGGAACGGAAAATGCGCTTAAGCGTCACACCATGCCGGCGGCAGATCTCCTTCAGTGTTTTATCTTCAGAAGAATTTTCAAGACCGGAGATCATCGTAGCGCCCTGCAGTTCCTTAATGGAGATACTGCTCAGATCAGCGCGGGGATCTTCCTTTGCCATCAGCACACACTGGGTCTCACGCACCAGGTTACAGGCATACAGCGTATTCTGATTGGCTGCAAAATCCTCACTGGGCAGACGATCCAGCGCCAAGTCCACCGAACCGTCCTTCAAGCCGGCAAGAAAGTCCCGGCCCGCCTCGGTCACAAAGGTAACTTCCAGATCACTGTGGTCATCGAAAAACCTGAGGACATCCTGAAACAATCCGTTGGAATACACACGCGAACCCATGCAGATACGGAGATGGCGTTTCTTCATCGCGCTGTCGGAGCGGACAGTTTTCTGAAACTGCTCCCAGTGCTCGATAAGAGGCTGCGCCTCATCGCAGAACACGATACCCTCATCGGTTATCTCAAGACCTCTGACAGTGCGCTGAAACAGCTGGTAGCCCAACTCCTTTTCCAGCTTCTGCAGCTGCTGGGACAGAGCAGACTGGGACACGAACAGCGCATCCGCCGCTTTGGAGATATTGCCGCGCCGCGCTGTTTCCAGTGCGTACATGATCTGTGTGATCGTCATAAGCTACGCCTATTCCTTCCGCTTGTAATAAGTTTTTCTAATACCATTATTATAAGATGGTATTAGACACTTTGCAAGCATTTTTGTAAAATTATAGTATCAATATTTAATGAAAGGCGGTAATTCATCTTGAATAAAGTTTTGCTTACCGGCAATGAAGCCATTGCCCGCGGTGCATACGAAGCCGGCGTTAAGGTCTGCTCTGCATACCCCGGTACTCCCAGCACCGAGATCTTTGAAAATCTGCCCCTGTACAAGGACGCTCTCTACTGCGAGTGGGCTCCTAACGAGAAGGTCGCTACCGAGGTGGCCTACGGCGCCAGCATCGCAGGTGTCCGCAGCCTGACCGCTATGAAGCACGTTGGCGTCAACGTTGCTGCCGACCCCATCTTCACCGCTGCTTATAACGGTGTCACCGGCGGTTTCGTTATCGTCTCCGCAGATGATCCCAGCATGCACTCTTCCCAGAATGAGCAGGACAACCGCCACTATGCCCGCGCCGCAAAGATGGCCATGATCGAGCCCTCCGATTCTCAGGAGTGCCTGGACTTCATGAAGGCTGCTTACGAGATCTCTGAGAAGTTCGATACCCCCGTTCTCTTCCGCACCACCACCCGCGTTGCTCACTCCAAGAGTCTGGTCACTCTGGGCGAGCGCACCGAGGTTGCCGTTCCCAAGTATGAGCGCAACATCCGCAAGAACGTCTCCACTCCCGCCCATGCTTATCTGAACCATCCCAAGGTCGAGGCAAACATGAAGGCTCTGGAGGAGTATGCCAACACCAGCCCCCTGAACACTCAGGAGATCAACGGCAAGGTCGGCGTCATCACCGCTTCCATCGCATATCAGTATGCCAAGGATGCTTTCCCCGCTGACACCTCCTTCCTGAAGCTGGGTATCACCAATCCCCTGCCCATGGGTCTCATCCGTTCCTTCGCTGAGAAGATGGACAAGATCTATGTTATCGAAGAGCTGGACGGCTTTATGGAGGAGCAGATCCGCGCTGCCGGCATTGAGTGCGTCGGCAAGGAGCTGATCGGCAACCTGTATGAGCTCAATCCCCAGCTGCTGCGTGAGCGTCTGTTCGGCGAGAAGCCCGAGACCACCGATGTGGGTGTAGAGGCTGTCTCCCGTCCTCCCGCACTGTGCCCCGGCTGCCCCCACCGCGGCTTCTTCTACACCATGAGCAAGCACAAGGACTTCGTTGTTGCCGGTGATATCGGCTGCTACACCCTGGGTGCTGCCGCTCCTCTGAACAGCCTTGACAGCGTGGTCTGCATGGGCGGTGGTTTCACCGTTGCCATGGGTATCGCCAAGGCATTCGAAGTCACCGGCAAGACCGACAAGAAGGTCTTCGGTGTCGTGGGTGACTCCACCTTCTTCCACAGCGGCATGACCGGCGCTGCCGAGATCATCTACAACAAGGGCAATATGATCCCCGTTGTTCTGGATAACTCCATCACCGGTATGACCGGCCATCAGGAGAACCCCGGCAGCGGCATGAACCTGCAGGGCGAGATCGCCGAGAAGCTGAAGATCGAGGACATCCTCGCATCCTGCGGCTACAAGAATGTTATCATCGTGGATCCTCAGGATCTGAAGGCTATGGAGCAGGCCGTTCAGGATGCTCTCGCTTCCGAGGTTCCCGCCGCCATTATCGCACGCCGTCCCTGCCTGCTGATCAAGCGCATCAAGCACAGCATTTCCCTGTGCGAGGTCGATCGTGACAAGTGTGTTGGCTGCAAGATGTGCCTGAAGGTCGGCTGCCCCGCCATCATGATCGAGGATGGCAAGGCCAAGATCTCCAATACTCAGTGCGTTGGCTGCACCGTCTGCGCCCAGGTCTGCCCCAAGGGTGCTATCACCAGAAAGGAGAACTAAGCAATGGAACAGAACAAGAGCGCGCTGCTTGTCGGCGTTGGCGGCCAGGGTGCCATTCTGGTTGCAAAGATCCTTGTCGGCGGTCTGATGAAGGCCGGCTACGACGTTAAGATGTCCGAGGTCCACGGTATGAGCCAGCGCGGCGGTAGCGTCTCCACCCAGGTTCACTGGGGCAAGAAGGTCTACTCCCCCGTTATCGGCGAGGCCGCTGCTGACATCGTTGTCTCCTTCGAGAAGATGGAGGCTGTCCGCTATGCCAACTACCTGAAGAAGGATGGCGTGGCCGTTATCAACGATTTTGAGATGCCCTCCTCCACCATCGCCGCCGGCCTCGTGGAGTATCCCGCAGGCTGCATGGAGGCTATGGAGAAGCACTTCCGCGTCCTGAAGCTGGATGCCGGCAAGATCGCCGAGGATTTGGGCAATGCCAAGTGCATGAACGTTGTCCTCTTCGGCAGCATGGTCAAGGCTCTGGGCATGACCGATATCGACTGGGAGGCTGTCATTGCTGAGACCGTTCCCGCTAAGTTCAAGGAGCTGAACCTGGCCGCTTACCGCGCAGGTTTTGACGCTGTCTGATACATAAGGGAGAGATAAGAATGAAGGTTCTTGTTATCAATCCCGGCGCAACTTCCACCAAGATCGCCGTTTTCAACGAAACGGTCGAGGAGGTTCGCATCTCCATCGACCACAGCGCAGCCGAGCTTGCACCTTTTGAGAAGGTTGCCGATCAGATGCCCTACCGCAAAGAACTGATCCTGAAGGCCCTTGAGGAGAAGGGTGTTTCCCTCTCTGAGATGGATGCTGTCTGCGGCCGCGGTGGTCTGCTCAAGCACATTCCCTCCGGCACCTATCGTGTCAACGAGGCTGTCATCCGCGACATCCTCAATCCCCCCTACGGTGAGCATGCTTCCAACCTGGGCGCCTATATTGCTCAGGAACTGGCTGCGCCCCTGGGTATCCCCGCTTACTTCGTTGACCCCGTGTGTGTTGACGAGCTGAATGATCTGGCTCGCATCTCCGGTCTGAAGGGCGTGGAGCGTCAGAGCTTCTTCCATGCACTCAACCACAAGTCCGTGTCCCGCAAGGCTGCTGAGCAGCTGGGCAAGGCTTACGAGGAGCTGAACATGATCGTGATCCATCTAGGCGGCGGTGTGTCTGTTGCCGCTCACGAAAAGGGCCGCGTTGTGGACAACTTCAACGTGAAGGACGACGGCAGTATGGGTCTGGACCGCGGCGGTGCACTGCCCGTGAACGCCATTGTCAATATGTGCTACAGCGGCATGAGCAAGAACGAGGTCAAATCTCTGCTCGGTTCCAAGGCAGGTGTGTTCTCCTACCTGGGCACCAAGGACTTCCGTGAGATCGAGAACCGCGCCTTCGGCGGTGACGAGGAAGCACTGACCATCTTCCGCGCTCTGGCTTACCAGCTGGCCAAGGACATCGGCGCCATGGCAGCCGTCATGCACTTTGATGTGGACGCCATCGTCTACACCGGCGGTATGGCCTACAGCGAGAAATTCTGCGAGGAGATCTCCTCCTACGTTTCCAAGATCGCCCCCATCATCCGCCTCCCCGGCGAGGAGGAGATGCGCGCTCTGGCAGAAGGCGCTCTGCGCGCTCTGCACAGCGGCGATTGCAAGGAGTACAAGTAAGTAATACATATCTGAAAACTCAATTTCGAGCTTAGGCGAGGGATTGAGTTTTCAGTCTTTTCCACAAAAATCCGTTTTCAATAACAGGAGATACATAATGAAGACTATTTCTGAGATCATGCAGCACGCTGCAGGCATGGGCTCCGGCAAGATCGCCGTCGCCGCTGCCCACGATGATGCTGTTATCCAGGCTGTCGCCGAGGCTCGCCGCCAGGGCATCGCCCAGTCCGTGCTGGTTGGCAATGGCGACAAGATCCGCGCCATGCTCGCTGAGCTGGGCGAGGATGCAGCAGGCTATGAGATCGTTGAGGCCGCTGACGATGTGGAGTGCGCCGAGAAGGCCGTTGCCTGTGTTGTGGAAGGTCGTGCCGGCTTCCTGATGAAGGGCCTGCTCGGTACTGCCACCCTGATGCGCGCTGTGCTGAACAAGGAGCACGGCCTGCGCACCGGCCGTCTCATCAGCCATGTGATGCTCTATGAGCCCGCAGGCCACAAGATGATGGCTCTCACCGACGGCGGTATGAACACCTTCCCCGATCTGGAGAAGAAGGCCGGCATTTTGGAGAATGCCGCCATTGTCATGAAGGCTCTGGGCTATGAGACCATCAACACTGCCTGCATCTGCGGCGCTGAGGTGGTGGATCCCAAGATTCCCTCCATGGTGGAGGCTCAGGCTCTCACCGAAATGACCGACCGCTGGGCTCCCTACAACATGAACGTCTACGGCCCCGTGGGTCTGGATCTGGCGGTCAGCAAGGATGCCTGCCACCACAAGAAGTACACTGCTGTGGGCGGCGGCGAGGCCGATATTCTCCTTGTCCCCACCTACGAGGTTGGCAACGGCATCGGCAAGGCCATGAGCTTGTTTGGCGCCGCCAAGAACGCCGGCATCATTGTGGGTGCCAAGGTGCCCATCGTTCTGGTTTCCCGCTCCGACAGCGCCGAGACCAAGCTGGCTTCCATCGCTTTGGGCGCAGTTGTCGCCGCCAACGCCTGATTGACTTAGGAGGAAAATTACAATGGTTGTTCAAAGTATGCTGGAGCTGGGCTCCAAGCGTTCCTGCATCCGTGAGCTGTTTGACTACGGTCTGCGCAAGGCTAGAGAGATCGGCCCCGAGAATGTATACGATTACTCCATCGGCAATCCCTCTGTGCCCGCTCCCGAGGCTGTCAAGGAAGCCATTCTGGAGATCATGGCAAAGGAGAACTCCACCGCTGTTCACGGTTACACCGCCGCTGTCGGTACTGTGGATGTCCGCAAGACTGTGGCCGACGATCTGAATGAGCGCTACGGCACCAAGATCCGTCCCGAAAACATGTTCTTCACCTGCGGTGCTGCTCCCGCTCTGGTTGCCATTCTGCGCGCTCTGGCCATCGAGAACAGCGAGTTCGTGATCATGGCCCCCTACTTCCCCGAGTACACCGTGTTCATTAACTGCGCCGGCGGCAAGCCCATCATCGTTCCCGCCGATACCAAGACCTTTGCTATCAATGTTGAAGCCATCGAGAAGAGCATCACCGCCAACACGCAGGCTATCATCGTTAACTCCCCCAACAACCCCTCCGGTGTGATCTACACCCGCGAGGAGCTGGTGGCACTTGCCGAGGTTCTGGAGCGCAAGAGCCGCGAGTACGGTCATCCCATCTACCTGATCGCTGATGAGCCTTACCGCGAGCTGGTGTATGACAACGCTGAGGTTCCCTTCCTGCCCACCATCTACCGCAACACCATCGTGTGCTATTCCTATTCCAAGTCCCTGTCCCTGCCCGGAGAGCGCATCGGCTATGTGTGCGTTCCCGATGAGGTGGAGGACAGCCAGAACGTCTACTTTGCCATCGCCGGTGCTGCCCGCGCCTGCGGCCACGTCTGCGCTCCCTCCCTCATGCAGAAGGTCATCAATCTCTGCGCCCAGGTTCGTCCCGACGTTGAGATATACGACCGCAACCGCAAGACTCTGTATGACGCTCTGACCGCTATGGGCTTCCGCTGCATTAAGCCCAACGGTGCCTTCTACATGCTCATCGAGGCCCCCAAGGGCAACGGTAACGAGATGTCCGACCGCGCCAAGGAGCTGAACATTCTGATGGCTCCCGGCGACGGCTTCGGCATTCCCACCTTCTGCCGTCTGAGCACCTGCGTCAGCCCCGATATGATCCAGCGCAGCCTGCCTGCCTTTAAGGCACTGATGGACAGCTACAAGTAATATTTTCATAATAAACACCCGCAGGAAATTCCTGCGGGTGTTTATTTATCGGTAAATTGGAGTTTGTCGAGCTGTTCGCACCGCAGTCCGCAAGGCTCCCTCTGACGAGGGCGCGACGCGTAAAGCAAACAGTCCGGTGGACTGTTTGTAGCCAAAGCGGGGAGCAATCTATGATTGCGACCGGGGCCGCAGGCTGTC
>JAZLEB010000014.1:0-15185 GCA_045615065.1 Candidatus Pelethomonas sp. | reverse complement strand
GAAGCGAGACTGAGGGAGAGATACACCGGAAGTCCTTGTTTTGCAGTCTCTCCCTCCGTCTTTTGCTTCGCAAAATCCACCTCCCTCGTCAGAGGGAGGCTTGAGATTGTACAAACCCGAGAGACCGACAAACTCCAATTTGACTCACACATAAAAAACAGCGCGCTGCAAGGAATTGCAGCGCGCTGTGTATGAATAAAGGGAATCAGGTACGGGGCTTGGGGACATAAGACACTTCGTTGACATTGTACACCGTCACGAAGGCGCTGGGATCGGTCTTGGAGATGAAGCGCATCAGTGCTGCATACTCGTGCTTGTTGACGATCACAACGATCTCCTTGAGAGGAGTATTGTTGTAAGCACCGATTGCATCATAGACAGTGGCACCGCTGTGCAGATCGGTGAGAATGAACTTGCGGATCTCATCCAGCTTGGGAGAAAGAATGCAGACACGGCGCTTGATGTTGTTGCCGAAAATGAAGTGGTCGAGAATGATGCCGTTGAGGTAGGTGCCCAGCACACTCAGTGCCACGATCTTGAGATCGGAGACGAAGTAGGACATCAGCGCAACGATCAAACCGCAGGAAGCAACAGCCTTGCCCAGGTCTATACGCAGGTACTTGTTCAGGAGTTTTCCGATAATATCCAAACCGCCGGAAGATGCGTTTACGTTGAACAGAGCGGCCTGACAGAAGCTGACCAGGAAGAGGTGGCACAGAACATCCTGGAAGGGATCGCCGATGATGGGCTGAGGGTTGGGCAGAATGATCTCATACACACCTAAAACAACAGGCAGCAGCAGGGAGGTATATACTGTCTTGATACCAAATCCGGTTCCGAGGAAAATAAAACCGAGCACAAGCAGTACTGCATTGACAGCAAATGAAACTACAGAGATCGGAACTGCGCCGCCGGTCATCTGACTGATGACCATGGAAAGACCTGACACACTACCGATGTTGACTCTGCTGGGGATCATAAAAATGTGGAATGAAAGGCCAAGCAGAGCGGTTACAAGCGTGATGATAACGTATTCTTTGACAATAGCAAGTTTTTTCATAGTTTCTCCCCCATACACAAGGTGCTTCTACAAGTGAAACTGTATAGCAAAATGAGAGTTTTGTCAATAAAAGTTGTATGGAAAAACAGCGAAAAGTTTGCTTTTTACCTTTGCAAAGCATGGAAATTGTGCTATACTATACGCTGTGTTTGTGTAGCGTTTTTTATTTTCATTGACAGGAGCGTTATTTCATGGGTCTGATCTCTAAAATTTTTGGAACTTACAGTGAGCGCGAGTTAAAGCGTGTTTATCCCATTGTGGATAAGATCGAGGCACTGGAGGACGAATACAAGGCACTGAGCGATGCCGAACTGACCGCCAAGACTGCCGAATTCAAGTCCCGTCTTGCCGCCGGTGAGACACTGGATGATATTCTTCCTGAGGCGTTTGCCACCGTGCGTGAGGCATCTGTCCGTGTGCTGGGTATGCGTCCCTACCGGGTGCAGCTTGTGGGCGGTGTGATCCTGCATCAGGGCCGTATCGCTGAGATGCGCACCGGTGAAGGTAAGACACTGGTGGCAACTCTGCCCGCTTACCTGAATGCCCTTGCCGGTAAGGGTGTGCATATTGTCACCGTCAACGACTATCTGGCCAAGCGAGACAGTGAGTGGATGGGTAAGGTGCACCGCTTCCTGGGCCTGAGTGTCGGCCTGATCGTTCACGGTCTGGACAAGAAGCAGCGCCGTGAGGCATATGCTGCCGACATTACCTACGGTACCAACAACGAGATGGGTTTCGACTATCTGCGTGATAATATGGCGCTGTACAGCGCCGAGCTGGTGCAGCGCGGCCATCATTTTGCCATCGTGGACGAGGTGGACTCCATCCTCATCGATGAGGCCCGTACTCCTCTGATTATCTCCGGTGTAGGCGAGAAGTCCACCCAGATGTACGATATGGCAGAGTCCTTTGTCCGTCCCCTGAAGAAGATGGTCATTGTTGAGACCAACGACAAGGTGGAAGAGGATGAAAATATCGATGCCGACTATGTGGTGGACGAGAAGTCCAAGACCGCTACGCTTACTGCCCGCGGTATCAAGAAGGCCGAGGAGTTCTTCCATGTAGAGAACCTTTCCGATCCTGATAATGCCACCCTGGCACACCATATCAATCAGGCCATTAAGGCTCACGGTGTCATGAAGCGCGATATTGACTACGTGCTGAAGGACGGCGAGGTCGTTATTGTTGACGAGTTCACCGGTCGACTGATGTTCGGCCGCCGCTACAGCGAGGGTCTGCATCAGGCCATTGAGGCAAAGGAGCGCGTCAAGGTTGAACGCGAGAGCAAGACCCTTGCCACCATCACCTTCCAGAACTATTTCCGCCTTTACAGCAAGCTCTCCGGTATGACCGGTACCGCACTGACCGAGGCGGAGGAATTTGCCAGCATTTACAAGCTGGATATTATTGAAATTCCCACCAACCGCCCTGTTGCCCGTAAGGATAACTCCGATGTGGTGTACAAGACTGAGGCGGGTAAATACCGCGCTGTTATTGAACAGATCAAGGAATGCCATGCAAAGGGACAGCCTGTTCTGGTCGGTACAGTGTCCATCGAGAAAAACGAGTATCTGAGCAAGCTGCTTTCCCGTGAGGGTATCAAGCATAACCTGCTGAACGCAAAGAACCACGAGCGCGAAGCTGAGATCGTTGCGCAGGCCGGTAAGCTGGGCGCAGTGACCATCGCCACCAACATGGCAGGTCGTGGTACCGATATCAAGCTGGGCGGTAACGATGAGTTCATGGCAAAGAACGATCTGCGCAAGGCCGGTATGACCGATGAGCTGATCGCTGAAGCCACCGGTTACGCTGAGACCACCAATCAGGAGATCCTGGATGCCAGAGCTATGTACGCCGAGTGCCTGAAAAAGCACCAGGCTGAGATCGCTGGCGAGGCAGAGAAAGTTCGTGAGGCGGGCGGCCTGTTTATCATCGGTACCGAGCGCCACGACTCGCGGCGTATCGACAACCAGCTGCGCGGTCGTGCCGGCCGTCAGGGCGACCCCGGTGAGACCCGCTTCTATCTGAGCCTGGACGATGACCTCATGCGTCTGTTCGGCGGTGAACGTGTCACTGCGGTGATGGACCGCATGTCTGTAGACGAGAATATGCCCATCGAGGCAAAGATGCTCACCAGGTCCATTGCCAATGCCCAGACCAGTGTGGAGTCCCGTAACTTCCAGTCCCGTAAGAATACACTGGAGTACGATGATGTTATGAACCTGCAGCGTGGTATCATCTATGATCAGCGCAAGCAGGTGCTGGACGGCATGGATATCCGCGAGATTATCCACGGCATGATCCGCGGCATGATCACAGAAAGCGTCAACAGCGCATTCGTTGAGAGCAAAAAGCTGAATGAGGACTCCTTCCGTGCTATGATGACCGAGTTGGAGGGTACTTTCTTCAGCAAAAACAGTTTTGAGTATGAGAAGATCGCCGGTATGAATGCCGAGGAGTGCATTGAGCTGTTCGTGGAGAAGGCGCTGGAGGTATACAATGCCAAGGAACGCGAGGTCTCTCCTGAGGTCATGCGTGAGCTGGAGCGTGTCATTATGCTGCGTGTGGTCGACGAGTACTGGATGGAGCATATCGATGCCATGAACGAACTGCGCCAGGGCATCCGCCTGCGTGCCTATGCACAGACCGATCCCGTGGTGGCGTATAAGCAGGAAAGCTCCCACATGTTCGACGAGATGATCAATGCTATCCGCGAGGATACTGTCCGCCGCCTGTACTCGGCAAGAGTGAAGGGTGATCAGGAGGTCAAGCGCGAGAGAGTGGCATCCGGTATCACCGAGGGCCGTGGCGACGGCACGGTGAAGCGTCAGCCCCGCCGTGTGCAGAAGGTCGGCAGAAATGATCCCTGCCCCTGCGGCAGTGGCAAGAAGTACAAGAAGTGCTGCGGCATGAACGAGTAATTTTTCTGCCGACCTGTGCGCATAAGCGCACCGCCGCATAAGCGGCGTACGAGTGTTTTGCAAAGCAAAACCTCGGCGCAAAGGCGAATTCATTTCGCCTGCGCAAGATAAACGGGACAGGGCTCCCGCCCGACGAGTCGGGTGGGAACGGCAGAAATGATCCCTGCCCCTGCGGCAGTGGCAAGAAGTACAAGAAGTGCTGCGGCATGAACGAGTAACACGATTAACCCCTCCGGTAGTCACCGGAGGGGTTAATATAAATTGTTATTCAAATTGGAGTTTATCGGTGTGATTGCATCGCAGTACGCAAGGCTCCCTCTGACGAGGGAGCTGGCGAGCGAAGCGAGACTGAGGGAGAGAAAACCAAGAATTGCAGTGTATCTCTCCCTCCGAGCCGCCTGCGGCGACCCACCTCCCTCGTCAGAGGGAGGCTTGAGATTAAGCAAACCCGAGAGACTGACAAACTCCAATTTTCCAACAACTTCCTATTAGGAGAATATACCATGACATACGACATTATTCCCATGACAGCAGAGCATTTGGATCAGGTGGCAGAACTGGAGCGGCTTTGTTTCAGTGATCCCTGGTCACGGCGCATGCTGGCTGAACATTTGGAAAACGAATGTGCCGCCACACTGGTGGCGCAGGGCGAGGATGGGACTGTGCTGGGCTATGCGGGTCTTCTCGTTGTGCTGGACGAAGGATATATCACCAACGTTGCGGTGCGAAATGAGTACCGCCGTCAAGGCATCGCCGGGGAACTGCTCGGCGTGTTCCGCCGCTTTGCAGAGGGCAATAAACTTGCGTTCCTCACCCTGGAAGTGCGCGAGAGCAACGCTGCCGCCCGCGCTCTGTACGCCAAGTATGGCTATCAGGAAGTGGGCGTTCGCAAGAACTATTATGAGCACCCCAAGGAGAACGCCATCATTATGACACTGGAGTTTGCCCAATGACACTGCATACCATGACAGCCGATGATCTGCGCCGTGTTTATGCTGCCGATCTTCAGGAAGCTTTTCCGCCTTCGGAGCTGAAGCCGTTTTCTGCTATGGAAGCGCTGATGGAAGAGAAGCTGTACGACCCCCTGTGTCTGACGGATGAGAGCGGAGAACCTCTCGGATATGCGCTTTTGTGGCGGCATGAGGAAGGAAGGTTCGTTCTCATCGACTATCTGTGTGTTCCGGTGCGATACCGCAATCGCGGTATTGGCGGAAAGCTTCTGGCTGCCCTTCAAGAGTATTACCCGTGCGGCACAGTGTTAGTCTGGGAGTCGGAGGCGCCCACAGGGGACGCGGTCCGGGACGAGCTGATCTTCCGTCGCCTTGCCTTCTATCGCCGCTGCGGCGCAAAGCAGCTGCAGTATGATACCGCGCTGTTCGGCGTACATTTCAAAACTCTTTGCTTTGCTCCGGACAATATCTCTGAACAGGAGATCCTGCAAAAACACCGGGAGATCTATTTGAACCATTTTGGAAGGGAACGGTATAACCGCTTTATTCAAATCCCGCTGCTGCCCGGTGAGGAGACTTTTCCCATAACCGATTGGACGGAGGATAAATGATGGAGATTCTACTTGGCACTCATAACCCTTCCAAGAAGGCATATTTTGCCCGCCAACTGGAGGAGTTCGACGTATCCTTTGTGACGCTTGCGGATCTGGGCATCCAAAAGCTTCCTGATGAAGACGGCAAGACTGTTTTGGAGAATGCCATGATCAAGGCGGCCTATTATGGGCAGTTCCATGAGCGTGTGATCTCCGCGGACTCTGCGCTCTATATCCGTGAACTGCCGCTCACCGATTCCCGTCAGCCGGGGCTGACCATCCGCCGCGCGGCGGACGGACACGAGATGAGCGAGGATGAAATGCTGACCTATTACGCATCTCTGGCCCACTCTCTGGGCGGCAGGATCACCTGTTGGTATCAGGATGCGTACGCGGTCTGCAATGGCGGCGTAGTGTCCGGCTTTATGGACGATGGTCCCATTAATGACCTCTATTCCTTTTATATGGTGGATCAGCCTCATCCCAGGCGCAATCCCGGCTGGCCGCTGGACAGTATCTCCGTACGCCGTGCCAACGGCCTGTACTTTGTGGAAAGTGAGCAGCAAAGCGCGGATGCTGTGGGCGAGGTGCTGATGAAGGACTATCACCGCCGTCTCATGATGTTTTACGAGGAATATCTCGGCTTGAAGCGGCGGTAAGAAATCCTGCATGTTCCGCCTGTTCTCCTCATATGCTTGTAGCGACAGCCGATGCAGGCTGCATCGGACTACAAACGAGGTGGAACGACTTATGGATGATATTCGCAATCTGCTCTCGCTGCGCGGTACTGCCGCCGGTGAGCCTGTCTATTCCCATGAAAACCATGGACAGGAGTTTTACCGCTTTTTTCTTGCTGTGAGCCGTCTGTCGGGGCAGGAGGATCTGCTGCCTGTCATTGCGGCAAAGTCCCAGCTGGCGCCATTGCTTCCCCTGACGGGGCAGCGCCTGATGGTGGAGGGACAGCTGCGCTCCTTCAATAACCGCAGCGGCACCGGAAGCCGGCTGGTGATTTCAGTGTTCCCGCGGATCCTGATGCCTACAGCGGAGGAGGATCTCAATACGATTCGCTTGAGCGGAGTGTTATGTAAACCGCCTGTGCTGCGGCGCACACCGCTGGGGCGCTGCATCTCCGATATGATGCTGGCGGTGAACCGGCGCTACGGACGCGCGGATTATCTCCCCTGTATCGCGTGGGGGCAGATCGCTGTGCTGACCGGAAATCTCACGGTAGGCGATGCTATCTCGCTGGAGGGGCGTGTGCAGAGCAGGATCTACACCAAAGTGATCGACGGCACTGCGGTTGAGCGCACTGCCTATGAGGTCAGCATTATGCATCTCCTGGATGAACCTACATACGGGCAGTGTTTTTAGTCAAACGGATGCGGCAGAATGATCTGCCGCATCCGTTTTTCTGCGCAAATTGTGTTTTTATCTATTGTAAAGCATGATTTTGTATAGTATAATGCCTTTGATTTGTTTCGAGGAGGCGGTGATATGGCGCATCTCACACTGGCGGTCACCCCTGCTCTGAGTGGACGAAGCGTACACTCTCTGCTGAAATATGAACTGCACCTTTCCACCTCCTGCGTTAACCGCCTCAAGCGAACTGAGGGCGGTATCACAGTAAATGGTGAGCGGGTGTTTACCAATGCAGTTCTATCGGCAGGGGATATACTGCGGGTGGATCTTACCGCTGCGGAGGAGCCTACCCGTGTGGAGCCTGTGGAAATGCCGCTGGATATTCTTTTTGAGGACGAGCATCTGCTGATCATCAACAAGAGCGCGCCGCTTTCAGTCATTCCATCTTCCCTTGTGCCGGACGAGCCCACACTGGCAAACGGTCTTGCCTGTTATCTGGGTGAGGGGTTCACTTTTCATCCGGTGAATCGATTGGATCGCAGCACCACGGGACTCATGGCGGTGGCGAAGAACAGTTTTGTCCACGACCGGCTGCAGCGTACGCTGCACAGCGGCGCATTTTGCCGCCGCTACTTTGCGGTATGTGAGGGGCATCCCGATCCATGTGAGGGTGAGATCGATCTGCCTATCGGCAGAAAAGAGGGCAGCGCTGTGGCGCGGTGTATCGACCCTGCGGGCAAGGACGCCCGCTCCGCCTACCGCACACTGGAGAAAACGGATCGGTTTTCCTTGTTGGAACTGACACCCTTTACCGGACGCACCCATCAGCTGCGCCTGCATATGTCGGCCATCGGTCATCCGTTGGTGGGCGATTGGCTGTACGGAACGGAGGATCACAGTTTGATCTCCCGCCCTGCGCTGCATGCGGGGTATATTAGGGTAAACCACCCCGTCACCGGGGCAACGATAGAACTTACCGCCCCCTTGCCGGTGGATATGAAACGATTACTGGAGCTTTGAGCATGGCAGAACTGATTTTTCTGGATTTAGAATGGAATACCGCCTTTTACCGCAACCACGAGGGTGAGCGCGTGTCCTTTCATGAGCTGATCGAGGTGGCGGCAATGAAAGTGGATCAGGAGAGCGGCGCCATGGTCGACTCCTTCCACAGCTATGTCCATCCCAAGGTCAGCCGCAGGATCGAGAGCCGCACCTACCGCCTGCTGCCCTATGACAGGGAGGAACTGCGTGCCCTTTTGGCCGATGCGCCTACCTTTTTGGATCTCGGTCCTGAGTTTCTCCATTGGTGCGGTGCGAACCCCGTGTTCATCGAGTGGGGCAACAACGATGTGGATGTTCTTATGAAGAACTTCGAGTACCACCGCCTGTCCTTCGACAGCGATTGGAGCTGCAAGTATTTCGATTTACAGTATATGTATCAGAAACTCTACGGCGGCGATCTCGGTTGTCAGCCCTCTTTGGAGAAGGCGGTGTCTGAGCTGGGTATGGAGACCGATCTTGATTTCCACAGCGCGTGGAACGATACTTATTACACTGTAATGGTCTACCAGCATATGCTGGATACTTTTGAAAACCTTGAGTTGTTCAATAAGCCGCCCAAGCAGCGGGGATTGCCTCCGCTTTATGAGATGGAACTGGGAACTTACGATACCCGCTGGGCCTGCAAAAGCCGCAGTGAGATCCAAAATCCCACCTGCCCCATCTGTGGGGAGGCACTTGTGGGCGGCCGCTGGATCCGCACAACTCCCACCGAGCAGGTACTGCGCTGCCGCTGCAAGGAGCACCGCCGGTTGTATCTCGCTATTACCGCCAAGCGGGAAGGGGAGCAGTGGAGCAGTACACTCTCTGTCTATAAGGATGCAGGCCCTGTTGCCGAGCGCTACCGTAAGACCTGCCGCAAGATGCAGGAAAAGCGCAAGGAACTTGCCCCCGCGTAAGATAACAGACACCCGCCGCGAATACTTTCGCGGCGGGTTGTATTGTTTCTAAAGCATCAAATCAACCGGGGTGCTTTGCATATTCTGTGCAAAGCACCCCGGTATTTTCGTAAGAAACATGTGTGGCATTTGTCAGTGTATTTTGGTACAATATAATTGGTATTATGTCGGTACAGATCATGAGTAAAGGAGCGTGTGGGAATGAGAGCGATCGAAGAACTGCTGCGTGAACTGACCGTAGCGGAAAAAGCTGCTCTGCTGGAGGGGTATGAATCCTGGATGACCAATGCGGTGCCGAGGTTGGATATTCCCGCCGTTTATCTGACCGACGGACCTGTTGGTGTTCGCAAAAAGGCGGACACTAAGGGCAGCGGAAATCTGGGCCTTGGCAAGAGCTGCCCGTCCACCGCATTTCCCACAGGCGTTACCATTGCCAACGGCTGGAGCGAGGAAAACGCCCGCCGTATGGGCGAGGCGGTGGGTAAGGAGTGCCGCGCTTATGATGTGCAAGTACTGCTGGGTCCCGCTATCAATCTGAAACGTGATCCCCGCTGCGGGCGAAATTTTGAATATTACAGTGAGGATCCTGTTCTTGCGGGAAAGCTGGCTGCTGGCTTTACAACCGGTGTGCAGAGCACCGGTACTGCCGCCTGCCCTAAACACTTTGCGCTCAATAACACTGAGGACTATCGCTATATGGGCGACAGTGTGGCAGACGAGCGCGCAGAGCGGGAACTCTACCTGAAGGCATTTGAGATCTGTGTGCGAGAGAGCAGTCCCAAAACGATGATGTGCGCCTACAACAAGATCAACGGTACCCATGCCTCGGAAAATGCCGGAATTATGACGGATATTTTGCGCGGCGAGTGGGGGTATGAAGGTCTTGTGATGACAGACTGGGGTGCCACCCACGACCGCGTGGCAGGTGTCAAGGCGGGCGTGGAGCTGGATATGCCCGGTGGCATATGGGAAAACCGCAAGGCTATTATTCAAGCGGCGGAATCGGGAGAACTCACCGAAGAGGATCTGAACCGTGCTGTAGAGAGAGTGCTGAAGCTGGTGGCATCCTTTGACGGGCAGAAAAAATGTGATGAAAAGCCCGAGAAACTGTTCGAGGAACATCTGAAACTGGCAACCGAACTTGCCTGTGAAGGTGCGGTTCTGCTGAAAAATGAGGACAACGCACTGCCTTTGCAACAAGAGGAACATGTGCTGGTGGTGGGTGACCTGTTTACCAAGATGCGCTATCAGGGCGCAGGTTCCAGCGGTTTGAATCCCGCCTATCTGATCTCTCCTCAAATGGCTTTTGATGCATCGGGAGTTGCATACACATATAAGCGCGGATATCGCGAAATAGAACACAGTGTAGATGTGGAACTGGAGATCGATGCCCTCGCTGAGGCAAAGAATGTGGACACGGTGCTGTTTTTTGGCGGTTTGACCGATCTCTTCGAGAGCGAGGGCTACGACCGAAAGGATATTGCCCTGCCGGAAAACCAACTGTCGCTTATTCGTAAGCTGTGTGCGGTGGGCAGGAAGGTCGTGGTGGTGCTGTTTGGCGGAAGCACCGTGGAACTGCCCTTTGAAGAAAGTGTATCTGCCATTCTCCATATGTTCTTGCCCGGAGAGGGCGGCGGCGAGGCGTGCCGCCGGTTGCTGTTCGGCGAGGCGGAGCCGGGCGGACGGCTCAGTGAGACATGGATGAGAACCTGCGCCGATATTCCCTTTGGGGAGCGGTTCGGCAAGCGGCAGATCGAGGAGTATCGGGAAAACATCTTCGTGGGTTACCGCTTCTTTGATGAGGCTGCGGAAAAGATACGCTATCCCTTTGGCTATGGTTTGTCCTATACAAAGTTTTCGTGGCATAGTGGGTCCGTGATGTTGGAAAACGGCAGGATCATTGCCCGTATCACAGTAGAAAATACCGGTGAACGCACCGGCAGTGATGTGGTGCAGCTCTATGTAGGAAAGAATGCCGGAAGCGCCGTGTTTAAGGCGCAGAAGGAATTGAAAGCCTTTCGGAAAATTACCCTAAAACCCGGCGAGAGCAGAGAAGTGGTGCTGGAGATCGGGCAGGAGAATCTTTCCTATTACAATACACGCGAGAACAGATGGGTGATTGAAAACGGAAAGTACCCCATCTATCTTGCTGCTTCCGCACGGGATATCCGCTATACCGGCAGTATCGAAGTGACCGGTCAACGGGAAGCGGCTGCTCCGTACAGTAAGGAAACACTGGATGCCTACGCCGCGATCACACAGTGTGATATACCGGACAGTGTGTTTGCGGAAACCATCGGTCGCCCTATCCCAGGGGAGCCAAAGGTAATTCCGTTTACCATTGAATCCCCTATCCGTGATTATGACCGCACACCGTATGGTAAATTCCTGAGAAAATGCATTGTAAAAGGTGTTGCCTTCACCGGCAGGAAGATCCGCAAACTTCCTGAAGGAACCGAGCGGGACGAACTGGTGAAAAATCAGCGTTTTTTGCTGGAGCTGATTCCTATGAACTGTCCCCGTAGTTTGGTGCAATCCAGTGGCGGTATGGTACAGATGCAGGTGGCGCACGCGGTGACCGCATTTGCAAACGGTCACGTATTCCGCGCAATGCGTGAGCTGGTACGGCGCGATAAGCCGCTGCCGCTGCCATGTAAACAAAAGAAATGAAAAAAACAGCCGCAGAATGCGGCTGTTTTTTTAGATGCTTTTATCAAATTCCCGGTATTCGCCCGGGGTAACACCGTAAGCTTTTTTGAATTGCTGGGAGAAGTTGGAGTGACTGGGATAAGAGAGTAGGGAGGCGATGGCAGCAATACTAAAGGTGGTGTGTTCCAGCAGAAATCTCGCATGGAGCAGCTTGACCTGATGGATATACTGCAGCGCGCCCATACCCAGTTCCGTGCGGAAAAGATCACTGATATAGTGTGCGCTCAATCCGCAGAGTTCTCCCAGGTCATTCAGTGAGATGGGGAGATGAAAATGCTCATCAATAAACCGGCAGCACAGGAAAACGGCATCGCTGCATCCTGTAAGTGCGGCATCACGGATGGAGCGGGAGTAGGTGAGCAACATCTCGCAGGCCAGCGTCCACTGCAGCGCGGGATCTGTCATAGCAGCATAGAGGGCGGAAAATCTATTTCGAATCTCATGGGCGGTATCCTCTTTTACACCCGCTGTAATGGCGGCGCGGCAGGCGAGATCGGTAAGAGCGATCCCCTGAAATGTTGCCTGGGTCAGGGAGGAATCTGCGAGATCGGCAAGTGCTTCCGGATATATGTCTGAAATGCTCAGTGTCAGCTGGGCGGTGAGAAATGCAGGATTACCCAGTTCCATCAGCGCGAGAAGCGTGCGCTCGGCATTGTGCCGCGTGATAGTAAGAAGAGCATGGGAGAAAGGTCCGCTGTGGAGCGCTGCCCGTTGTGTGGTGTCGATCATTGCTTGGAACCTCGGTCAAAAATTGTGCGGCGGTAAACGTCGCCTCGTGCAAACACAAGGATAATCCAACATAAGCCGGGTGTCAAGGCAAGAGTAAAAAATTGGTGAAAGTGACTACCTGTTTTTGGATGTTCTTCCTTGACTCGCTTTATGGTGCGTGATACAATTTTTTGCGAATGGGGAGGTGAATGGTATGGCAGAGATCCATCCCATTAAGGTAATTGCGCATATCCGCAGCGACTTTACCACCAAATTCGGTGTTCCCCGCCAAAGTGGTTTGGTGGAGGAACTTCACGCAAAGATCGTGTTTGAACCGGAGTTTCGCATTGAGGCAGCGGTTCGCGGTTTGGAAGAATTTTCCCACATTTGGCTGATTTGGCAGTTCTCCGAGGCTGTCCGAGAGGATTGGTCGCCCACTGTGCGTCCGCCCCGTCTGGGCGGCAACAAGCGCATCGGTGTGTTTGCCACCCGCGCGCCGTTTCGTCCCAATGCACTGGGACTTTCCAGTGTGCGGCTCAAGAAAGTGGAGCTGCATCCGGAATTGGGGCCTGTACTCCATGTGGCAGGCGCCGATCTGATGGACGGTACGCCGATCTACGATATCAAACCCTATATTGCCTATGCTGATTCCCACAGCGATGCAGTAGGCGGCTTTGTGGACACTGTTGAGCGGCGTAAATTATCTGTAAGCTGCAGCGATGAACTCCTTTCTCCGGTGCCGCAGGAGAAACGCGAGGCGCTCATAGGCGTTCTGGCGCAGGATCCCCGCCCCTCTTATCAGACAGATCCTCAGCGGGTGTACGGCATGGATTTTGCCGGTTTCAATGTGAAATTTACGGTGGACGGTGAGTACCTTACTGTGCAAACAATTACTGCAACAGGCAGTTGATTTATAAATGTAATCATACAAATGAGAATAAACAATCTATAAGGAGAGAAAAAATGGGCGAAACATTTACTATTTTTCATGTGTTTACCCTTCTCGGCGGCCTGGCGTTCTTCCTGTACGGAATGTCCACCATGTCCTCCGGCCTTGAGAAGATGGCCGGCGGCAAGCTGGAACAGCTGCTGAAAAAATCCACCAATAATCCTTTTAAGAGCTTGCTGCTTGGCGCGGGTATCACCATTGCCATTCAGTCCTCCTCCGCTATGACCGTTATGCTGGTCGGCCTTGTCAACTCCGGTATTATGCAGTTGGGTCAGACCATCGGCGTGATCATGGGCAGTAATGTCGGTACTACTCTGACTGCATGGATCCTTTCTCTGGCAGGTCTGGAGGGCGAGAACTTCTTTATTAAGATGCTTAAGCCGGAGTCCTTCTCGCCCCTGCTGGCGCTGCTGGGTATTCTGCTCATTATGGGCTCCAAGACCGATAAAAAGAAGAGCATCGGTTCCATCCTCGTCGGCTTTGCTGTTTTGATGTACGGTATGGATCTGATGAAGGATGCTATGGATCCCCTCTCCGAAATGGAGGGCTTCCAGCAGATCCTCACCGCCTTTACCAATCCCATTCTGGGTGTTATCGTCGGTGCGGTGTTCACCGGTGTTATTCAGAGCAGTGCCGCATCTGTTGCGATCCTGCAGGGCTTCTCTGTGGGTGGCGGCATCACCCTCGGTATGGCGCTGCCTATCATCATGGGTCAGAACATCGGTACCTGCGTGACCGCGCTGATCTCCAGTATCGGTGTCAACCGCAATGCCCGCCGCGTTGCGGTGGTGCATATCTCCTTTAACCTGATCGGTACCCTGGTGTTCCTGCTGGGCTTCTACGGTACAGATCTGATTTTCCACTATACCTTTATGGATATGGTGGTGGATCCCTTCACCATTGCAGTGATCCATACGATTTTCAATGTGGTGACTACCGTTATGCTGCTGCCTTTCAGCAAGCTTTTGGAGAAGCTGGCGTTCTTTGTTATCAAGGACGATAAGAAGGGGCAGGAAGAGTTCCAGTTTGTGGATACCCGCCTGCTGGCTACTCCCTCCATCGCCATTGCTGAGTGCGCCAACAAGACCATTGAAATGGCAAAACTCGCTCAGGAGACTATCCTGAAGGCGCTAAGCCTTTTGGAGAAGTACGACGAAAAGACCGGTAAAGAGATCTATTCCCTGGAAGATCAGCTGGATCTCTACGAGGACAAGCTGGGTACTCTGCTGGTGCAGATGAGCAGCAAGGCACTTTCCGACAGTGACAGCCACAAGGTCTCCAAGCAGCTGCACACCATCGGCGATTTCGAACGTATCGGTGACCATGCGGTGAACCTGTGGAAAGCCGCAGAGGAGATGGAGCAGAAGAGTATCAACTTCTCCGAGGCCGCACAGCAGGAGATCCGTACTCTGGTTGAGGCGCTGCGTGAGATCCTGGATATCACCACCCGCGCCTTTGCCTCCGATGATCTTGCACTGGCTGCACAGGTTGAGCCTTTGGAGCAGGTGATCGACTGCCTGATCGCCGAGATCAAGAGCAACCATGTGTCCCGCCTGCAGAAGGGCCACTGCACCATCGAGATGGGTTTCGTGCTCTCTGATATTCTGACCAACTGCGAGCGTGTGAGCGACCACTGCTCCAACATCGCTGTTGCCCAGATCGAGACCGAGCAGAATGCCTATGAGGCACACGAGTACCTCAACGGTGTGAAGAATGCCGGCAACAAGGAGTATCAGGCTGCTTTCGATGCCTACCGCGCAAAGTATACGTTAAACTGATCTTTCCCAAAACCACTGCTGTAGAAATTTCTGCAGCAGTGGTTCTTTTTTGCGTTGGTAAATTGGAGTTTGTCGGTCTCTCGGGTTTGTACAATCTCAAGCCTCCCTCTGACGAGGGAGGTGGATTTTGCGAAGCAAAAGACGGAGGGAGAGACTGCAAAACAAGGACTTCCGGTGTATCTCTCCCTCAGTCTCGCTTC
>JAZLEB010000013.1:0-15297 GCA_045615065.1 Candidatus Pelethomonas sp. | reverse complement strand
AAATGGCACAGCAGTTCTCTGCTGCACCTCGGGAGTTAGTCGGCAAAAGACAGGACAACCAAAGGACTGGCGGGGAGAATCCAAAGAGGGGCTTGCGCCCCTCTTTGTGTCGTTTTAGGAGTGAGGGGTTTCTTAAGGGGAGAGGGGGGAAGGTGAATTGTCCCAAAGGGACAAGAGAGGGTGGCCTGGGCCAAATCGAAACCTCCTCTCCCCTTAAGTGTCTTTTTCGCATCTTTTGTGACATGACAAAAGATGCCCGTCGGAGACAAAAAGAAAATTTGAACTCACCCATAAACTCCAATTTACCGCTATAAGAAAAAGCTGTTGCAGATGATTCTGCAACAGCTTTTATCTTTCATGTTCAGTGTCATACAAAAACAGCGCGGATGCCAACAGGTCGGCGCAGCCGCCGGGGGACAGATTGCGCTCTATAAACTGGCTGTCTAAATCCGAAATTTGTTCCGGGGAGGGAATTTCGGCTTCTTCCAGCAGCTTCTTTGCAGCGGTCGCTGCCCAAACAGCGCCGTCCTTACCGCCTCTTTTGTATAGGTTGGTGTCCTGCCCCAAGGCAACGAGATGCAGGAGTGCTATTGATGCCGCCCGCTCTCTGCCGCAGCCTGCATCAATAGCGCGGCGCAGGGCGGGCAGTGCGGTGTGCAGTACGGAGGGGAGTCCGTCCATCACTTCGCCCCGGGCGCCTCTTGCGCCGCCGGAGAGATAGAGCTGCTCTCCTGCGGTGGTAGCTTCGGTCAGGCGGTTCAGTTCATCGCGCAAGGGCTTTTCTGTCATGGCAGAGCATTCCTTGCACAGAGCGGCAGCGCTATAGCAGGGCGCATCGGCGCTCCACAGCCTGCCTGCTGCGCCGCAGAGCGCACCGAGAAGAAAAATCGCGCCCTTGTGGGTGTTTATCCCCGCGGTGGCAGCAAACATAACTTTCTCCGCGGCAAGTCCTGCGCTTCTCAGGCGGCGGAAGGTTTCCTCCGGCGGGAGATCGGCGGTCTCTCTGCCGATAGTGAAGCACTCGCCCCAGTAGGGGGTCAGGGCGGCGGCGCTTTTCTCAAACAGAGGGAGATCCATGTCTGCGTGGCTGCCGCTGTTCGCCCGGTCCACCAGTCCCGGCTTCGGGGTGGTGCGCACTTCCTCTAAAAGACTTTCCGTGGCAAGACGCTCAATGGCCTTTCGGTCGTATTCCGTAAAAAAGGCTTCCATTCGCCGCGAGGTTTCCTTTTGCAATTCTTCCACCGTGTGAAGCCGGCGGGCGGCGCAGCCGCGGCCGGGTGCGCTGCAGACCATACAGCCCCGTTCGGAAAGCTGAAGTGCGGCACGGTCAATCTTGCTGCCGTCGGCGCAGATCACATCCATGTCAAACAGGCGACCAAGGTCGTCAGTATCCTCGATAGCGGCGCAGATGGACTTGATCTTCAGTGCATCTCCCACGGCGGCGTACAGTGCCTCGCAGCCGGTAACGGCTTCGAGACCGTCGATGAGTGTCAATTTCTCGCCAAGGGCGGCTTCCAGCCGCCGCTGTCCCTCGTGAAAGGAGCGGCGGATCAGCGGGGAGTCCTTGACGGGGCCGGGGATATTCATGGAGAAAGAGATCAGGGGTGCATGGTGCAGTTCGCTTGTGATACGCTCCTGACGCGCGTCCCGCGCGGCAAGCATCTGTTCCAATGTCACCGGTTCCATATGAACTCCTCCTCTCTTTGCTATTCCTTGATGGTGGCGCGGTTTTTCAGCTGGTTTCGCTCCCGGTCGGCGCGGTTGTTGCGCGCGATCACCTCGGAGATCTGCCCCTCGGCATTCTCAATCTCCTCACGGAACTCTCTGGCGGACACGCGGATAGCACCGTGACCGAGAATGATCAGCTGCTCCAGATTATCGGAGGTTGCCACCCGCACTCGATGCTCTTTGGCAAGGTCATAGGTGGCGCGCTCAATATAGGTGTCTGCGGTCTCCGCCTCTTTGGTGTAGACCACATGGATGTTATTCCAGTGTTCCACCGAGCCGGGGTTGCCCTTTACACGGTAGGCATCGAACACAAGGATCACGATGCATTTTTTAAATCCCTGATAGTTGCACAGGATGTCCATCAGCATCCGCCGTGCCGCCTCCAGATTGATGGCGGCCATCTCCTTCAATTCGTCCCACGCGTGGATGATGTTGTAGCCGTCCACCAGGAGGTATTCTGGTCCTGTGGGGCGAGGCGGTACGGTGCGGCGCACCGTGGTATCGCTTTTCGGTTTCGTGGGCTGGAAGGCGCGCTGCTTCACCTCGCCGTAGGTGCGCTCGTAGATGGCGCGCAGCTCCTTTTCCTCCTCCCGGGAGGAGGCGTAGGGCACACTGCGGCGAACAGGGGCAGCGGCAGGCTCGGCCTGCGGCTTCGGTTCGCTGAGCACGTCGGGAGAGAGATGGGCGGCGGCGGGTACATCCTGCCACTTGACCACTACGCCTGCGCCGTGCTCACAAAAAACGGAGTCGGCGCTGTTTTCTGTGTCACGCTCGGCATCATAACCGATGGCGGCGATCACTTCATCTTCATTGTGACAGGGTTCATAGCCTCGCACAGAGCAGGTGAGCCGTCCCTGCCCGCGGGTGTAGGCGACAACGGTCTGCCAGTAGTCCCGCATGGCGGAAACGGGGGCGCTGCCGGTGAGCAGCGCGGTGTCGCCCATGGTGTCGGGGGGATCGAAGCGACCGCTCATCTGCTGAATGTCGCTGATGGCGCGGCCAATATTGTCCGCGGGCAGCTCCAGCCGGAAGTCGTACCATGGCTCCAGCAGGATGCTCTCCGCGCCCATCAATCCCTGACGGATGGCGCGGTAGGTGGCCTGACGGAAATCGCCGCCCTCTGTGTGCTTTAGATGGGCACGGCCTGCGATCAGTGTCAGCTTCATGTCGGTGATAGGGGAGCCGGTGAGCACACCTACATGTACCTTTTCCATCATATGGGTGAGGATAAGCCGCTGCCAGTTGCGGTCGAGCTCGTCCTCGCTGACGAGAGTGCCGAATTTGAGACCGCTGCCCCGGGGGAGCGGTTCCAGTAAGAGGTGCACCTCCGCGTAGTGACGCAGAGGCTCATAGTGTCCCACACCTTGCACGCGAGTGGCGATGGTTTCCTTGTACACAATGCTGCCGGTGCCAAATTCCACTGTCATGCCGAAACGCTGGGTGATGACGCTTTTCAGGATCTCCAGCTGCACCTGACCCATTAATCGAATGTGGATCTCCTGCAGGCGGGGATTCCGGTCGATGTGCAGCAGAGGGTCCTCTTCCTGCAGCTGCCTGAGTTTTTCCAGTGCGGTGTGGGGGTCTGTGCCGTCGGTGAGGAGCAGTTGATAATTGAGAACAGGTTCCAGCGCAGGGGCGTGTCCGTCTGCCTGAGCGCCCAAACTGTCGCCGCAGGCGGTGCGGGTGAGTCCGGTCACGGCGCATACCGTGCCGGCGGAGACTTCGTCCACCGGCTGGAATTTCTCACCGGAGTAGATGCGGATCTGGTCGATCTTCTCCTCCCAGCTATCCTCGCCGCTGCCTCCGGAAAGAAGCTGCTTGACTTTCAGTGTGCCGCCTGTGACTTTGAGCCATGTGAGCCGTTTGCCCTGAGTGTCGCGGCTGATCTTATAGACTTTGGCGGCAAAGGTGGTCGGATAGACCGGGCGGGGCGCATACTGTTCCAAAATGCTGAGGAGCTCCTCTACGCCATCAAGCTGCAGAGCGGAGCCGAAACAGCAGGGGAACAGGGCGCGCTCGGAGATAAGGGCGCGCAGGGTGTCGTCATCAAGTCTGCCGCTTTCCAGATATTCCTCCATGGCGGATTCGCCGCAGAGTGCTGCCTCTTCATAAAGACGGTCTTTTTCCGCGCCGAAATCCACAAAGCCGCCGCCGAGGCGTGCGTTCAGCGCACTCAGCAGCGCTGTGCGGTCGGTGCCGGGGGCATCCATTTTGTTGATAAAGATGAAAGTGGGGATGCCGTAACGTTTCAAAAGCTGCCACAGAGTCAGGGTGTGCGCCTGCACACCGTCCGCAGCGCTGATCACCAGCACCGCACAGTCGGGCACAGACAGGGCGCGCTCCATCTCAGCGGAAAAGTCCACATGCCCCGGGGTGTCCAGCAGTGTGACTTCGCAGTTCTCTCCCAGCGGGAATACCGCCTGCTTGGAGAAGATGGTGATGCCCCGCTCCCGCTCCAGTGTGTCCGTATCCAAAAAAGCATCCCTGTGGTCAACGCGGCCCAGCTTGCGGATGCGGCCCGAGAGATAGAGCATCGCTTCCGACAAGGTGGTCTTTCCGGCGTCAACATGGGCAAGAATGCTGATAACCAGTTTTCTCATTCGTATCCTCGCTTTTGCCGATAAAATATCAGTTTGCAGTTAGAAACAGTATAGATTATTTTGAAAAAAAACACAACCGGAAGATTTGTGCTGCAGCGCATGCGCTGCAATGGTTTGCGGTGTGTTTTGATGAAAAATTGTGATGCAAGAAACGGACATTTTGCGCCATCTTTCGAACAGATGTTTGACAAGCTAAAAGTTTTACTGTACGATGTTATTGGAACATAAGTTCTAATAACATCGAAAGGGGCTGATTTTATCAGACAAAGCAAGAAACCATTTGTTATGGTGGAAAGTGATTTCGGTACTGAGCTTCCGAAGGTCACGGAGCAGAAGAGTGCGGAAGCAGCGGCTGTGCCGCCGCTGAGCGCGCAGAAAAAACCGCCTGCCAGAAAGGAAGAACCGCCCGTGGCGGTGGCGGCAGACTTCGGAAGTGGTGCTGTACCGCAGAGAACCGATACTGCAAAACCTGCATATCTCAGGTATACCCTGCCGGAGCAGGAGCTGTATACGCCCGTCAGTGTGGAGTATGCAGGTCGGGAGGAAGATGCGGCAGAAAACAGAAGGACGGAGCAGACACACAAGCTTCCGGTGCTGAAAGCTGTTGTCCCTGTATCAAAGCAATACGGCGATCCGGTGCAGACCTCACCAAAAACATTGCCGAATCGGATTCGTGATGCAAGGACAGTGGCGGCGCCCCGTGACCTGTACTATGTACAGCCGGAAGAGTACAAGGGAGGTGTTACCTATCGCGAGTACGGATCTGTGCCGGAGGACTATGTAAATCTGATCGCACAGTATGAGGTTGTAAAACAGGAGTGTGAATCCATTGAAAGGCAGATGGAGGAATACGCCCGGAAGCACCAATACCGAAACTTCGCGGATGATTCATGGTATCAGGCGCTGAGCGCCGCCCATGAGCGTGTATGGGAGCGGTACAACGAACTGGAAGATGCGAGAAATGCAGACTGGTGGTCAAGAACCGGCAATGTAATCGCAGGTTCGGCAAAAGAAACAGCAGGACAACTGATCTCAGCAGCGGGTACGGCATTGGAATTTATAGCGCAATATGGGTATCACCCTGCGCAGATTGAGGCGATGAATTTCAATCCTTTAATGGATGTTCCGGAGCGTGATATTGCCCTCATAAAAGAGTATGTAACAGATCCGACGAGAGATTTTGGTGACAAGCTTTCTCAAAGCGGGCGAACACAAGTCGAGGAACAAAAGGAAGGCTTAGGTTCCTTTGGCCGTTTTGCGGTGGATCTGGGCAGTGCTGCAACGGAGTTGGTGCTGGATTTAGGACTGGGCGTGATAACAGGCGGCGGTATGGCGGTTCCTGCGGCGATCCGTGCTTTTGGAGGCGCTGCGACAGAAGCGCGCGCAGACGGTGCGACACTGGAGGAACAGATGCTGTACGCAACGACCTCAGCGGCGCTTTCGTACGGCATAGAGAGCGCATGCAATCTGGCCTTTAAGGGACTTAAGGCGGTGAATCCCAGTATCAGCGATGAATTCCTGACCCACAGCATAGAAAAGATGGCGACAAAACTGGCAAGCACTCCCGAGGGTGCGCAGCTGCTGTTGAAACTCGGCACGGTTGCGGTTTCCGGTGTCAGCGAAAGTGGAGAAGAGTTTGTGGAAGCGGCGCTGGAACCGTTTCTGAAAAAGCTGATCTATGACCCGGATGCGGAAACGATTTTGGATGATCCGAGCCTGTTTGCGGACTATCTCTACGAAGCGGCAATCGGCGGTATTCTTGGCGCAGTCAGCGGCAGTGTGAATGTTGAAACAAATGCCGACACCGATGCATATGTGCGCACCAATGCAGATCCCGGTGTTGAGTCAGCGGTTCAGCAGTACATTGAAGCGGTACAAACCGGCCTTGAACAGAACACAGACTACCAGCCTGCGGTCGATACACAGTGGGAAGGTTTGGATCCTGCTGAACTGGATTTTGATCCGTACAAACTGTTCTATACAAGTGAGGGTGATACGGCAAGTGGCACGGACACTGCGGCGGATAGTCTGATGCCCAGCGATGAGATTGAAAATGCCGAAGAATTTGAACAAAGCTTTCTTTCCGGTTTGCAGGGCGATGAGGAAAGTAGTATAATTCAAGCAGAGAGACACGAAGAAACCGCAGAGACCACCGACACTGCAAAGACAGCGCAAACACAATCCGTTGCGGCAGAAACCTCCGCGGATCCCGGTGTTGAAGCAGTGGTTCAGCAGTATGTGGAAGCCGTTGAACTATTTGGCGGTAAAACTGATCCGGGAGTTCGATCCCCTGCGTCGCGCTCAGCCAAAGGCGACCCCGCCGTCCATCGAGAAGCGGAAGCGATGATCGATCGCACCAGTGGAGAGTATAAGCAAAATTCTCATCCGGAAATGGCAACAGCACGAAGTGCTGTTGAAACAGACATTTATTCTCCAACTGAGACCTACCCTGCAGAAAACCAAGTAGCAAGTCGAAGTACACTGGATAGGGAGCAGGAAGCTGAAAACAAGAGTTCTTTCGGAATTGTAGAGATCAAGGCACCACCCGATGCAACGCCGGACCAGATTGCACAAGTGCAGGCATACATAGATGGATGTAATGAGGCTCTAAAAGCAGGGAGGTTATCAAAGAGCGGAAGAGTATCAACAAAGGGAGCTTTAAGAAGAAAGGCATCAAAAGCAGCAAAAAATGAGGCAAAAAGAGCACAAGATGATGGAACACCATACAAAGGACATGTAGGACATGTTCCGGATACAACATGGACAGGTAAAGCGGAACCGTATCGCTGGCAAGATTTAGATCCCGTTGTAAACACAAGCTTGGGAGGACAAACAAAGAAATATCCAATTGGATATAAACCCACAGGTTTTGTATTTAAGGAGGATGAATAATGGACAGACTGACTCAATGGATGGTACGCATTGTAAGAATGCTCGAAGTCAGAAACAGAATGTATGCAGCAGATAAAGAACAATTGTGGGAGTATTATTACCCTGAAGTCGCTGCAAAAATAGAGGATGTAGAATCTCTTCAAAAAAGGCTCAATATTAGATTGAACCCAGATTACGTTGATTTTCTCCTGCGCGCAGATGGGTGGAAACGTTTTTATCAAGATGTGGATCTGTTTGGTACAAAAGATTTTGACACAGAAATTATGGAATACGCCCAACAATTATTGAATGTCGAATTAGAATATCATGATTCGCTGCGTCAAATAAAAGATTATCTCATTCCTGTTGCCGTGTCGCGAACAGACAAGGATCTGTTTGTGATGGTGCTGACAGAGGGAGAGGACTTCGGCAAAATCGTTTGGCTTGCAGGCGGAGAGATAGATCGGTTTTCATCGTTCGTTGAATTTTTTGATTCAATGATGGAGTATAATCGGTTGGATTTAGAGAGCCTGCTTAATGAAACGAAATCTTGAGTTGACATCTGAGAGGTTCTTCTTTTTTGAAATGCTGATATGAATCCATAAATCCGTCGAAGCACCCTTGCTGCTCGCAGCAAGGGTGCTTCTGCCGATTATGCGGTTTGTGCCGCCTGATGGAGCGGTACAAACCGGCCTTGAACAGAACACAGACGATCAGGTCGAAGGGTATACAACGATTCGTAAATAACACACAGCTTTTACCGCTAACTGCAATAACGCCCACCTATCCGCTTTACGGACAGATGGGCGTTATCAGCTCAATATAAAAATGCGGGGCGGTTCGGATTTATCCGATGTCGCCGCGTTCCTTCAGATCGCTGACGATTTTGTCGTAGAACTTCGCGTCGATCTTATACTTTCTCAGATACACGAAGTAGCCTACCGCAATGGCGATCAGGGGGAAGATCATCATAGCGGCCTTCATGATCCAAAGACCCTCGGGGGTGACGGCGGCTGCGCTCTCGGCTTCGTTGATACCGGAAATGATGAGGGTGACAGTCACCACGCCGGTGGCGATGGCGGCGCCGATCTTGTTGATAAAGGGCTGCACGGAGAAGGTGACGGAGTCGTTGCGCTTGCCCAGCTTCCACTGGCCGTACTCGATGGTGTCGGCAAGGAACATGAGCATCAGCGCCTGAATGAAGGCTTGACCCACGAACAAAAGCACACCTGCCACAGCGATGGGGATCATATTGACAGGCGCGAAGAAGAAGATCACATAGCCCAGCAGCACCAGTACGGTGGAGACAGTGTAGAGCTTTTTGCGGCTGACCTTAGCAGCGACCTTGGGGAAAACGAACAGGGCGGCCAGCTGGCTCACACCCAGCACGGCGGCGAACACGGAGTACATACCCTCGTCGCCATAGGCATATTTGAAGTAGTATGTACCGAAGCTGGTGGTAGTGCAGTAGCCGATCATAAAGAGCGCCATGCTCACTGCGGTCCAGAACAGCTGATCGTTTTTGAAGAGGATCCTGCCCAGTTCCTTGAGACTGGTGCTCTGCTCCTCCTTGAAGGTGCGGTTTTCCTTCACACCGAACACGGTGATGAGCTGGAAGCCGATCATGATAATACACACGATCACCGCGAACACAAACCACGCAAGCTTTCCGTTGCCGCCCATAGCGTCGGTCATCATGGAGGTAACGGGCAGCACGCCTACCACCACGCTGAACATACCCACGTTGGCGCAGATACGGGCAAAGGCGCCCATGGACTCGCGGCTGCGCTGATCCAAAGACAGGGCGGGCAGCTGAGTCCAGTAGGCGATGTCATTCACACCGTAGAAAATATCCCACAGCACATAGCTGATGCCGAAAATCACCGCATAGGTAACACCGGTGACAGGCAGATCGCCGAACAGTGCCAGCATGCACAGGGAACTGACCACCGCGCCGATGACCATCCAGGGCTTGAACTTGCCCCAGCGGGTGCGGGTGTTGTCGATGATCACACCGGTGATGGGGTCATTGAAGGCGTCCACGATGCGAAGTACGGTGAGAATGCCGCCTACCAGCGCCAGCATGGCATCGTCCAGCTGGCGGATCTCGGTGAGAAAGTAGAGAAGGTACATGGACTCCAGCGAGTAGAACATATCACGTCCGATGGTGCCCAGACCGAAGCAGTATTTATTTCGTCTGTCCAATTTTGTCATGGTGATTCTCCTTTAGTTAAGGATCACAGCCTCCCAGGGGGAGAGCGTGCCGTCGAATTCGGTGCGGAGATAATTGGATTTTACAAGAGCGCCCCGGTAGGAGCAGGATGCATTCCTGTCGCTGAAGTTCAGAACGATGGTGCAGGACTGGCCTTCCAGTGTGCGGCGGTAGGCAAAAATCTTCTTTCCGGTCTCCAGCGGAGTGAAATCGCCCCGGCGGAGCACGTCGTTTTCCCGTCTGAGAGCGATCAGTTCCTTGTAGAAGCTGAGGATGGAGTCGGGATCTGCCTGCTGAGAAGCGCAGTTGATATCCCGATAATTGCTGTTGATGCCAAGCCACGGCTTTCCGGTGGTGAAGCCTGCGTTGGGTGAGGCATCCCACTGCACAGGTGTGCGGGCATTGTCGCGGCTGGTGCGGCGGATGATCTTCCAGCGGAGGGACTTGGGCACATGCATACCTTGCAATACCCGATCCACATTGTGGCTCTCCACATCGTCCAGCTGAGAAAGCTCCTCAAAGTCGAAGTCCAGCATACCGAATTCCTGACCTTCGTAGATGAAGGGGGTGCCGCGCAGCGTCATCACCATGGTAGCGAGAAGTTTTCCGCTTTCCTTCCAATACCTGGTGCTGCCGAAGCGGGGGATGGAACGGGGTTGATCGTGGTTTTCCAGATAGATGGTGTTCCAGGGAAGTTCCTTCTGCCACTTGACCAGACAGTCCATAAACACCTTGGGGCGGAAACCGCGCTTAAACCACTTAAGGAAATACTGGTCGCACTCCATATGCTGGAAGGAGAAGATCATGTTCAGTTCCTTGCGGTCTTCGTCGGTCAGATCGTGGGCGATCTTCGGGGTGACGAATACGGTTTCGCCAACGGTGAAGGCGTTGTATTCATCCAGCACCTTGCGAAGCTCTCTGAGAATAGCATGAGTGCCGTCCAGAGAGAGGTAATGCTCGCTGCCGGTGAGGATAATGTTCTTTTTGCTGCTTTCAAGACTATCCTTGTAGAGAATGTTGATCACATCGCAGCGGAAGCCTGCCACACCTCTGTCCAGCCAGAAGCGGAGGATGTTCCTGACTTCCTCCAGCACATGAGGACAACTCCAGTTGAGGTCTGCCTGTGTTTTGGCAAACAGATGCAGATAGTACTGACCGCGCACCTCGTCATACACCCAGCAGTCCTCACCGAAAAATCCGGTCCAGTTGTTTGGCTTGTCCTCCCAGTGATAGTAGTCTGTGTAGGGGTCGACGCGCTCACGGCTCTTTTTGAACCACTCGTGCTTTGTGGAGGTGTGGTTGATCACAAGATCCATAATGATGCGGATGTTGCGCTTCTTTGCTTCGGTAATGAGGCTGTCCATATCCGCCAGTGTGCCGTATTCGGGGGCAATATCGCAGTAGTCGCTGATGTCGTAGCCCCGGTCATCGCCGGGGGAGCGGTACACGGGGCTGAGCCAAATGGCATCCACACCCAGCTCCTGCAGGTGATCCAGTCGGGAGATGATGCCGGGAATGTCACCGATGCCGTCGCCGTTGGAGTCCTGAAAACTGCGGGGGTAGATCTGGTAAATGACCGCGTCTTTCCACCATGCCATAGAGATCCCGTCCTTTCTTCTGCGGTTGAAAATTCAGTAATTCTTTCTCTATTGTAAGGTATTGTGCGGTTGTTTTCAAGCGTGGAAATATTTCCGGGGAGAGCGTGCTGATCGGTTGACGAACCGGAAAATCTGTGGCATAATCTACGGGAATAAACAATTAGAGAGGTGGCTTATGGAACCCATCTACGGAAAGAATAATAAAGAAGAGCTCCCTCTGGAGTACTATATTGAAAAGTACAAGCAGACAGATGCCCGCGAGATCGCGGAGCGCTGCGCGCTTGACTATGATGAGGAGACCCGCACATTCACATTCCCTCTGCTGGGTGATGAATACAAGATCTCTCATCCTGACTTTGAGATCACCGGCGAGCGCACACCCACAAATGCCGAGCGCATTCTGTTTCTCCGCTACCTGCTGGACGGCAGAAATGCCATGCCCGGCGGCAAGTATATGACTTATCGCGAGTTCCCATGGGGCGAGGTCTATGTGCAGCAGTTCACCGGCCGCTGTATTACCCGATTCTCCTTCTCCTACGGCTTTAAGCCCGATCTGCTGCGAAGCATTATGGAGCATATGCCTGCCAAGAAACTGAAAGCGGCGGATCTCGGCTATGAGGTCACTCTGATGCCCGGACTTACCATGCAGTTTCTTCTGTGGGTGGGGGATGAGGAATTTCCTCCCAACTCCCAGATCCTGTTTTCCGACAACTTCCGCTATGCCTTCACCGCGGAGGATATGGCCAATATTGGCGATATCGTCATCAGCCGCATGAAGGCTATCGGCGCCGGCCTTGCAAAGAAAGACTGAGAGGAACAGCGGATCCCTTTGGTGCAATCGCATAGAGAATACGAAAAAATCCCGCCATCTTTGGCGGGATTTTTTGACGGAATATATAGGAAAGATATTGCATTCGGTAGAAAGATACTGTATAATACCTTTGTCTGTGAGACAATTCGCAGATACAATTAAACAGGATTGGTAGAGTAAGTATTGTGCGTAAAGTGGCAAGAGGATGGGAAGTCGCCCTTGCACGAAGGACCCCCGAGAAATAGGGTCTACGATGCAATACTGCATCCGCTACCGCACGATTTCGGATGTGCATACCAATTCACGGCGCGTATTGGCGTCAGGGATTGGTATTTTTTGTTTTCGGAACCGTGCAGTAGCTTCAATGCACCTATCTCCTAAAGCCCGCTTCGCCGGGAAAAGAAAAAGGAGGAAACGCATATGAAGCGTAACCAAAACAGCATTTTTTCCACTCGCAGGTTGGTCCTTATGGCTGCCCTAATCGCGATCCAGATCGTTACCGCGCGGTATCTGTCCATTCAGGCCAGCGAAACGCTGCGCATCAGCTTTGAGACTGTACCCCTCGCTCTGGCGGGAATGTGGCTTGGCCCGGTGGGCGGCGTTATCGTTGCGCTGGTGAGCGACATTCTCGGCACGATCATCTCCGGCTACGGTGTCTGGTTTGCGCCCATCGCACTGGGCCCCGTGATTTTTGCTGCTATGTGCGGCTGGGGCGTGAAGTATGTGTTTCGCGATGATCTTTCCAAAACCAAGGATGCCTGGAAAGTCATTGTGCTGGTAACGGTGGCGGGTCTTGTGAACGCCTTTGCCATCGGCCTTGTAACAACTACCCTGTATCAGATGATCGTTGTGGGCAAAGAGGGAGCATTCGGTGTTTTGATGTGGGCGAACTTCCTGAGCCGTCTGACCACTAAGCCGGTCACTGTGGTGTTGTCCGCTGTGATCGTAGCGCTGATCCACCGCACGGTTTACCGCCCGGTCATTGGCAGCATCGTGAACCGCTGAAACAAATAAAAAGAAACAGGTATCAATTATGATGAATTACGAACAGGCGCTTGCCTACATTCACAATGTGTGCTGGATGGGCAGCAAGCCCGGTCTTGAGCGCACCTTCTCCCTGCTGGAGAAGCTGGGCAATCCCCAGAATGAGCTGAAGTTTATTCACATCGGCGGCACCAACGGCAAGGGCTCCACTGCCGCCATGCTTTCCACCATTCTGGAGAAGGCAGGCTACCGCGTTGGTCTGTACACCTCTCCTTTCATCGTGCGCTTCAACGAGCGCATGCAGATCAACCACGAGCAGATCGACGATAACGAACTTGCTGCCCTTACCGAGGAGATCCGTCCCTTTGCCGACTCCATGGAGGATAAGCCCACCGAGTTTGAGCTGATCACTGCCCTCTCCATGCTCTATTTCGCCCGCCACAAGTGCGACATCGTTGTGCTTGAGGTCGGTATGGGCGGCGAACTGGACTCCACCAATGTGATCCGCGCCCCCGAGGTGGCTATCCTCACCGCTATGGGCATGGATCATGTCCGCGAGCTGGGCCCCACCATGGCTGATGTTGCCCGCGCCAAGGCAGGTATCGTCAAGACCGGCTGCAGCGTTGTCAGCTACGGCGGCAATGCCGACGCGGACGCGGTGTTTGCCGAGGTGTGCAAGGAAAAGAATGTGCCCCTGTGCAATCCCGATTTTTCTGCCATCGTACCCGGCAAGTTCGATCTGGACGGCCAGTGGTTCTCTTATAAGAACTGGAAGGATATGTCTATTCCTCTGGTGGGCCGCTATCAGATGAATAATGCCGCTGTGGTGCTGGAGAGTGTGGAAGTTCTCAGGGAAAAGGGCTGGAAGATTTCTGAGGAGAATGTCCGCGAGGGTATGCGCACGACCCGCTGGCCTGCCCGCTTTGAGATCCTGCAGCGCGATCCTGTGTTCATTGTGGACGGCGGACACAATCCCCACGGCATCCGCGCCACCGCAGAGAGCCTGGAGCGCCTGTTCCCCGGTAAGAAGTTTACCTTTGTTACCGGCGTGATGGCCGATAAGGATGTGGAGGAGATCCTGGGCCTTATCACTCCTCTTGCCGCACGGTTCTTCACTGTGAAGCCCTGCAATCCCCGCGCTATGGATGCCGCAGTGCTGGCAGACCGTATCCGCGCCATGGGCGTGGAGGCTACACCCTGCGCCAGTGTTGCCGAGGGTGTGAAGCGCGCCGTCGAGGCTGAGGGCAAGGACGGCGTTGCCTGCGCACTGGGCAGCCTGTATATGAGCGGCGAAGTGAAAGAGTGCTTCCCCAACAACTAAGAAAGTTAAGGAGTTTATCCCATATGGAATTTATCTACAAGGGCCTTGAGGCCGAGTTTGACCGCCACATCGTCACCGATGGTGAGGTGGATACCCAGATCGAGCGTCTGCGCCAGCAGACTCCCAACGTCCGCGTTATCACCGATCGTGCCGCCCAGAACGGCGACGAGGTGCTGCTGGACTACGCGGGCTTCTGCGACGGAGAGCAGTTTGCCGGCGGTACTGCCGAGCAGCAGACGCTGGTGCTGGGCAGCGGCATGTTTATTCCCGGTTTCGAGGATCAGCTGATTGGCGCAAACCCCGGCGACAAGGTGGATGTGACTGTCACCTTCCCTGAGCAGTACCACGCAGAGAATCTCGCCGGCAAGCCTGCGGTGTTCAAGTGCACTGTCCATGAGATCCGCGAGAAGAGCGTCTACGAGCTGGATGATACCTTTGCGCAGGCACTGGGCCTGGAGGGCTTTGACAAGCTGCGCGAGGCTGTCCGGGAGAGCATTCAGAACTACACCGACGAGCGCGGTCAGATGGATCTGGAGGATCGCCTGATCCGCAAGGCTGCCGGAACGCTGGAGTTCAACCCCTCTGAGGAGGCTCTGGAGGAGACCATGGATGAGCAGATGGATGCTCTTGCCGCCCAGCTGGCTCAGCAGGGCTTGAGCCTGGAGATGTACGCCCAGTTCACCGGCAAGACCATTGCTGATCTGCGCGAGGAGCAGCGCGGCGATGCCAGAGAGAATCTGCGTATCCGCACCGCAATTGAGAAGATCGTTGCACTGGAGAATATCACTGTGTCCGAGGACGAGATGGCCGGCGCTGTTGCCGAGGTGGCACAGCAGAACGGTCTTACCGCTGAGGAGATGCAGGCCTATGTCAGCGAAGAGTTCCTGGATGCTGTCAAGCGCAGTGTAGAGCTGAAGAAGGTTATGAAGCTGGTGCGTGAGAGCGCCGTTCTTACCGAGAAAAAGTAAATAACTGTTTACAGGCACAGCGGGGTGTTCCGCTGTGCCTGTTTTTTCGTTTGCTCAGCAACCTGGAGTTTGTCGAGCTGTTCGCACCGCAGTCCGCAAGGCTCCCTCTGACGAGGGCGCGACGCGTAAAGCAAACAGTCCGGTGGACTGTTTGTAGCCAAAGCGGGGAGCAATCTATGATTGCGACCGGGGCCGCAGGCTGTC
>JAZLEB010000012.1:0-13929 GCA_045615065.1 Candidatus Pelethomonas sp. | reverse complement strand
AGCAGCATCGAGGTGAGTACTGATCAGCACCTCACTGTCCGGCCATGCCCGTGCGGCAAACTCCTTCGCCAGTTCGTGCGCCTGCCGGGGCGTGATGTTCTCCTTTGGTGAGAATGATTGTGTGTAGTGGTAGAACCAAATGGGACTTTCTTTGTGGTACATCTCTCTCGTTGCAAGGAACTCACGGTAGGCGGAACGGGGCGTACAGTTCTGTCCGCTGACCAACTGACGATCACCGTCCTCCATAGTCTTGTCCTCCCGCTCCACATATTGAGTGACCTTGCAGAGAGCCGTTTTGCTCTGGCTCTTGTACCGAATGAAATTTACAGTTGCCATATCATCGCCGCTCCTGTTCTGCCAACTCACAGAGAGCGGCGTAGTTCTTTTCCAATGCCGACTCCGTTCCATTCAGGTTGACAACCTGAACGTTTCCTTCGTGGGCGAGGATGGTGAGCTGATTGAGGTTTCGTCCGATGCCCTTCAGCTCACGAGTGTGTTCCTGAAGTCCATCCACCACTGTCACCCTGTGCCGCAGGGCGGCGGAACGGACATAGGCACCGACCGTCATATGTACCTTGGTTGCCTTGGCAACAATGCTGTCGTACTCATCCGGAGCAACTCTAAAAGTGATTCGGATATCCTTATTTTGTTTCATACTCATACCTCCTGTTTCGTTGTAGTAGGGGGGTGGGGCTTCGCCCCGCCGATTGTGCCTGACCGACAACGTCGGACAGGCGCTCTGCTAGCCGTCGTCCGAGCGGACGACGCATCCCTCGCCTCCCCGCAAGCGGGAAGGCTCGTCCACTCTGTCGCTCGTCCTCTTCCCACCGAACCCGCTCCGCTGGGCTTCGGCGGGAGCCCTGTGTAGGGGAGAAAATTTCTCCGCTTCCCTCGCGGGTGTTTCATCTCAAACTGCGGCTTCGCTGTCCCTGCCCCACAGCGGCTCAAATTCGGCGTGTTCTCCGCCACGGGTGTTTTCTCGTCCACGCCGGGAAAGGCGCACACAGTGCCTCACAGCGGGTCCTGTGCGCCAACAACAGGGTCGATAGGAACGATTTCCCCGGCACCGGAAAAACCGACACTTTCGGCACACTTCAGCTCGATGAGCCGCTTTCCGTTACTGCGGTAAACACGAGCTGTAATACCGATTCTGCTTAGAGCCGCAATGCATTCCGAGATCTGACGGGCTGCCTTCTTCGGTGTGATACCCACCGTTCCGTCAGGGTCGATTTCGTTTGCAAACTCTGTTGGAGTGCCGATAAATTCCGAGCGGTTCGTCATGAATTTAGAGATGGCGAAAGCGATGCTCCCACCCGAATGCTCACGACTGTCGCAGAGGAGCTGCCACACATTATCTTCATTTCGCTCCAGCTCCATCTCGCGGTATTCAATGTCACGACCGATGCAGTACAGTATCGCCCGACCGCTGCCGCGCTTGTCCTCCACCAGAGTGAAACTGGAATCCACCGCACCGCTGATAGCCGTGGTACCGGAGATGCGATTGAACACATCGTCATCACCCTGTTTCCTCAGATGATGGATCAGCAGGATTGCTGTGCCGTGCTGATCTGCAATTCGCTTCAGCAGAGACAGGTCACGGTAATCGTTGGCATAGGCGTTGTCGTTTTTCACTCCTCTGATTTTTTGCAGTGTGTCAATGATGATGAGAACCGTGTCGGGATACTCCGCGAGGAACTGAGTGAGTTGTTCCTCCAGACCGTTTTCCAGAATGCTGCTCTCGGTGCAGAAGCGAACATTGGGCGGAACATCGTCCGTGATGCTGAGCAGACGGTTCTGAATGCGGCGAACGGAATCTTCAAGGCAGAGATAGAGTGTCGTTCCCTGCTTCGTGGGAAGATCCCACACCGGTTCGCCCTTGGCGATGGTCGTAGCCAGCCAGAGAGCCAACCACGATTTTCCCACCTTAGGCGCGCCTGCGAGGATGTGCAGTCCCTGGGAGACGAGTGAGTCCACTACGAAACTCATGGGTTCCAGAGGAGTACTCATAAGAGTCTCACCGTCGATGGTGTTGAGTGCTTGCACTTGTTTCTTGTTCATTTGAAATCCTCCTGTGTGTAAAATTTGAGAGAAGAAAAGCAGGGCGGCCGATAACCGACCGCCCTGCAGCGCAGAGAATTATTTCCCCCTCTATAATACCTACAAGTTTTGCAAATACAGAATGTTCCTAAGTTTGAAAATTTTTTTCAAAAATATTTTTGAGCGCAAAAATGCCGGGAAGCAATCATGCTCCCCGGCAGAGACAGGTTATTGTTGAGGTTCGTGTTCACACATAAATTCATCCCAGCGTTTCTTGATCGACTGAAGCCGCTTGGTGACCGCAGTGTGATTTTTGTATCTCAGGTAAGTGGCTATCTCTTTCTGTGTATAGCCATCCTCCCGCATATGGAAGATCGTCGCATCCGTATCGTCCAGTGTTTCACAGAAGGCTTTGCAGATGACAGTAAATGCAGGATCATCATCACTGGGCGGCTCGTCAACGGGGTTGTCCTCATCATCCAGAGAGAGCATAGCACCTACCGCTGTTTTGCAGTGCGTCCACTGATTATGAAAATTGATGGCATCCACATTGCGGGAATTACCAAAGTCCGCGTGTGCAGGGATCTCGTGTGAGATCTCATTGAGTGCGGTAAACTGCTGCCCCTGCATCAGCACGGAAGTCAGTTCCTCGTTGACGACAGTTACCACGCGGTCTGTAATACGCTGAATATCTTCGTCGTTCAATGTGAGAGGGTTCTTTCCTTTTGCCTTGCAGTAGGATTTTGTTGCCGTATCGAACAGAGGAGAAAACAGTTCCATGAATTGTTCGACCGCAGCGTTCCTCCGTTCTTCATCTTCATAGATCTCCGTTGTTTCATTGGCGATGTACCGGGCATCGATGCCCATCATCATATTGACGGGATGATTCACAGAAAAGTTCTCCATGTGGCGTTTGATACCGAGCTCCGGAAAATTGCTTTTCATGTATTCCATGATGCGTTTTTCGAGAGGACTGTACATTGGCTTCAGCTCTCCGGACAATATTTTTTCAGTGGGGAGAGCAATCTCCTTTGTTAAATCGTGCTGACGGAATCCATCCACCAGAATTTCCAACTGTTCTTTTGTGAGTTCCATAAATATCCGAACCACCTTTCGTACATTTGTTCGAGAATAGTGTACCACATATTTTTGCATTGCGCAAGGCTACAGTTGTAACATAATTTGCGGCGTTGAAAATTACTGTCTCCAGATATGAAAAGTGGGAGCAGTATTTTTGTTACAAACCATGATATCTATGCCATTGACCGTTCTCTTAGAAACTTAACCCCCAGTTGATACAAGTAAACTACGCCGCAATTGTTTTTGATTTTAAAATCCGCTATGATGAGGCAGACGACTTAAGAAACTGCATCGGGAGGGTGTTATGGAGATCGGAAATCAGATTAAGGCATTGCGTTTGCGTAAGGGTGCGACACAGAAACAGATGGCGCAGCATTTTGGTATTACCGAACAGGCGATCAGTAAATGGGAGAACGGAGCATCGGTGCCAGATATCAGCATGGTGCCGGGACTTTCCGCATATTTCGGTGTTCGTATTGATGAGCTGTTTGCCGTGTCGGATGAAACACACATGGAACGGATTCAGAATATGCTGTGGAACGTCCGGTATATGGATCCATCGGATGTGGAGAGTGAACGCAAATTTCTCTTGGACAAGGCACAGCGTGAACCCATCAACAGCGAAGCGTATGAGATGCTTGCACGGCTTGAGCAGCATTTAGCGGAGGAGCACAGTGCTCGTGCTGAAGAGTACGCATTGGCGGCATTGGGGATCGATCCCAACTCTGGCTATGCGCACACATCGCTGATGTATGCCCTCGGAGGAAAACATATTGATCCGAGGAACAACATTCATAATGTGTTGATCTCCCACTACAAGGCGTGCATTGCCGCACACCCAGAGGCTGTAACAGCATATCCGCATTTGATTGCTCAGCTTATGGATGATAACCGTTTGGCGGAGGCGGAGCAGTATTGCGACATGCTTGAACGCAATAATAAAAGCACCTTTGGTGAGTACTATCCGACGAAACTCCGAATTCGCATAGCACTGGCTCGGCGAGACACAGATACTGCCCGAATGATGTGGGAACAGTTGGAAAAGGACTATCCGGACAACTGGAGTATTCAGCATGACATCGGTGATTTCTATATGCTGATGGGAGAGTACAGTTCTGCCAAGGAGTATTACCGCAAGGCTATCGCACTGTTGGAAGTGCCCCGCTACACCGATCCGGTAGATTCTCTTGCCAAAGTCTGTGAGATGGACGGCGATATTGCCGGAGCCATCGCAACGCGCAAACTGGAGCAGGAGATTCTGGAAAAGGAATGGGGCGACAGAACTGGAGAGTCGCTGGATTTCATCAAGCGGGAGATTTCCCGTTTGGAAAAGCTAAAGTAAAATGAGGAAGATATGTTTAAGACAGTAACCGGAAATATCCGTTATATCAAAAATGCGTTTCACGAGAGCAAGGGATATACCTTTCTGATCGTTCTTCTGAACACGCTTGTCAGCTGTATGCTGGCTTTGAAGGTTCTGGCAGTTGGTAAACTGATCGATGATGCCGGAGCATTTCAAGAGTTGGGTATCAGTCGAATCACGATGGATGCCTGCCTGATCATCGTTGTGTATTTGTTGGAATATGTATTTGCCTCTGTTCAAAGCTATCTGAACTACAAGTTCACGATTCGGCTGAACAACCGCATGGAGGATCGATATTACTCCAAGCTCTCCTGCGTCAAATACGCAGTACTGGAGGATAACGATAAGAATAATCTGATCTATCAAGTGAAGGACGGTATTGGGAAAAAGTTTGCCGAAGGTTTTTCAAGAATACTGGATCTTGTGGGGCTGGTCGTCAGAATCGGGAGTATGTTCTTTGTGATCCTCACCAAGAATGTATGGACAGGCTTGCTGCTGTTGGTGGTTTTCTGCTGTCTTGTCCCCTTGTACCGAAAAATTGGCGAGGATAATTACGAAGCTTATGCGGAGTCCAACAAGGAGTTTCGTCGAGCCAGAAGCTATCGTCTGGTCGTTTCTGACCGCGAATATGCGAACGAGCGGCAGGTCTTTGGGTATTTTCCGTTTTTCAACGAAAAGTGGAAAGCCAGATATCATAGCGCAATCGGAAAAGAGCTGAAGGCATCACGACAGAACCATTTGAAAATCCTTGTGATTACCGCCGCAGTCGCAGCACTGACTACCTTGTTGAGCGGTGTTATGCTCCCGGCGTTGCTGAACGGAAGTATCACTCTGGGTGTGTATGTTGTACTCGTAACCCAGCTATATAATCTGGTTCACTACATGTCGTGGAACTTTTCCTATATCATAGATGATTTGTCGGAAAACCAGTTGTATCTAGACGATTTTGATGCATTCATGAAGTTGGACGAAGTTTCGGAATCAGACTCTGGGGCAGAGGTCCCCGGGGATCACCTGGAGATTCGAGTAGAAAATCTCTCCTTCCGGTATCCCGGATGCGAAAAGTATGTATTGAAAAACTTCTCTTATGTGTTCTGCAAAGGAAAGCATTACGCCATTGTCGGAAAAAACGGTGCGGGCAAGACGACTCTTGTGAAGCTGTTGCTGGGTCTTTACGACGACTATGAGGGCAAAATTCTGATTAATGGCACAGACCTCAGAAGTCTTTCTCGGGAGGAGATTCACAATGTTTTCTCAACCGTATTTCAGGACTATGCCAAGTACGCTTTGACGGTAAAGGAAAATGTCCTGCTCGATCAGGTAGGTCGTCCCGAAAAACAACAGCAGGCAGAAGATATTCTTGCACAGCTGGGCGTGCTTGGGGAAATTCGACAGCTCAGAGATGGCATGAATACCTACCTCGGCAAGATTTATCAGAATGGCGTGGACCTGTCCGGTGGTCAGTGGCAGAAGATCGCTATTGCCAGAGGTGCCGTGCCAGATGCCGGTGTATACATACTGGACGAGCCGTCCAGTTCGCTGGATCCTATCAGTGAGAGAAATCTTTATGAGATATATAACCGCATCTTCAAAGACCGGACAACAATTCTGATTACGCACAGACTGGGCAATACAAGAGATCAGGATGAGATATTAGTCCTTGACGCAGGACGCCTTGTTGAGCATGGACACCATACTGTGCTGATGGAGCAGAAGTCCGTTTATTATGATATGTATATCAGGCAAAGGAGTTGGTACCATGAAGAAACACTCTGAAAAAGCCTACAATATGCTGAGAATTTTTCTTGATGTCGTAAGAGTTAATCCGACCAGATTTGTTCTTCAGTATGCAACCTCCATTACCAGCTTTGTGTTTTTAGGACTCTTTATTCCGCAGCTACAAAATGTCTTCAACAATGTAGCTGCCCTGATTGGAACGCTGTCTGCCGATAATTTACGGACACTACTGGTATCGCTGTTGCTCCTGTTTCTTTACAAATGCGGCTCAGAATGCTTGGAAATTTTCAATGGCTATTTAGGTCAGGCATCCTACCACAGTTGTAGTGCCCATTTCATTGATGTTTACAATCACAAGCTCAGCAAAGTAAGCGCTCTTGCGTTTGAAAAAGAACAGAATCTTGATCTGTATAGCAAAGCGCTGGAGGGTGCAACCACAGTTCGGCAGACGCTGCATACCCTCATGGATGTGTTTACGGTATATATTCCCTACTTCGTGACGGTATCCATTTATTTGACAAAGCAGGATCCCAGTTTGCTCGTGATCCTCGCACTGCTTGCCATTCCTGTTCTTGTCACAAATCAAATCAAGAAGAGAATCAATACCAAGCTGCACAACAACGCCGTGGAACCCCAACGAAAAAAGGACGAGTACGCAAAATATCTTTCTGATTCCGCCTACTTTAAGGAAGTGCGGGTGAACCGCCTGTTCCCACACTTCTATCATAAGTATCAAGAGGCAAGAGCGGAGTATAACCGCTTTTTTGTTCAGGCAAATCGAAAGAAGCTGACGGTGGATCTTGTTACCAAGATGATCACACTGCTCGGGTTTCTGGCAATTGTGGGTATTCTTATGCAGCGTATGGTAACCGGGGTTATCAGCATCGGTGCCTTTGGTGCTATCTTCTATTCTCTGGAAGAAATGTACGGGCTGATGGATGAAGTGCTTGTGTCAAGAATGGCGGAATATCACAGTTATCTGCCGTCGTTAAAGTCGCTCATCAATATGCTGAATGATAAAACGATTGAAACGCAGCCGAGCAATGCACCGAAGGACTTCAGCAACCTATCGCTGGAAAATGTGTCCTTTACTTACCCCAATGCACAGCAGGCGGCGCTTAAAAACATCAGCGTCACCATTCGCAAAAATGACAGGATCGCAGTTGTGGGACACAACGGAAGCGGAAAAAGTACGCTGGCAAAGATTTTGACTGGACTTTACCAACCGATGAACGGTTCTATCGTAATGGATGGGAAAACTGTCAATCGAATGAATTGCGAAAATATCAGTGTGATGTTCCAAAACTTCAATCGGTATAAAGAAACTGTCCTCAATAATGTTCGTATCAGCGAGTTGGAGTTGGATACCGACTTGCAACAGGAGAAGAATCGGGCAGGAGAAATGCTGGAAAAGGTTTCTCTGGAGTTTGCACAGCAAGACGATGTTGCAAGTGGTCTGGATATGCTGTGTGCTCGTGAGTTTGGCGGAACAGACCTCTCCGGCGGTCAATGGCAGAAGCTTGCGGCTGCCAGAATGCTGTACCGGGATCGGGATTTCGTTGTTCTGGACGAGCCGACTGCTGCAATCGATCCGGTGTCTGAGTATCAGCTCTTTGACCTGTTCGAAAAGGAAACGAAGGACAAGACAGCCGTTATTATCACGCACAGAATGGCTTCCATCCGCTTCTGCAATAAAATCATTGTGCTGCAGAACGGAGAAATTGAGTCCGTTGGCAATCATGAAACACTGATGCAAACCTCACCATTGTACTACCAACTCTATCATGCGGTTGAGGAGTGTTACGAATAACAGACCTTATCCGCTACAGACGCAAGAACGCAGGTAACCCAATCCAGCTGGAAAGTTGGATTGGGTTACCTGTTTTCTATAAAGCAACGGCACAGAACCTCTATGATACATTGTGTGCTCGTGAAAGGGGCTAGTTAAAAGATTGTAGGCAGTTCGACGCTTCGCACCCTAAGTTTCTTAATATTTCGACAGTTTTGGCGTGGTGTATTTTTTCTTGATGATATACCATTTAGAAAACTTCCTAGATATGTAACGGACATAATCCTCTGGAGTTCATTCACATTCTTGATAAAATAGATGAGGGAGACATATTATGCATATCAATATGTACAATGTTCAATTCGGCGATTGTTTTCTTCTTTGTGATAAAAACGAGAATTTGCTGGTGGATTTTGGAAGCGATAATCCGAAATGCGACCTAACAGCAATTTCCAATCACATAAAAGCTGAAAGCAGTGAAAAGTCACTCTCTGTCCTGGTTTCGCATTTTCACGAAGATCATATAAACGGATTTTTACAGAACTCCTTCAACGCAGTAAATATTTATTTGCCCGATATTATTGCGATGAAAAAATCCATAAGGAAACTGAGCTTTTTGCAGATGGAGATTCTCGCCGATATCTTTAAGTGGATTCCCGTCAGAAAAAGCAACAAACTGGTCATCACTCTATACGATTTACTTCTGAAGCTATGTGATGAACATTCAACTGTCCACTTTTTACAAAGAGGGTCTTCGTTCAATGTTTCAGGAAGGGAATATCAAGTGCTTTGGCCGGATTTTTCAAAGCTCAGCATTCATGGACGAGTGGAGAAGAAAATTCTGAAAGTGCTGAAAAAGCTGGGGTTAATTTCAGACGAGCAAAGAATTGAAGATGTTCCGTCGATTAGGGGAGAAATAATAGATCAAGTTTTTGTTGATGGGATGAGCCGTGAACTTGGTTTTCCCATAAAAATACTTGATCCATTTATAGATATAATTGTCGAGGGGTATGAGACTTTGGCTAATATGCGGCAAAGCAATCAACCTCCTGACACACAGCAATTGCAAGTTGCATACAACAACCTACAAGCAGATTTGACCAACACCTTAGATGCAGTATTTGGCAATGATGAAATTGAAACTGGATTGCTTCGGGACTTATATGATTTGAATTCGTCTATTCACAAGCAGGCTAACAAGTATAGCATTGTGTTTCACGATACGCCTCAGAACGGAGTGTCCAGTATTTTGATGACCGGAGATGTTACATCTCCGGAATTTAACAAGTTGTTGGATAATCGTGTATATGGGGCACCCCAAATAAGCTGGAAATATAATATAATTAAGGCTCCCCATCATGCTACTAAGACTCATTTCACACCTAAACTCCCTGTATGCAAAATAATTATGGCGAGCAATGGAACACCTAATAAAAACCATGCAGCGTGGAATAAAATAAGTTTTCAATACGGAGCCTTCTATCGAAGTCACAAAAGCACGGAGATGATCTGCTCCAACAAGAGATGCGAGCTCGTGTCGTTAAAAAGAACACCGAAATGTCGCAACTGTGGTAGCAAGCATTGTTCTCACAATGGGGATTCTGTTAGTGTTGTCACTATAGCAGCACCGAAATCTACGATATAACATAGAAAAGCAAGCCACCGTATTCGACGAAGCGGATGCGGTGGCTTGCTTTTCCTATTCGATTTGGCTTTTCTCCGTTAAGGACATCGTCCTTCGCAGCAGTGATTTTTTATTCTTACAAAAGATCTTTTACCAAAGAGAGTGCTGCTTCGTCCGCAACAAGGGTGAAATCGGGATGCAGCTGCAGGATCGAACCGGGTGCCTGAGGACGGATGGGGCCGAAGAAGCAATCCTTCACTGCCTGCGCCTTGTTCTCGCCGTTGACTACCATCAGAACGCGCTTTGCCTTCATAATGGAGCCGATGCCCATGGTGTAGGCATGGGTGGGAACATCCTCGCGGGAAGCAAAGAAACGGGCGTTGGCATCAATGGTGGAGGGGGTAAGGGCAACCTTGTTGGTATTCTTCACAAATGCATCGGCAGGTTCATTGAAGCCGATATGTCCGTTGGGACCCAGTCCAAGAAGCTGGAGATCAGCGCCGCAAAAAGCCTCGATCACGGCGTCGTAGCGCGCACACTCGGCTGCGCCGTCCTCTGCCATGCCGTTGGGGATATGGCAATTTGCCTTGTCGATATTCACATGGTCAAAGAGATTCTTGCGCATGAAGTAGGCGTAGCTCTGGTCATGGTCCGCGCTAAGTCCCACATATTCGTCCAAATTGACGGTGTGTACCTGCGAGAAGTCCAACTCGCCGGATTCGTATTTGGCAATCAGTTCCTTGTAGGTTCCCACGGGGCTGCTGCCGGTGGCAAGTCCCAGCACACAGTTGTTTTTCAGGTGGATCTGCGCGGCGATGATATTGGCAGCCTTGCGGCTGACATCGTTATAGTCCTTTGCGGCGATCAGTTTCATATGAGGTGCTCCTTTATACGAAATGTTGTTGGTTATTTGCGCAGGGCGGGCAGACTGGCGGCTGCGGCGCTCTGTCCTACGCGGCGCATATTCTCGTCCGGCAGGAGAAGGGTATACCGCTCGCTCAGTTCGGGGAATTCATCGGCGAGGATTTCTTTGGCACGGCTGAGGATTGTGTCGCCGCCTTTTCCGGACATCACACGACCCAGCAGCATGATGTGACCAATATCATAAAACTGTGCATAGAGAACGAGTGAATAGGCAAGATACATACCGATGGTTTCAAAAATCGCGGCAGCGCGGGGATCATTCTGCTCCATCAAGGCCTGAACGCTTTTGAGCTTTTCGGCGGGGGACAGGTTTTCGTCCAGCGCGATCCCCGCCGGTGCAGCCAGTTTGATCACAGCATCCTGACTGAAATATTTACAGCCTACGCCGAAATCGGTGGACCATTCATCCTGCATGGCACCGGCGCTGAGATCCACGGGAGCGAAGGCGAGCTCGTTGATCCAGCCGGGCACATTGCCTTCGGCATCTACATAGCCTACTGCCTGAGAGGTGCCCATGGCGATGCCCATAATTTTACCGACACCCAGTTCCATGGCACCGGCAAGGGCAGATACGTCGCCGTCATTGGCGACAACTACAGGTACATCACCGATCTCGGCTGCGGCGCGGTCATAGATGGTCTTGACCTCATCCCAGCGCTCCCGGGGGACTTTCATAAAGAGTGAGGCGACCATGGGTGCGTTGCCCACGAATACGCCGGCAGAGGACACGCCGATGGCATCCACCCGGGGCATTTTGCTTGCTGCGGTGCGCAGAGCATCCACAATGTGGCGGAAGTGGTAATCAGGATCTTCCTGTAGTTTTGGGAACCAAACGACCTCCTCGGAGTAGACACATTCACCGTCGATCACAGCGCTGACCTTGCGGTCGGAGCCGCCTGCATCAAAACCAATGCGGCAGCCGTCCAAATGACCGCCGATACTGAGCACCTGTCCGCACTCGGCGGGACATTTATCCAGCGGGAGATCTACGATCTCCAGTTCTCTTTCATAGAGTTGGCGGACAAAGGTGCAGTCAAAACTGCGTGCGCCGTCCGGAGAGTAGATTTGTTTCAGTTCCTCTGCCAGTGCGCTACAGCCGCAGATATAGATGCGCCAGCCGCCGATTGACCACAGCAGGAACTTCACATAGCGCTCCACATATCGCCGGTCAGCTTCCTGCATTTCGGCTGTGCCGTAAATGAATGTTCGGTGAACGGAAACCTGAGCATCATTACGCTCAATGGCGATGGCAATGGGTTGTGCGGCGTTCTCCAGATAGGCACGGCTCCACACACCAAAAGGGATGAACCCGGGATCCAGTTCGCTTAGGTGGTTTGCTTGATATTCAATGCCCAAATATTGCATATCAGTTTCCTCCCTGCTGTTCAGCGGCATTTTCTTTTATTATAATACGCGGTGGCTGCCGCCGCAAGTCCTACCATGATTTATTCTTTCGGAGAGGGAAATGCTTGTCAAAAAGCGCTGTTCGTGGTATACTAAGCGGGAATATAGCGGCAGATCTTTGCCGCAGATCATAGATAAGGAGAACAGAACACTATGGAACACGTGCACAGCCACATCCATTCCCATACCCATGAGCACACTCACGACGGTCACACTCACACCCATGAGCATGACCACACCCATGAGCATGACCATGAACATCCCCACACCCATGAACATCTCCATGAGAATGGTCACACTCATGAGCATCATCACCATGATCATAGTCATGAGCATCACCATGAGCATGAGCACACCCATGCCGCACCTATGGCGCAGCTTCATGCGCTGGTGAGCTATATGGTGGATCATAATACTGCCCACGCTGCAGAGCTGGTTCAGCTTGCCGGGCAGTTGAAGGCTTCCAGCAAGGATGCCGCCTATGAGAAGGTTATGGCAGCCGTACAGGACTTCGAGAAGGGAAACAAGGCTCTTGCCGAAGCGCTGGCGGAAATCGAGGAATAATTGATATGAAAAGTGGCAGCTGCAAAAGATACGCAGCTGCCACTTTTTGTGTTATCGATAAACTCCGATAAAGACAAGGAACCCGCACAGTAACCTGCGCGGGTTCCTTATTAGTGTCTTAATTCAACGGCGCCATCATGGTCATTTGGAGATCCAGATATTCGCCGCTGCGGTAGATGCGGATCGTGACCACATCACCCACAGAGAGCTTAATGCGCTCGGCATAGATATCGTCGGTGCTTCGGATCACCGCGCCGTTGAAGCCGACTACGATATCACCCACCTGCACACCGGCCTTGTGAGCGCTGAGACCCTTGACGATCTCCACAACCTCCAGACCCATATTTCCGTCGGGCAGTTTTACGGGAATGTTAGTTACACTCAGTCCCAGAATGGGGGAGGGGCCTACAAAGCCCTGGTCCAGAATTTCGTTGATCCAGCGGACCGCGTGGCTGGTGGGAATGGCGAAGCCGAGACCTTCAATGGTATCTTCGCCACTCATCATCTTAATGGTGTTGATACCCACAACCTGACCATAGGCGTTGATCAGGGGACCGCCGGAGTTTCCGTGGTTCAGGGCGGCATTGGTTTGAACCAAGGTCATGGTCACACCGTCTACCTCTACATTGCGGTCCACGGCGGACACGATACCGTCAGTAAAGGTGCTGCGCAGCTCGGTGCCCAGAGGGTTGCCGATGGCATACACACTGTCACCGACTACAAGGTCGGAGGAAACACCGAATTCCGCGGCGGGCAGGTCGGTGGCATCGATCTTGAGTACAGCCAGATCCTTCTGCTCATCGCCGCCTACAAACTTAGCATCGTAGGTGTTATCTGCGCCGTATTCATCTGTGACCCATACGGTACATGCGGAACAGCCGGCGATGACATGATAGTTGGTAACAATATATCCGTCAGAGGTGAAGATGATGCCGGTACCCACACTGTAGGTGTCAGTATTATAGCTGCCGAGAACGGTCACAGTGGAGGGGGCCACCTTGGCGTAGACTTCGGCGGCAGTCAGAGGCTGACGGTTACTGCCTACACTGACCAAATCAAGACGAGAACTGCCGCTGGCAGGGCGGAAAGTGTCAATTTGGGGTGCTCCGGAGTTGTCGGGGATAAGGTCAAATATGCCGCCGTTGCCCGTGTCATTATTACCGCTGTTGTCACCGCCTGGGATTATGCTGTCTTCGTCACGACCGGGTAGAACGGGATTGCTGGAATTACCGCTGCCCTGCTCAGTCTCCAGTGCATTGAAGATAGCATTGGTCAGGCACCACACACCGAAACCGGCGCAGCCAAGCCCAATGGAAACGCACAAAATCACTGCGATGACGATCGTCCATGTCTTGTGGCGCCTCTTTTTGGGCTGCGGCATGGCGTACATATAGGGAGGAACAGGGG
>JAZLEB010000011.1:0-2004 GCA_045615065.1 Candidatus Pelethomonas sp. | reverse complement strand
CCCAACAGGGTCGGTTTTTTGTTTGGAGGTGACACCCTTGTGAATGAAGCGGCCTCGGCGACGGACTCGCAAGGCGAGTCCCAGTGCCGCGAAGCGGCGTCAAATCCGGGTGTCCACTGCTCTTCGCCGTCCCAACAGGGTCGGTTTTTTGTTTGGAGGTGACACTCTCGTGAATAAAACGGCCTCGGCGACGGACTCGCAAGGCGAGTCCCAGTGCCGCGATAGCGGCGTCAAATCCGGAAACCTTCCGCATGGCCCTTTATGTCCGCACCGGAATGGGTATGATGCTTTGCGGCCGCTTTCCTGCAGAATATTACGGAGAAGACTTTGCTGCTTTGGAATTCCTGCCCCCGATGGTTTTGACGGTCGCCATCGCCATTTCCGTTGTGATCCTCACGCTGTATTTGGCAGCGTGGTATTTCTCCAAAAACCGGAATACAGGCTGGCTGATCTTTGCTTTTGTTGCATTCGCGCTGGATACGCTCGTCATGTTCCTGTTGTCGGAAAACCTGGTATCCTCTATTCTTGATATTGTGTTCCATGCATGGGTGTTGTTTGATATCGGTGTAGCCATCAATGTGGCAGGCAAGATCAAACAACTGCCCGATGAGGAGCCTGCGGTTTTTACTTTACTTTTTCAGTTCGCCGGTGGCGCTGGCGCTGAGGTAGGCGTTGATGAAACCATCAATATCACCGTCCATAACAGCATTGATGTTGCTGTTTTCAAAGCCGGTGCGGGTGTCCTTGGCCAGAGTGTAGGGCATGAACACGTAGGAGCGGATCTGGCTGCCCCACTCGATCTTCATCTGTACGCCCTTGATATCGCTGATCTTGTCGGCGTGCTGCTGGATCTTCATTTCCATCAGCTTTGCGGCCAGCATCTTCATACAGTTCTCGCGGTTCTGCACCTGAGAACGTTCCTGCTGGCTGGACACCACAACGCCGGTGGGCTTGTGGATCAGACGGACAGCGGAGGAGGTCTTGTTAACGTGCTGACCGCCGGCACCGGATGCGCGATAGACCTGCATCTCGATATCCTCCTGGCGCAGATCCACGTTGGCATCCATTTCGATCTGGGGCATGACCTCAACGGCGGAGAAGGAGGTCTGGCGGCGTGCCTGGGCATCGAAGGGGGACACACGCACCAGACGGTGCACACCGTTTTCACTCTTCAGGAAGCCGTAAGCATTGTCGCCCTCAATGGAGATGGTGGCGGACTTGATGCCGGCATCGTCGCAATCTTCATAGTCCAGAGTCTTCCACTGGAAGCCGCGGCGTTCTGCCCAGCGGGTGTACATGCGGTAGAGCATCTGGCACCAGTCCTGTGCCTCGGTGCCGCCTGCACCTGCGTGCAGAGTGATAATAGCGCTTGCGTTGTCATACTCGCCGGTGAGCAGGGTAGCGAGATTGGCCTCGCTCAAGGCATTTTCCAGCTTCTCGTAGCCCTCGGTGATTTCCTCCAGCAGAGATGCGTCGTCCTCCTCAATAGCCATCTCCACCAGAGTGGTAAGATCTTCCCACTGGGTGGTCAGGCGCTCATACTGTTCCAGCTTGCCCTTGAGCTGCTTGGAGCGCTGCAGCACCTTCTGAGAGCCGGCAATGTCATTCCAAAAGTTGGGGTCTTCAGTCTTTGCGTCCAGCTCGCCCACCTCGCGGCGGACAGAATCCAGATCCAAAGCGGCGGCAAGCTTCTTCAGCTCGGGCTCCAGTGCGCCGAGCTTCTGTTTATAGCTGTCATATTCGATAATAGCCATAGCAATTCTCCATTCAAATGTGAAGTGAAATTCATTTTTTGTCAATTTTATATTATGCCACAGAATCGGCGGTTCTGTAAAGGGGGAAAATGGTTTTTTCTTCCCTTGTGAGCTAATGTCAAGAAGAATTTGCAGTAAACGGAAAATGTAACACAAGTTTACTTCAGATCAGGAAGCCAGGATCTTGATTATGTGTTACAAATGGCATGACAACGATATAGCGTCAAGGGCGTAAAATAATCTGCTGGTT
>JAZLEB010000010.1:0-7639 GCA_045615065.1 Candidatus Pelethomonas sp. | reverse complement strand
TGCATTCCGTAGAATGCCGAACTCTGGTGCTTTTCGTTCGTTACATTGTTTAATTTACAAGGTACTCGCCCACCGCCTCAGCGGCGGAACATTCATATCTTAGCAGATTCGACTCCGTTTGTCAAGCACTTTTTTCGTTTCTTTCGAAACTTTTTTCAGCGCTCTCATTCGCCCGGTTTCGCAACCCGCGCAGACAGCTTGATTACTATACCAAACCATCTTCCTTTTGTCAAGTGCTTTTTTCTCACTTTTCAAAAGTTTTTTTGCCGCCTCCCACTGAAGCTCGACCGCTCGTAAGAAGCTTGATTAATATATCAGAACCACCCTCACTTGTCAATACCTTTTTTACAAAAAAATTGCGACTTTTTAAACTTTTCACCAAGACATTTTACCCGCAACATGATATAGTATACACAAAAGAATTTCCACACAACATATTATATATGTAATGAAGGGATATCTATGGAATTTCTCACGCTTTCTGCCACCTTTGGCAAATTGAATCAGAATTCACTCTCTCTTTCTCCGGGTTTGAATATAATCGAGGCTGCAAACGAGAGCGGCAAATCAACCTGGATGGCATTTCTCAAGGTCATGCTTTACGGTTTAAACACCCGTGACAGAGGACCTGCCGCAGACAAAAACCGTTATATGCCCTGGGATGGCAGCACCATGCAGGGCCGCATTGATCTGCTTGCTGACGGCCGGCGTATCACCGTCACCCGCAGCACAGCCCGCGCCGGCATCCCGATGGGCGCGTTCAGCGCAACTTACACCGGCACCGCTGAGCCGATACCCGGTCTCACATCTTCCGTTTTTGGTGAAACAGTTCTCGGAGTTCCGCAGGATGTATACGAGCGCAGCGCGTTTATCCGCCAATCCGGTATTTCCATCGACCAGACCCCTGCGCTGGAACAACGCATCACCTCCCTGATCACTTCCGGAGAGGAAGACTCCTCTTTCGCCGATACCTCAGAACGTCTGCGCAAGCAGCTCAACCGCCGCCGTTATCACAGAAGCGGCCTGCTTCCCCAGCTGGAAGGCGAGATTGAGTCCCTTGAATCCACCTTGGACGAGATTCGTTCACTGGAAGCAACTGTCAACTCCATCACAGAAGAACAAAATGCGCTGAACACCCAGGAGCAATATCTGCGCCGTCAGATAGACCTTTGTGCCGCCGCTGAACAAGCTCACCGTATTGCCCGCCTCACAGAGGCGCGCGAAGCTCTCAGTAACGCAGAAGCCTGCTGCGCCGATCTGTCCTCCCGTGCCCGGAATCTTCCAGCCAAGGACGAACTCTCCCGCATCGCCGCAGACCTCACCGCTGCCGAGGCCATGACCGGCGCGGTGGAAGCCGCCAAACTTCGCATGCAGGAATGCACAGCGGCAAACGACACACAGCAACAGCTGCTCTCCGCCCATCCCTTCGCCCCCCTGACACCGAGTGAAGCACAGCAGCAGCGCGCGCCGCAACCTCCCCGTTCCCGGGGCGGCTGGCTGCTCCCTATTCTCTCCGCCCTGTTCTGCGCCGCATTATTTCCTGTTTTGTATTGGGTCGCCCACCTTTCTCTTTCGTTGTCACTGGGCTCCGTATTGCTCTGTGCCGGCATAGCGCTGATCTTCAACGTTCTCCTCTCCGCCCATCGTGAAAAGCACCGAATGGCGATCGCCTCGCAGCACCGGTCAGAATTCCTGGATGAATTGGAAGCTTATACCTTAATATATGAAAAAGCATCTCACACAAAAACCGCACTGACCACAGCCACAGATGCTTATCAAACACTGTTTGGCAACTACCACCTGCAGTTGGAACGCGCTTTGACGCAAATCAAACGCTTCTCCGACGCCAACAATGCTGCCGACGCACGCACCGCTATCCGTCAGGCCGCCGCCTTGCAGGACGCCTTGCAGGACGCTCTGCAGCGCCGCCGTCAGGCACAGCTCCGCTGCGATCTGCTGGCGGAAACCACTCCCGATACAATTGCCGTTTCCGGTGCTGCACCCGAGCTCTCCCGCACCGAAGCGGAAGCCCGGCTCACCGCCGTGACCTCTGCGCTGGACGATCTGCAGCGGCAGCTTCATACTCTGCAGGGTCGTATAGATGCGCTGGGCGATGCCGCAGCCTTATCTGCAGCACTGGAACAAAAACGCGCCGAACGAGACGTTCTTCGTAAGGAATACGACGCTCTCGCACTGGCATTGGAAGTCATGACTGATGCCAACGCCGTTCTGCAAACAAGATTTTCCCCCGCACTGGGAGAAAAAGCCGCGAACATCTTTACAAAACTGACCAAAGGGAAGTATAATACTGTGTTGCTGGACCGCAAGATGGTCCCTTCCGCACACGAATGCGGCGACAGCATATCCCGCGCCGCTACTTCTCTGAGTCAGGGAACCGCCGATCAGCTGTACCTGGCGGTTCGCCTCGCCGTGTGCGACATGGTGCTGCCTCAGGAGAAATGCATCCCCATCTGTTTGGATGATGCTCTGGTCACCTTCGACGACACCCGCGCAGCCGCTGCGCTGGATTATCTGGTAGAACTGTCGAAGACACGGCAGGTCCTCCTTTTCACCTGTCAGAAACGGGAGCACTCCTACCTGAAAGCAAACCACCCCGGCAAATATCACTTCGTTACTCTCTCTTAACCGATATCAATATACCAAAGGAGATCTTAGTTATGTCTGAATGCACACATGATTGCAGCACATGCGGTGAAAACTGTTCCTCCCGCACCGAGCCCCAGTCCCTGATCAAGGATCTGAATGCCGCCGCCCGCGTGGGCAAGGTATTCGGCATCGTGTCCGGCAAGGGCGGCGTCGGCAAGTCCATGGTCACCAGCCAGCTGGCCGTTCTGACCGCACGCAAGGGCTACAAGGTCGGCGTTCTGGATGCCGACATCACCGGCCCCTCCATCCCCAAGGCATTTGGTGTCCACGAGCGCGCTCTGGGCGATGATCGCGGCATGCTCCCCGCCGAAACCAAGAACGGCATCCAGCTGATGAGCGTGAACCTCCTGCTGGAGGACGAAACCGATCCTGTCCTGTGGGGCGGTCCCGTCATTGGCGGTGTGGTCACCCAGTTCTGGACCGATGTGATCTGGGATGTGGACTATATGTTCGTGGACATGCCTCCCGGAACCGGCGATGTGGCACTGAGTGTATTCCAGTCCCTGCCTCTGGACGGCATCATCATCGTTGCCTCTCCCCAGGAGCTTGTAAGCATGGTCGTCGAAAAGGCTGTAAAGATGGCCGAACGCATGGGTATCCCCATCGTGGGTATCGTGGAGAACATGAGCTACCTCCTCTGCCCCGACTGCGGCAAGGAGATTCCTCTCTTCGGTGAGGGTAAGACTCAGGCCGCCGCCGATGCCCACAACCTGAAGCTGCTGGCCCGTATGCCCATCGATCCCAAGCTCGCCAAGCTGGTGGACGAAGGCCGCATCGAGGACTTCGAGGGCGACTGGCTCGCTCTCACCGCCGACATGGTGGAGAAGTTCGGCGCCTGATCCTCATAAGCGCAATAAAAATCCCGGCTGTGCATACAGCCGGGATTTTTTGAGTTTTTATCTCTGTCCCTTGTCGTAAGGAATACCTTCCGCCTTGGGCGCACGGGATTTTTTAGATGTGAATGCCAGCACCAGCAAAGAAATCAGATAGGGCATCATGCGGTACACATTGGAGTTGACGCCGATCTCGGACAACAAGAATACACCGTCGCCGTTGATATCGATGCTGCCGTATGCCGCGGCAATGCATTTGAAGAGGCCAAACAGCACAGAGGCGCCCGCGATATTCAGCGGCTTCCAGTTACCGAAGATCATGACCGCCAGTGCCAGGAAACCGAAGCCCGCCACATCGCCGGTAGCGGCGCAGTTAGCGGTGGTCAGGGCGTACACAAAACCGCCCATGCCGGCCAGCGCACCGGAAATGGTGGTTCCTGCGTAGCGCATCCGGTACACATTGATACCCAGCGAATCCGCTGCCTGAGGATTCTCACCGCAGGAGCGCAGCCGCAGACCGAACCGGGTCTTGTAGAGCACAATACTCAGTACAACAAACAGGATAATACAGATATAGGTGGCAAGATAGATCTTGTTGAAGAATGTCTCACCAAGGAAACCCCAATCTGCGCTTTTGTCCACACCGAAGGTTGATTTTTTGATCATAAACCAGCTGGCCGCGTCGCCTGTGGCCATCAGCAGCGTCTCCTGATTGGCCAAAATGCGGATCAGAAACAGTACCAGCGCAGGCGCCAACAGGTTCAGAGCGGTTCCACCAATGGTCTGATCCGCCTTCAGGTTGATGGAAGCGAAACTCAGCAGCAGTGAGAACAGAGCGCCAAACAGCGCAGCCGCCAGCATGGCCAGAAGTTCCAGAAGCTGCAGGGTCATCCAGTCACCGCCGCGGGCAGCATTCATAAAGATATCCAACCCCTGCATAATTCGAACGAAGAACACACCGATAAACGCGCCAAAGATCATAATACCTTCCAGAGCGAGGTTGATGATACCGCTGCGCTCGGCAAAAACGCCCGCCAGTGCCACGATCATCAGCGGCACAGCATACAGCATTGTCTGCTGGATCAGAAATGTCATTGTTCCTCGGCTCCTTTCTCTTTGATCTCAGCCGCGCTCTGTGTGTCGGGCAATGCAGCCTTCTTTGTTCTTCCCTTCAGCCACATGCGGATCACCAGAGAGAATGCGCTCAGATACACGATCACAGAAACGATCACATCGGCGATATGGGGATTGTAAGCAGTGAAACCTGCCAGCTTATCACCCATAATTTCCAGCCCTGCCATGAAAACAGCCGTAAACACCGCGGCAATCGGATTATTCACCGCCAGCAGTGCCACAGGAATTCCGTTAAAGCCGGCATCGGGCAGCATCTGATAGGTCTCCCAGTAGAATTCCGTATTGCCGCTGAGCCAGTACAGGGCAGCGCCGCCTGCAGCCAGCGCTCCGGAGATTGCCATAGACAGCACGATATTTCTCTTGTCATTGATGCCGGCATAGCGCGCGGCGTGACGGTTGCTGCCGCAGGCCTGCAGCTGATAGCCGAGCGTAGTCTTTGTCATCAGAATATACATACCCACAGCGATCACGGCAGCGATTAGAATTCCGCCATTGACCTGCGAGCCGGGAAACAGCAGATCAAGTCCCATCTTGGAGGTAACCACACCATTGTAGGCAGTAGAATAGATATAAGCAGACTTGGTGTTCTCCACCATGTTTTTGAAATTGCTCACATCAAACGCCCACGTCACAAGACTTGCCGCCAGCCAGTTGGTCATAATACAGGCGAGGACCTCATTGATGTTAAGAAACGCCTTCAAAAGGCCGGGGATCGCTCCCCACAGAGCACCGGCAGCGCAGCCGCCCAAAAAAGCAAGGATCCAGATGATCCAGGCAGGCACCGTCTCAGAGGGAATACCCAACGCGATGTAAAGCGTTGCCAGCGTACCCATCAGATACTGACCGGGCGCGCCAATGTTAAAGAGTCCCGTCTTAAACGCCACAGACACAGACAGACCCGTCATCACCAGCGGCATAGCGCGAAACAGCATATCCCCCAGTGACCCCGGGTTATAGCCCCATGTCAGCGCGCCTGTAGCGCTGTCACGGCCGGTGCAGAGAATGCCGCCAAACACCAGACGGACACCGTCCCACATACCCTTTAATCCAATCGTGCCTTTGGTAAGTCCCACGATAGCAACGACCACCGCGCCTACCGCAAGACCGATCAGGATGGAGACCAGGGATGCCAGCACCTTTTGGGTGCCTTCTTTGTGATACAGCGTATTCAATTTCTGTTTCATGCCTGTTCTCCCCCTTCCTGACGTTTCTTCGCGCCGGACATGTACAATCCCAGTTCCGCCACAGTCGTTTGCTTGGGATCCAGTTCGCCCACAATCTCGCCCTCGTACATCACAAGAATGCGGTCGGAAAGGCTCATAACCTCATCCAGTTCAAGGCTCACCAGCAGAACCGCCTTACCTTTGTCGCGTTCTGCCACCAGTTGACTGTGGATATACTCAATGGCGCCTACATCCAATCCGCGGGTCGGCTGCACCGCCACGATCAGCGGCTTATCCCGATCCACCTCGCGGGCAATGATCGCCTTCTGCTGGTTGCCGCCGGACATGCTGCGCGCTACTGTCACCGCGCCCTGACCGCTGCGGACATCATACTGTTTGATCAGTTTGTTTGCATATTCACGCACTGCACTGCGGTCAATGAACCCCGCCTTTTGGAAACGGTTGTCATTGAAGCTCTGCAGCACCATATTCTGCTCCAGCGTAAAATCCAGAACCAGGCCATGCTTGTGCCGATCCTCAGGAATGTGGCTCATCCCCGTACCTCTCGTCTTAATGGACGCGCCGGAGACCTCATGCCCGCAAAGACGGATCGAACCACCGAAAGTCTTTTCGAGTCCCGTGAGGCCATAGACCAGTTCTGTCTGTCCGTTTCCGTCGATACCGGCAATGCAGAGGATCTCGCCTGCGCGAACCTCAAAGGATACGCCGTTCACCGCATTGCGCTTATTTCCCTGCCGGCCGGGAACAGAGAGGTTCTTCACCTCCAGCACCGTCTCACCGGGCTTGGCAGGAGTCTTTTCCACTTCCAGCTGCACAGGGCGACCCACCATCATATTGGAGAGTTCCTGCTTGTTGGTATCCTTAGTCTCCACAGTTCCCACACACTTGCCCTTGCGCAGAACCGTTACACGGTCGGACACCGCCATGATCTCATTCAGCTTGTGCGAGATAAAGAGGATCGACTTGCCTTCCGCGGCAAAACCCTTCATGGTTGCCATCAGTTCGTCGATTTCCTGAGGAGTAAGGACCGCAGTAGGCTCGTCAAAGATCAGAATCTCGTTGTCGCGGTAGAGCATCTTCAGGATCTCCACGCGCTGCTGCATACCAACGGTAATATCCTCCACTTTGGCATCCAGATCCACCTTGAGGCCATAGCGTTCGCTGAGCGCCTCCACCTTCTTGCGGGCCTCCTTTCTCTGCAGGAATCCCATTTTCGTGGTTTCCGCGCCCAGAATGATATTATCCAGCACGGTAAACACCTCAACCAACTTGAAGTGCTGATGCACCATACCAATGCCCAGCGCCGTCGCGTGGTTGGGATTATCGATGCGCACCGCTTCACCATTCTTGCGGATCTCGCCCGTCTCCGGCTGATAGAGTCCAAACAGCACACTCATCAAGGTGCTCTTTCCTGCGCCGTTTTCACCGAGCAGGGCGTGGATCTCTCCCCTCTTCAGCTGCAGGGTGATATCGTCATTGGCCTTGATGCCGGGAAATTCCTTGGTGATGTGATTCATTTCGATCACATACTGTGCCTTGTCCATGCCGCCACCTACTTTCCTCTTGAATACGAAGCGTCTGCCGCTTCCGTGATAATCTAATGTTTAATTATACCCTTCTTTGTCACGAAATGCAAGGAATGCTCCCGTTTTCCTCTTATTTATTCATACATTCCCATCGTCCGGTCACCGTTCCGCTTCATCGTCTAAAGTTGTTTCCGTCATCAATCCCGGTGTGCCGTTTATGAACATCACCGTGGCCTGATGACTACCCGCAAGCACCAATCCGCGTGATATAAAAAACCACCCGGCCCAAGAAAAG
>JAZLEB010000009.1:0-9391 GCA_045615065.1 Candidatus Pelethomonas sp. | reverse complement strand
GCCCAGAAGGCTGCTGACACTCTCTGACCCTGCAAAGAAATACGCGGCGGCCAGCACTGTGCCCATAATGGGCCCCATAATGGTGTTGGTCACATAGATGCTGGATGCGAAATAGCGCTTCATCTCGCGCTGCCAAAGCGTATTCAGAACGGAGGAGTGCTTCAGATGCTCCATTCGGTAGTTGTGCTTTGCGGTCGTGATGCTCAGGCGGCGGCAGATGGCGTGGAAATTATGCGCCACCAGTGCGAGGATAGCGGAAAACACGGCGGCATAGACCGCAGCGCACAGCATCAGCCAAAGAAAGCTGCCGTCTGCCATGGCGCTGCCCAACCAGATCGCAGGGGGATAGATGCTGCCGATCAGTCCGGCCACCGTTTTGGCAAGGTCTGCCAGCATTTCGGGGGTCAGGCTTTTGGCAGATGCTCCCAGACTGGTGGAAAGGGCGATAACGGCAACGGCAAAGCCGATGGAGATGATCGCTTCCGCTGCGGATTTGTTTTTCATGCGGGAAGAGATGCCTGTAACCACCGTACCGAACAGCGTGGCGGCGGACAGAGGCAGCAGAGGGATCAGCAGGGTGCTGATTGCCCAGATGGGATAAAACTGCCATGCGGGACGGGAGAAGATGGCGTACACCGCGCCACCGGGCAGCAGCACTAGCAGTGTCATGATAAGATCTTCAACGTACATCCGCGCGAAGCGCCCAAACACGATCGCCTCCTTCGTCAGAGGAAGAGAGGAAATGATGTCATAGCCGACGCGGTTGAAGATCACACCGCCGGTTTTGAAAATGCCAAAGACGAAGATAATCATGCTGGCGATCATGGCGAGATAAGCGGGGACGATGCTGCCCATTCCAAGGTAGATCAGACCGTAGGACAGTCCGGCGACATAGGAAACGATCATCAGAATAAGGAGAGCCCAGACGATTCCCAAAAGTGCGGTCCTCTTTTTGAGAGATTTGTCTTTGGTGTGGCGCAGAACATTGAGACCGAAGAGATTCTTCAGCTCCAGTGCCGCTACCAGCTTACTCTGCGCGAGCATCGTCTACCACCTCCATAAAGATGGATTCCAGCGACTGGCCGTCCTTCACGATCTCGTCCATGGCTCCCGCGGCAACCAGTGCGCCGTCCTTGATGATGGCGACCTTGCTGCACAGCTTTTCCGCCACCTCCAGCACGTGGGTGGAGAAGAACACCGCGCCGCCGCTTTCGCACAGCTCGCGCATCAGCTGCTTGGTCACCACAGCTGCTTTGGGGTCAAGACCCACAAAGGGTTCGTCCAGGATCAGCAATTTGGGCTGATGCACCAGTGCGGAGATGATGGCCAGCTTCTGCTTCATGCCGTGGGAATAGCTGGAGATGAGATCGCCCAAAGAGGCGGTGATCTCGTAGGCCGCGGCGTACTGCTCGATGCGCGCCTGCCGGTCGGCGGCGCTGACACCGAACACATCCGCGATGAAATTCAGATACTGGATACCGGTGAGGTATTCATAGAGATCGGGATTGTCGGGGATATAGGCAAAAATACGTTTACAGGCAAGCTCGTCCTTCTTGATATCGATACCGTCAATGAGGATCTCGCCGGAGTCAAAGTCGTGAATACCGGTGATGCACTTGAGGGTGGTGGTCTTGCCGGCGCCGTTGTGACCGATAAAGGCGTAGAGGTCTCCCTTTTCCACTTTGAGGGTCAGGTCGGTCACACCCTTGGTGCTGCCCTTGTAGTGTTTGGTGAGATGATCGATCCGCAGCATATCAGTTTCCTTCCCTTTTATAGATTTCCACGCAGTAACCTTTCCTGCCGCAGTGGGGGCAGGTCAGCTTACGTGTTGTAGGTGTGTGGGCGGCGAAAAAAGATTCCTTGAAAGTGGGTTTAAAAACCGTGTGGCACTGGGGACAGATATACTCCACCCGGCGGAAATAGTAGCTGCTGATCCAGATGCCCAGCAGGATCACCACAGGCATGCAAGCGGCAAAGGGCCACCAGATCCCAAAGAAGATGCCAAGGATCAGCGCTGCGACCTGAAGTACATCCATAACGATGCCGCCTGCCAGCAAAGTGGCATAGAGCCTTCGCAGTTTTTTCTTATTTTCCACAACGTATGCTATGTCACCGATGGATTCCACGGAAAAATGCTCTACGCTCCTGAGTTCTTTTTCCAGTGCAGTCAGTTTTGAAAGCTGATCCTGCCGCTGCGCGATCTCATCCTGCAGGCCGCGCTTCTGCTCAGCGAGGATAACCTCAATGACCTTTTCCGGATCGTCACCGGAAAACAGGTCGCCGATGGCATTGATGGAAATACCAAGATCCCGCAGGAAGCAGATGATCCGCATTTTTCGCAGATCCTCGTCGTTGTACAGTCTGCGCCCGCCCTCGCTCAGTTCGGAGGGGACGAGAATATTTCGGGCGTCATAGTATTGCACAGTGCGTACTGTGACACCGCAGAGCTTGGCAAGCTCTCCCGTTGTGTATTTGGACATAGCATTTCACCTCCTTACGCTGCTATCTTACCTTATTACGCAGCGTAACAAGCAACCCCCTACGCAGGGGGATTTTTGGTTTTTAAGTGCAGAATTGGAGTTTATCGAGCTCTCAGGTTTGCAGAATCCTAAGCCTCCCTCTGACGAGGGAGGTGGATTTTGCGAAGCAAAAGGCGGAGGGAGAGGCCGCCAAAGCAAGGACTTCCGGTGTATCTCTCCCTCAGTCTCGCTAACGCTCGACAGCTCCCTCGTCAGAGGGAGCCTTGCACACTGCACTTCAAACTCCCCGATAAACTCTAATTTACCACAAACAGAAACACAAAAACAGGGAGTGCTGCGAAAAAATGCGCGGCACCCCCTGCTGTTTTCTGAATTTACTTCTCCACGACCACTTCACCGTTCAGAATGACCATGGTAACCACGGCGCAGCTGTCCAGAATGTCACCGTCCACCACGACGATGTCGGCATCCTTGCCCACTTCCAGAGAACCGACGCGCTCATCGATGCCCAGATGCTTGGCGGGGTTGATGGTGATAGCCTTGAGAGCATCGAAACGCTCCATGCCTGCCTTTACAGCAAGACCTGCGCACATGCCCAAATACTGCTGGGGGATCACGGGGGAGTCGGTGATGATGCTCACCTGTACACCGGCGCGGGCCAGCGCGCCGGGAGTCTCAAAGGACTTGTTTGCCAGCTCGATCTTGCTGGCGTTGGTGAGGGTGGGACCTACAGCGGCGGGGAAGCCGGATGCGGCCACCTTCTCGGGGATCAGGTGACCCTCGGTGCAGTGCTCCAGAGTCATCTTCACACCAAACTCCTTGGCGATGCGGATGGCGGTGCAGATATCGTCGGCCCGGTGAGCGTGTGCCTTCAGGGGCATCTCACCGCGGATGACAGGTACCAGTGCCTCCAGCTTCATGTCGAACTTGGGAGCCTTGGCGGGATCCTCCGCTGCCGCGTCCTTGGCGGCGGTGTATTCCTTTGCCTTGAAGAGCATCTCGCGCAGCTTGGAGGCGGTGGTCATGCGGGCGCTGTTGCCCTTATCCTTGTAGCAGCGCTTGGGGTTTTCACCGAAGGCGCATTTCATGGCCACATCGTGGCGCAGCACCATATCGTCCACACACTTGCCGTGGGTCTTTACAGCGAAGAAGGTGCCGCCCAGAACGTTGGCGCTGCCGGGGCCGGTGCCGACACAGGTAACGCCGCCCTCCAGCGCCATGCGGACACCGCGTTCCATGGGATTGAAGCCGTCAATACCGCGCAGCTGAGGGGAGAGGATATCGCCCATCTCGTTGTAGTCGTGACCCTCCCAGCCCATACCGTAGTTGTCGAGACCCAGATGGCTGTGGGCATCGATGAGACCGGGGTACACATTCTTGCCGGCAGCGTCGATGATCTGCTCACCGTTTTCGGCGGGAAGATCCTTGCCGATGGCGGCAATTTTGCCGCCGCGCACGGCAATGTCGGAAACGTAGCTCTCGGGATTCACTGCGTCAAACACTGTTGCATTTCTGAGAATCATAGGGGTACCTCCGTTATATTAATTATTTTGTTTGTCCATTCTATCAAAATTGTGGATCCAATCCGCTTTGAAGTAGTAGAAGAGGAAGATGATGGCGCTTACTGTCCATGTAACGGGATAGGCGGTGAATACCACCTGGATCACGCCGAATACCTTCACCATAACGGTAATGTATGTAACACGCAGCAGGCACCAGGAGGCCAGCATCACGATCATGGGGATCGTCGCCTTACCTGCGCCGCGCAGAACGCCCGCCATGCAGTGATTGAGCGCCAGCAGACAGTAGAACAGGGAGATGACTCGCGCCTGCATTACGCCGAACTGCACCACACCGGGATCGTTATTGAAGAGCCCGATCAGCTGGGGCGCGAAGATAAAGAACAGAATGCCGAACAGCTCCGCAATCGCCACTGAGCAGAGAATACCCAGCTTGGCACCCTTTTTGACCCGCTCATGCTGCTTGGCACCCAGATTTTGGCTCACAAAGGTAGAGAGCGCCATAGAGAAGCAGGTGACCGGCAGGAACGCAAAGCCCTCCAGCTTGGAGTAGGAGCCGCAGCCGGCCATAGCGCTGTCGCCGAAGGCGTTGATATTGGCCTGTACCAGCACGTTGGCCAACGCGATCACACTGTTCTGCACACCGGAGGGAAGACCCAGCCCTACGATCTGCCGCAGCATGGGAAGATTCAGCGAGATCTCCCGGATGGCGACGCGGTAAACCTCCTTTGTGGTCAGGAGCTTCACCATGCACAGCACGGCGGAGAGCACCTGCGCGATGACGGTAGCCGCCGCGGCGGAGGCGACACCCCACTTGAAGACACCTACAAACAGAAGATCCAGCCCCACATTGACCACCGAGGAGACCATCAGGCAGAACAGGGGGTAGCGGCTGTCGCCCACCGCCTGCAGAATACCGGTGCATACATTATACAAAAAAGAGGCGCAGCTGCCCAGAAAGAAAGTGCGGAAATAGGCGATGGAGTTGGGAAGCACGGTTTCCGGTGTACCCATCCAGCGAAGAATAGTGGGTGTGACCGCCACACCCACCACTGTGAGCACAACACCGGCGATCAGCGCGAAAGCGAGGTCGGTGTGAATGGCGGTGCGCATGCGTTTATAGTCCCTGGCGCCGAAATGCTTGGCGATGAGAACGCCTGCACCCATGGACATACCCTGCAGGAAACCTACCATCATAAAGATGAGGTTGCCGGAGGAGCTGACCGCCGCCAGCGCCTCTTTCCCGAGGAAATTGCCAACGATCAGGGTGTCGGCGGTGTTGTAGAGCTGCTGAAACAGGTTGCCGATAAAGATGGGGATCGCAAAGTAGATAAGTCCCTTCCAAATGGAACCTTCTGTCATGGAATGGCGCAGGCCTGTGCTCTGTTTCACTTAAAGTTCATCTCCACTCAAACTGTATTTTCTTCATTATACACCTGTATGACCGCTTTGCAAAGAAGAAGTTTATGATGAAAAAAGACAACAAAAAAGACAAACAAAAAGAGACCATCCTGTGGATGGTCTCTCCGTGTGCCAAAAAGTCTTTGACTTTTCGACACACTTCAAAAATGCCGTTACTTTTGCTTTGCTGCGCGCCGCAAAAGTGCAGGCTGCGCCTGTCGCACGCCTTTGAAAGGCTTAGCGAGGCATTCGATATGATTTGAGGTGGGCTTCGCCCCCTCAAGCTTCCCCGTGTATTTGAAAGTATTCCGCTCAAACGATAGCCCGGGTAAAAAACAAAAAGAGACCATCCGTAGGATGGTCTCTCTTGTTTGTCTGGTTTTAAGATCAGGCAATGCTGTTGAGCTTCAGAGTCAGTGCGCTCTTCTTGTGAGCAGCATTGTTCTTGTGCAGAATGCCCTTGGCAGCGGCCTTATCGACAGCCTTGACTGCGACCTTGTAAGCGCCCTCGGCCTCGGTGCGATTGCCTTCAGCGGCGGCAACCTCAAACTTCTTCATTGCGGTCTTCAGTGCGGACTTCTCAGCCTTGTTGCGGGCATTGCGAACCTTAGCCACCAGAACGCGCTTCTTAGAGGACTTAATATTCGGCAAACCAAACACCTCCTCAAGTGCGAATATTTATGGGATACCCCATGCAGGATAGTATTCTAGCATGCATGAAACGAAAATGCAAGCAATTTTTTAAAAATTTTTCTACTTTTTTGTATATTTCTTTAGTGAGCCCAAAGAATAGGGCAGAGGAAGAATGCCATCACTATATATTGTGGAGGAATGGAAACCCATGATGACGATTCGAACGGATCTGGCGGCGGAATCTCACGCGTTTTGGATGGAAACAGCGGCTGAGACCACTCAGCTGCAGGGGGTGCGCGCCCGGGAGGAAACGGTGCGCGGCTGCAGTGTGACGCGGGTGGAGGTGTTGAATGAGGAGGGGGCAAAGTCGCTGGGAAAGCCGCGGGGAACATATCTGACACTGGACTATTCCCCGCTCAAAGCGGGCGACAGCGAACGCTTTTCTCAATTTGCCAAGGCGCTGGCGCAGCTGATATCTTCTCTGCTGCCGCCGGAGGGGACGGTACTGGTGGCGGGACTTGGCAACAGGCACATGACACCCGATGCCCTCGGTACGCTGACACTGGATTCGCTCTTAGTGACCCGCCATCTTGGAAAGATCCTGCCCGACCTAAGGTCTGTGGCGGCCATCGGCGCGGGTGTGCTGGGTACAACGGGCATCGAGGCTGCCGAGTGGATAAAGGGCGCAGTGCAGCGTATTCAGCCTTCCGCGGTGTTGCTGGTGGACGCACTGGCTGCCCGCAGTCTTGACCGCCTGTGTACCACGGTGCAGATCTCCGACAGCGGCTTGGTTCCGGGCAGCGGCATTGGAAACCGCCGCTGCGCGCTGAATAAGGAAACGTTGGGTGTGCCGGTGATCGCTGTGGGCGTTCCCACGGTGGTGGATGCGGCGACCCTTGCCCGGGATACGGTGGCCGGCTGTGGTGGGGATACCGCAAAAATCAAGTTCCCCGCAGGGAGCAGGCATCCCTTTGTGACACCGGACAGCATCGATGTACAGGTGCGCGGCGCGGCGCGGCTTCTTGCCTGCGGATTGAATCTCGCTCTGCAGGAGGGGATGGAACTCGAGGATATCCGCGCCCTGACCGACCCTTGACAGAGCGAGTCCAATGGGCTACGATGAAGAAAATCATGTGTCCGAAGGGAGATGCGCTATGGAAATCGAACGCAAGTTTTTGGTGAAAGAGCTTCCGGAGCGGCTGGAGCAGTACCCCTGCCGCCATATCCGTCAGGTCTATGTATCCGCCGATCCGGTGATCCGCGCGCGGCAGAAGGACGAGGACTATATTCTCACCGTGAAGGGCGAGGGGTTCCTGCAGCGGGAGGAATTTGAACTGCCCCTGAATCAGGAGCAGTTCAAGCGCCTTGCCGCCAAAGCGGAGGGACAGAGCATCGAAAAGGACCGCTACTGCATCCCCTTCGGGAAGTATACCATTGAACTGGATATCTTTGCGCCACCCTTCGCGCCGCTTATTCTGGCGGAGGTGGAGTTTGAGAGCGTGGAGGAAGCGGAAGCTTTCCAGCCGCCCTGCTGGTTTGGCGAGGATGTAACAGGTGAAAATGAGTACACCAATGCTGCCATGAGTCAGAAACGGCTGGATATCCCGCCTGTCGCACCGGGACGTTACCGCCATTTTAAGGGAAAGGAATATGAGGTCATCGCCATGGCCTCCCATTCCGAGACGTTGGAGCCTATGGTGGTCTACCGCGCGCTGTATGGTGAGGGCGGCATCTGGGTGCGCCCTGCCGCCATGTGGAGCGAGCAGGTGGAACACGAGGGCAGAAAGGTTCGCCGATTCTCTCCCATTGAATAACAGCTGCGGCGCATAATCCTTTGTATACAGGGTATACTGGCGGCAAAGGAGTGATGCAAAATGGAGATGTCCAACAAGGACTATGATAAATTCGTACAGGCGAGAGCAAAAAAGTCGCCTGTGGTAAAGAATTCTCTGATTGCCTTTGTCGTCGGCGGGGCGATCTGCGTGCTGGGTCAGGCGATCACGGACGGATTTTCCGCGCTGGGACTTGAGAAAACCGATGCGGGCACCGCCACAGCGGTGTGTCTGGTGGCGCTCTCCGCCCTGCTGACGGGATTGAACCTCTACAATAAGCTGGGACGTTTTGCCGGCGCGGGCACACTGGTGCCCATTACAGGTTTTGCCAACGCAGTGGTGTCCCCTGCCATCGATTTCAAGACAGAAGGCTTCATCACCGGTATGGCGGCAAAGATGTTCACCGTGGCAGGTCCGGTGATCGTGTTCGGTGTCACCGCCAGCGCGGTGTATGGGTTGATTTATTGGATCACGACGTTGTTTTAACGGGCGACCGCAGGTCGCCCCTACGAATTCTATCACACATCACGGTAGGGGCGAACTGTGTTCGCCCGAAAAACCGGACACTGTTACAGTGTCCGGTTTAATGCATATTTGAGAGGATTGTTCTCGATATATGCCCATATTTCGTCATAATCCTGCTGATTCCGGATTCCGTGATCATAAAAGGATTTCTGCCAAATGGGCCTGCCAACCTGTTTGGTAATCGATCCTTTGAATTGCTTCATTACCCTTGAAATCGTAGGCGCGAACTGTGTTCGCCCGTCTGCATCTGTATCAATAGAAATGATAAAGTGAATGTCATCAGGCATAATACAGTACTTATCCACCCGAACAGCATCATACACAGAATTCAACCTTTTGATTTCGTTATCTACAATAATTCCAATATCCGACAACGGTATATTGGCGGGCGAACACAGTTCGCCCCTACGGTCAGACCAGAAGATTTTTTCCCTATTTACAGTACAGACTGTAATGAAATATGCTCCGGGTGTGGAATAATCATAGTCTTCTATGCGAATATGTTTGCGTTTGGGTAGTTCGTTCATACAATCACCTTGGTGTAATCCAACCTTTTTGTATCAATAAATCGATGATTTCATCTGCTCTAGGTACGGTAATTACAAACAACCTTCCGTCGTTTGTGAAAATATTTAGCTCCGAAAAGGTATATGTATAATGGTCAATGTTTTGTAAGAGTATTTCATCCAATGTGTAGGGCTTTTCATCTAAGCAAATACAGATGATTCCAGCTTCGCAGAAATAGACATTTCCGTTTTTGACTTTGCCGTTGCCCAAATTGAAGTTGCCATTTGTTTTGTAGAATATGGGTGAAGTGATTTCCTTTTCAAACTTTGCGTATCGTTTGTCCATGATATTTCCGTAAACAACCAAAACAGGAAACAGGAGAAGAGCAAAAAGTAAGCCGCTTAAAGCGGCAAGTTGAAACGCTTGATCGATGTCTAATAGAAGTAAAACAAAATACCCAATCAACCCGAAAAAGAAACCAGTAATTACTGAT
>JAZLEB010000008.1:0-23623 GCA_045615065.1 Candidatus Pelethomonas sp. | reverse complement strand
TGTCCCGCAGCTTGAAGGGAACATCGCCCTTGGCGATGCGCTGGGCAAGACCCTCGGCAATGGCGGTCTTACCGACACCGGGTTCACCGATCAGGCAGGGGTTGTTTTTCTGACGGCGGTTAAGGATCTGGATGACTCGCTCAATTTCCTGCTCGCGGCCGACCAGATTGTCCAACTTGCCGTTTCTTGCCCGGTCGGTCAGGTTGATGCAATAGCTGTCCAGATATTTGCGCTTGGGAGTTTTATCCGCCTTGCGGTCTTTCCCCTCGCTGCCGCGATTAGACTCGGGAGCAGGTGCGGGGGGATTGGCGCTTCCGCCGAACAGACGGTTCAGGAAGGGGAAGGTAGCGGTCTTGCCGTCCTCATCCTCTTCGGTGTCGATATCATCGTCATTTTGTGCGGGGATCATGCCTTCTTCGGATTCAACGCCGCCAAGAGCCTGGGTCATTTCCTCGTTGATAAGCTCCAGTTCTTCGTCGCTGATTCCCATACGGCGCATGATCTCGTCTACCTGAGGAATGCCAAGTTCCTTGGCACATTTCAGGCAGAGACCGCCGTTTACAGGTTCGCCGTTTTCCATTCGGGTAATGAATACCACGGCGACTCGTTTTTTACATTTGGAACAAATGGTGGGCTGCATAAAGGTGTACCTCCATCGCCGGCGGTGAACGCCGGCAGCTAGTTTGTAGATCAATCACAGAGTAAACTGTGAGAAAACAGCATAAGAATGCATTGTTGTGCCTCGTAGTGTACCACAATTCTTATGAGGCGAAGTGAATAAATTGAAAATTTTCTGTGTGGGATTTATGAATGGAACAGATCGAAAAGTCCGACCCTATCCATACAGTTTACGGCGAATTTCAGAAGATAGGATCCTTCGACCACATCATCGGTGAGCCAGATCCCGGCGGTGCGAAGCACCAAAATAATGAACAGAATCACCAGTATACCCTTTGCTGTGCCGGACAGCAACCCGCCAAGCTGATTGATCTGCCGCAGAACAGGCAGTTCAAATGCCTCCTCAATCATGTACTGAACAGGGCGCAGGGCAAGGGAGATCAGGAAATAACAGAGAATACAGATGGCGGCAGATAGAAGCGCGTGGAACGCACCGTAGAGAACAGAGTCAACAAGTTCTTCCGTTAATGTGAGCGGATCGTAGGCATTTACTTGGAAGGAGTTTGTAGGCAGCTCAACTTCTTTCAGTAATTCCAAAGCTTTCTCGCGAATCCATTCGTTTTCGATACTCTGCAGCAAATTTTCGATTTCCTGCCAGGGTTCGATGGTAAGAGTTGATTCGTCCAGTTCGTCCAATCTCTGTTCGATCGCTTCGTGAGTGGCAGGGCGAATAAAGCGGTCGATCACAAAGTCGGCGGCATAGTCTGCCACGGCCGAAGCTGCGATAATGGCAATAACGGCAGAGGCTAATGCAAGCAGTCCGCGGATCATGCCTTTCTTTAAGCCGAGATACAGGCTAAGCCACAAAATTGCAACGATCAGAATATCAATAATAATACTGAGAGTCATGATTGCGCGTCTCCTTTGCGTCGATTGCTTGCGGTTACGGCAGGAAGCGCCGCGCGAAGGTCTCCGCTATCAAAAGCGCTGTTCCATCGTGATCCATGCGCACATAGCCTGCGTGGTCTGTGCCGTTCAGGCGGGCTACTTCGTTGAGATTGCGGTCGTATAGGATGAGGGCATCGCTGTACAGTACGGCAAGCCGGTCACCGGCAGCGCTGATATCAAGCACTTCCTCGGTAATATCCAGCGACGCCAGTTCTTTTCCGTCAGACGAGAAAGTGTTAAGGCGGCAGATATTACTGGATTGATAGCGACTCATCAATAATGCGCAGAAATCTTCGCCGCCAAGGGCGTAGTCGTGGAGATATTGTTCACCGTAGGTAAAATTCAGCAGGAGTTCACCGCTTAGAGTAGAGACTGCCAGCCGATCATCACACACAAGGACGATGCGGTCTTCCGCCACACTCATATCAAGCGTAAGTCCTTCCAGAAGAGGGTAGTCGCCGATCCGCTGTTCGGTGTAGATATCATAAACGACAAGAAACGTAGAGAAAGTGCCGTGGTATTCGCCCAAAGCAAGAGCGATCAGATATTTTCCATCTTCTGTGACGATGGCATCGCTGATATACCTGTCGTGGGAGTCAAATCGAAAGATGAGTGTACCCTCACTGTTATATACACTGACAGAGGCCTTGTATCCAATTTTTTGCTCGGTAACGACTAAATGATCTTCGCCGCAAAGTCTTGCGCAGTAGCACAAAAGGCGGTCGGCATTCTTGTGACTCCAGCGCAGGCCGGTGCTGCTGAAAACATACACTTCGCTGCCTTCCGCGTCACACACTGCCGCAAGCTCTGAGCCGACGGAAATGATGGGAGCGGTAAGGTCTACCTGCAGTTCGTAAAGGGCGGTGCCATCCTGATGCAGAATTTGTATATTGTGAGGGTTGACCACCAGGAGTTCCTCGCCCAAAGGCTCGAAGAGATTGCCTTGATGGGAGGCGTAAGTGTAAAGCTCCTGTGTTTCAGAGCTGCTGCCATACATCAGGTAGCGGCGCAGCGCGGAGAAATGGTCGCCGTCTGCCATAGTGGACAAGACGGAAATGAGCAGCACGATCACCAGTACAGCCAATACAGGCAGAAGACGGCGCAAAAGCTTCCAGGAAAACTTTTTCTTTTTGGTTGTTTGCTCCGACATAAGCTGCTCGTCGGCAGGCTGCTTTGGCTGTATCTTTTTATTCAGCATTGAGTCGTTCATCCTCATACCATAGTTTTGTCATATAGAGACCGCCGGGAGGAACCGTGGGTCCTGCCAGTGTGCGGTTTCCGCTTTCAAGGATCAGGGGGATATCTTCGGGGGTCAGCTTGCCCTCGGCGGCGTATAGTACCGTACCGGTAATGGCGCGCACCATATTGTATAAAAAGCCGTTGGCGCAGACCTTCAGCTCCAGCAGATCACCGCTTCGTGTTACATAGCAGTAGTGGATGGTGCGCACAGTAGTTTTCGTTTCAGTACCCACACTGCGTACGGCGCGGAAATCGTGAGTGCCTTCAAAGGCCCGAGCAGCGCTGTTCATAACTTCTTCGTCCAAACGTTTAGGATAGAAATATGCGCGGTTTACATAAAACGGGTTTCGAATGCGAGAGTTGAAGATACGGTAGGTGTATTCCTTTTTGATGCAGGAGCCGATGGCATTGAAATCATCCGCCACATCAAACGCGCGGCAGACTACGATATCGTCCGGCAGGCGGGTGTTTACTGCCAGGGGTATCCGCTCGGCGGGAATGGTGCTGTTAGTCCGGAAGTTAGCGATATAGTATTCAGCATGGACACCTGCATCTGTTCGTCCGCAGCCGGTGACTTTTACAGGGTGTCCACAGATCGTAGCCAGCGCCTTTTCCAAAGTTTCGGCAACTGTGATCTCAGTTTTTTGCACCTGCCATCCGTGGTAGGCAGTTCCATTGTACATCAGATGAAGAGCGATATTTCTCATATTCTGCCTCCCGGGAATGTTATCTAATGTGCATAATAATCTAATTTATTATTATACCGAAATCCACGTATTAAGTCAATGTAATAAGCACTGTATGGTTCAAGGTATTTTCAGCAAAAAAACCTGCCGCATCCCGGGAGATGCGGCAGGTTGATGAATTTATCTGTGCAGCAGAGGGGAGAGGGGTTTATAGACGAGGAATGCAAGACCGGTCGTCAGTGCGCCTTTGAGCAGGGTAAAGGGTGCGTTGAAGATAACAAGGCACTCGATCAGACTGTCCACAGAGGGGAGCAGCGCCTGATACATACCGATGATAGCATCTTTGGGAATGAAATTGAAATACACGGGGTAGGAGATAAAGTAGTTGATGGGAATACCTACAAGCGCCATCATCATTGTGCCGATGACTGCGCCAAGCAGAGCGCTGCTGCGGCGCTTTTTGGCGCGGTAGATCAAGCCTGCGGGAATGACAAAGCAGCAGCCGAGCAGGAAGTTGGATAGTTCACCCACGCCTGCTGTGGTGGTAAACAAAAGATGGATCGCGTTTTTGATAAAGCACACGAAAACACCGTAGATAGGACCAAGGCTGAACGATGCGAGCAGAGCGGGCAGCTCCGAGAAATCCAGTTTAACAAAGTCGGGGATCAGGAAGGGGACAGGAAACTGGATTACCATCAGTACAACTGCGGCAGCACCCAGCATCGCCGATGTGGCGATATGTTTGGCGTTGATTGCAATTTTCATAAAAAAACTCCTTTGCAAGATTTACCGAAGATCGTTCATCCCCGAGGATCCTGCAAAAGAGTGCGAAACAGCAATCTTTTATTGATCTTCTTCCATCCAGACTATAACTGTCGGTACCGGATTTTCACCGGTTCGGCACCAAAGGCGCTCGCGGACTTCGACACTTGGCCGTTACCGCCGGTGGGGACTTACACCCCGCCCTGAAGATGTATGATTCGGTTTTCATCTATATTATACTGTAACGCAAAGGAAATTACAAGAGGAAACTTCTTTACAAAATCGAATATTTGTTCTATAATAATATACGATTATGAGAGGAGGCGCTGCTGTGTGATTCTGCGGGAGAAAACCTGCTGCTTTACCGGCCACAGGCCCGAAAAACTGCCTTGGGGAAATGATGAGACCGATCAGCGCTGCCTGAAGCTGAAGGAGTGGATAAAGGATGCGGTGGAGGCGGCTTACGGGGCAGGGAAGCGGCACTTTATCTGCGGTATGGCAAGAGGCTGTGATTTCTATTTTGCGGAAGAGGTGATCTCTCTTCGTGCAAAACGTCCGGATGTAACATGGGAGGCTGCGATTCCCTGTGCGCGGCAGAGCGCGTCCTGGTCCCGGCAGCACCGTGACCGCTGGGAAAAGCTTCTTGCTGTTTGCGACAGGACTACTGTTCTGCAGGGGGAGTACACGCCTGATTGCATGCACCGTCGGAACCGGTATATGGTGGAACACAGCTCCCTTGTGATCGCCGTGTATGACGGGTCGGATGGGGGTACCCGCCGCACCTTAGAGTATGCCCTTCGGGAAAAAGTTCCGTTTGTAGATATTGATCCCTACCAAATAAAATGACCCGTGAGCGAACTGCTCACGGGTCATTTTTGGTTATAATGGATTACAGCAGAGCGAGTACTTCTTCCTTGTTCTCAGGACCAACACCGCGATTGATTTCTTCGCCATTGCGGAAGACAAGAATGGTGGGGATGGCCATGACCTTGTACTGGCGAGCCAGATCCTTGTTCTCGTCGATGTTGATCTTGCCGACCTTGATGTCAGTGCGCTCCTCGGCAACCTCATCAATGTAGGGAGCCAGGTTGCGGCAGGGACCGCACCAGGGAGCCCAGAAATCCACCAGTACGGTCTTTTCGCACTCGAGAACTTCCTGCTGGAAATTGTCAACGGTAACGGTAGTAATGCTCATGTTTGTATCCTCCTGTATAATTGAGAAAATACTGTTTTTGCGTGTATCCTTACACATATATAATACCACCGTTCGACGAATATATCAACATATATTCACTTTTTTTATTAAAAATGCGACCGGATCAAAGCTGCGCGTCAGATATGCCGACTAATTGTTGCTGCGATAGGTGATATGCAGCTTTTTGTCAGCGGTCAGATCGATCCGTTCAATCAGCAGGGAGAGCAGTTCCTGATTGTCTTTTAGTGTGGCGATAAATTGTCTTGCCATTTCAGGCGCTAAAGCTGTGGAGACAGTGTTATGCGAATTTGATTGCTGTTGCGAAATTTTGTTGAGGAGATTATTTCGTCGAATACACAATTCTCTGTATATGCGGTCAAAATCCGCGCGCTCTACCAGCTGATCGAGCTGATCCATGTACATTCTGTCGATTTTTTCGTTTACCTGCTTCAGCTGCAAATCAAGGGATGAGCGCGGAGAATCGGTATCTTGTTCTGATTCTCTTGAAAAATAGCCTGTTGCAATTTCGGTAATGTGATCGCAGCTGAGTTCTTTCTCGTAAATTGACAGCAACTCCGAAATTACAGTGTTTGTAATAACTTCTGCCTTTACACATCGCTGAACACATTTTTGTGTGTGATCCCGCTTTTGACCTGTTCTGCAAAGGAAATAGAGGGTATCATCACCGGAGGAATTTCTACGATTGATGAGACTTAATGGTCGGTGGCAATCGCTGCAGTGAAGGATCCCCTTGAGCGGGTGGATGTAAACTCTCCGTCTTGTCCGTTTTCGTGTAGAGAGGATATTCTGTACCGCTTGAAATGTTTCGGGATCTACGATTGCATCGTGAGTATTCGGCACAATGATCCAATCAGCCATTTCTCTTCTAATACACTTTTTGGATTTGTAGCTTGCTTTGATACGTCGCCCTTGTACCATGTTTCCCAGATAGATCTCATTTTGCAGGATCTCCCGGATGCGTTCACCGCTCCACATAGTGCGTGATTTCAAATTAGCATATACAGACGGCGACGGAACTGAATCAGCATTCAAAATTTCCGCAACAGCGCGGCAGCTGTCAGTGTGCATTGCAAGCTCAAAAATGCGCCGTACCACTGCAGCAGACGGTTCATCGATCACAATGCGATTTTTTTCGGTTGGATGCATTCGGTACCCGTAGACAGGTTTACCGCCGATAAACTCACCGCGCCGTTGTTTGTCGCGTTTTACAGCGGTGATTTTTCGGGATATATCGCGCGCATATAGATCGTTCATAATGGCGCGAAAGGGGGTAATGTCGTTGTGAGAGGAATCACACCCTGTGTCGATCCCGTCAATAAGCGAGATGTAGCGCACCTTGTGCTCTGGAAAATACCGCTCCAGATAATGGCCGGTGAGTATATAGTCGCGACCTAATCGGCTGAGATCTTTTGTTATCACGGTGTTGACATATCCGGCTTCTATATCCGCAAGAAGCCGCTGGAAATCAGGTCTGTCGAAATTGCAGCCGCTCCACCCATCGTCAATATAGATATCATATACGGAATACTGATTTTCCCGGGCAAATTGTTCCAAAAGAATTTGTTGATTTACAACACTTTCGGATGGCCCGTCCTTTTCGTCTTCTTTGGATAATCTGATATACAAACCTGCACTCATGAACGTTTCAACGGGAGCTGACGCTTCAACCAGCGAATAAAACATTGGTCAATGATTTTTGCAGCATAGGTGTTAGACGATCTGGAGTGCGTGACCTGGAGAGTAGTGTTTTTCAATGGGCATACCTCCATGAATTTAGATGGTATATTCTATGCAGAAAGCAAATGAAAAAGGAGTGCCGGAGGCACTCCTTTTAAATGATTATTTCTTGAATCCGTCCTTCAGACCGACGCTGCGGTTGAAGACCAGATGACCGGGGGCGGAATCCTTGTTATCCAGGCAGAAATAGCCCATGCGCATGAACTGGAAGCTGGCGGGAGCGGAAGCCTCAGCCAGACCTGCCTCCACCTTGCAGCCGGTGATGATCTCGAGGGACTCGGGATTCAGGCACTCAAGGAAGTCCTTGTCTCCGCTGTCGGGGGCTGCATCGGTGAAGAGGTTGTCATACAGGCGAACCTCAGCATCCAGAGCGGTAGCGGCATCAGCCCAGTGGATAGTGGCGCCCTTAACCTTGCGTCCGTCGGCAGGGTTGCCGCCGCGGCTCTCCGGATCGTAGGTGGCGAGAATTTCTACCACATTGCCGTTTTCATCCTTCACACAGCCGGTGCAGGTGATGAGGTAGGCACCCTTCAGGCGGCACTCGGGGCCGCCGGGGCACAGGCGCTTGTACTTGGGAATGGGTTCCTCCATAAAGTCGTCTGCTTCCACATACAGGTTGCGGGAGAAGGAGATGGTGCGCATGCCGTCTTCAGGGCGGTTAGGGTTGTTCTCAACCTCAAAGGTCTCGGTCTGACCCTCGGGATAGTTGGTGATGGTGAGCTTCACAGGGCGGAGAACAGCCATCACGCGCTGAGCGGTCTCGTTGAGATCCTCGCGCAGGCAGTGCTCCAGGAAGCTGTACTCTACAGTGCTGGAAACCTTAGCGACACCGATACGCTCACAGAAATTGCGAATGGATGCGGGTGTATAGCCGCGGCGGCGCAGACCGCACAGGGTGGGCATGCGGGGATCGTCCCATCCGGAGACCTTGCCTCCCTCCACCAGTGCGCGCAGCTTGCGCTTGCTCATGACGGTGTGATCGATGCCCAGGCGGGCGAATTCGATCTGACGGGGCTTGCTGGGAACATCGGTATTCTCAATGACCCAGTTGTACAGGGGACGGTGATCTTCATACTCCAGAGAGCACAGGCTGTGGGTGATACCTTCCAGTGCGTCCTGAATGGGATGAGCAAAGTCGTACATGGGGAAGATGCACCACTTGGTTCCCTGACGGTGATGTTCAATATAGCGAATACGGTAGATAACGGGGTCGCGCATATTGAAGTTGCCGCTGGCAAGATCGATCTTAGCGCGCAGAGTCTTGGAACCTTCGGGGAACTCGCCTTTGCGCATGCGCTCAAAGAGATCCAGGTTCTCCTCAATGGGACGGTCGCGGTAGGGGCTTCTTGCGGGAACGCCGATGGTACCGCGATATTCCTTGAACTCTTCGGGAGTCAGTTCGCAAACATAGGCAAGACCCTTCTTGATGAGTCCGACGGCCAACTCATAAGTTTTTTCGAAGTAATCGCTGCCGTAAAACAGGCGATCACCCCAATCAAAGCCCAGCCAGTGGATATCTTCCTGGATCGCCTCAACGAACTCATTATCCTCCTTGGCAGGGTTGGTGTCATCAAAACGCAGATTGCACAGGCCGCCGAACTTTTCGGCGGTACCGAAGTCGATGCACAGAGCCTTGCAGTGGCCAATGTGCAGATAACCGTTGGGTTCGGGGGGAAAACGGGTGTGGACGGTCATGCCCTGGAACTGACCACCCTCTGCGATGTCCTCGTCGATGAACTGATGAATAAAGTTTTTGCTTTCGGCCTCCTCGGTGATGGGGGTCTTAATTTCCTCGGTCATGTCTCTCACTCCTTGTAAAATTATTTTGGATACTTTATCCAATATATATTGCTTTAATTATATAAAGTGGCAATAGAAAAGGCAATAGCGATTTTAGCTGATTTTTCCAAGAAATTCCTCTGCGCTTTCGAGCACATTTGTGTCGGTTGGGAAAGTGACCGTGCTGCAGGCTTCCTCGAAGGGGAGCCATTCCAATTGAGCGATCTCCTCCTCCTGCGCGTGTTCTGTGCCGCCGGTCACCGATGCGAGGAAAAATACCACGTCTTTGATCACACCATTTTTCGGGGTATAGGTTACTACACGGCGAAAATCCGAATTGATCTTAGTGGTCAAACCGGTTTCTTCCAAAATTTCGCGCATGGCGGTTTCAACTTCGGTCTCGTTATGTTCTACATGTCCTTTCGGAAAACTCCAGTGACCGCCATTGTGGCGGATGATCAGATATTCCCGGATTCCGTTGCGCGTGCGGTGAACGACTGCACCGCAGGATTTTTCCTGTACCGCACGGCGGAAGATCCCGCCGCTGCCCAGTTCCCAGTCGCCGCCGCGAGAACCCAGTTCAAAATGAAGCTTCGCAATGCCAAGATCGACCAGAGAAAAACTTTCGTTATCGGTAGCGGTGCCGCGTACCGTGCCATCCTCCAGCCATTCAAAGAGTACACCTTGCCGGTTCATGGCGGAAGGAGCCAGTTGTACGGCTTGCAGCGCTGTAAAGAACCATTCAGGAGTATCGGCAGAAGTGATGCCAAGCTGAGCGGGGGTTTTTGTAGAGCGATGAGGCGCGGAAGAAGATGCGGTACTGGCAGTATGTCCAATTGCGACTACACATATCAGCCGTTCGCCCTTGCTGAGCTGAGAAAGACAAGCGGCTTTGTCGTAAGTTCCACCTACCCAACAGGTTGCAAGTCCCATCGCTTCAGCGGATAGCACCAGCTGTTGTCCAAAATAGCCGCATTTTTCCTCTAAATGCCGGTCGCCCGCGGTGCCTGCCAGGAGAAGATAGGATGGGGAGCCGGTCAGGTGTCCGGAAAAAATGTCGTGTCGGTCACAAACCAGTGAGATATGCAAACCGCTTTTGCGGTTTGTCTGTTCGATGAGCCGTTCTAAAGCGGTACGCTGCTCATCCTGAATAGGGGAAGGCAGATAACGGCGGTGTGAGATACGGCTGCGCATTTCATTCCAGCCGACTTGATGTACAGCTGTGGTACGGTATGGGGTCATACGGGGCAATTTTTCGTCGGGAACTGTCATATAGCCGAATTCCTTTCTGTTCCGCAGCCTATCCGGGGCGATACGGAAAGAGTATCGAGAGATGCAATCGTTTCTATTATAACATCCGCTGGTAGCAAGTCAAGAAAATGGAAGATCATTCGCAAAAGTTATTTACCGGAAATCTGAAAACAAAAGAGCAGCTCCTGCTCGGGACGAATCATCACGGGCAGAAGCTGCACAAATTCAGGGGATGAAGTTTTCAAAAATAGGTGTCACACCATCCCGCTCCAGCGCTGCCATTGTATCGCGCTCCCGGATCGTCCAGCCTACTTCGTGGACACCGTAGATCCGGCGCATGATCTTCAGGCTGATGCAGGAGCGGTCCTTGTGTGCGTAGGCAATGAAATCGGGACGGGTGAGAACGGTAGACAGGAGATAAGTCATAGGAAATGCGGGGATGAAGCGGACCTTGGGGTTTTTCATGAAGTTTTCGCTCAGCTGTCCGCGTATCACATTGGGGTAATGCTTTTTCAGGTGAGCTACTACCCCGGGATGGAAGGACTCGATGCAGTAGGTACCGTTCCAGCCTTTCAGTTTATCCATGACTGCGTTGGTCAGTGCGGCAACATTGTTTTCGCCGGATGCCAAAGTAGCGATGGTGTTGTTATCCACCTTCAGTTCAATGATCAGGGGAGTTTTACCCTCGAAGATCGCAAGGACCTCATCCAGCATGGGAATGTGTTCCTCAGTACCCAACAGAGTATAGCGTTTCAGTTCCTCTGCGGTCAGAGTTTCAATCAGAACATCCGCGCCGCACATGCGCTGGAGATTGAAATCGTGAAATACAGCAAGTGAACCGTCGCGCAGCAGGTGGACATCCAACTCAGCGCCAAATCCGTGGTCAGCAGCACGGCGGAAGGCGATGAGTGAGTTTTCGGGGATGCCCGCGTCTTTGTCATGGAGACCGCGGTGTGCATAGCGGAAACATGAGAATTTTTCCCAGCCGGGGTGATTTCGGCGGGGCATCAGCAGAATCAAATAAACAGCAAACAGAAGAAGGATCAGCGCTGCGGCGCTGATGGCAAGGATCACAGGAGTACTCATCAGTCGTCCATCGCCTCAAAAGCATCCAGACCGCGCTTGGCCTCTGCCTTGCTGTCACCGTGCTTGACCATCAGCATCGTAAAGAATGCCAGACCAACAAAGATGGATGCATAGGGGAAGAGGCTTGTCATAGCAATTTTATCCATAAAGATGCCGGAAACAGTAGGGGTAAGGGATTGGGCAGCCATAGATGCAGTGTAGTAGAAGCCGGTATATTTGCCTACGTCTGCGCCGGAACACATTTCAACTACCATAGGGAAGGAGTTGACATTGATGGTGGCCCAGGCGACACCGGCGAGAATAAACATAGCAGTCATCAGCCAGTTGGGGCTGGATGCAGTAAGGAAACAGCCGGAGAAAAATGCAATAAACAGCATAACAATACCGGCAAGTATGGTCTTCTTTCTTCCAATTTTAGAAGCCACCATACCGACAGGCAGATAGGAGATAATTGCTGCCACATTGGCAAGAAGAAGGGTGGTAGTGGCATCCTTATCCAGCACATTCTGGGCGTAAACAGAGTACTTGGAGGTGATCGCGTTATATCCAAAGAACCACAGAACAATCGAGGCAAGCAAGAAAATAAGACTAGTCAGTTCACCCTTGCTAAGCTTCTTCTTTTGACCGGGGGTATCAGACTCTTCAGCTTCGTCGGGGAACAGTTCGGCGCTCTTCTCCTGCATCTCTCTGGTCCACTTAGGCTCCTTGACTGTAAGAAGAAAGATTACGAGTGCGATCAGCATAATAGCGCCCACGATCGCAAAGACAGTTGTGTAGCTCATATAGGAGTTCTTGACCTTGGAAATGGCAAGAATAGAACCGAGTCCAAGCACAATAATGCCGCCGGCATTACCCATAAGGTTAATGACCGCATTTGCCTTGGAACGCAGGGGTTTGAGTGTTACATCCGGCATCAAAGCCACTGCGGGAGTGCGGAAGGTGGCCATAGAAACCAGCAGGCACAGCAGAATACAGAGGAAAATGATCAGCGCGACAGGGTTCTGATCTGTGACAGCGCCGGTACAGGCCTGTCTTGCAGGGACAACATAACGGGTATATACGTTGACTTCCACTTCGCGGCCAAAACTATTGACCTCTTTGATTGTGGAGTCGGTAGTCAGAGCTGCAAATGCTTCACGGGAGTACAGATCAGAAAGTCGATACTCTTTTCCTTCTGGAGTTTTCAGCACAGTATCCTTCTGCTCGTCGTAGATGCGCTCCATAGTAGCGGGATCGTTTACCTTGGAGTATGCCTCAATGTTTTTCAGTTGGGCATTATCCGCAAAGGACAGCAGCATCAGGAAAACAACGGCGAGAATGGTACCTGTACGAATGAAAGGGGTTCGGCGGCCGGACTTACTTTTGCAGCGGTCGGAGATGCTGCCAAAGAGCGGCAGTAGGAACAGCGCAAGAATATTGTCCAGTGCCATTACGATGCCGGAAGCTGTTTGGCTTAGACCAAACTTGCTCGTCAATGTCATAGCAATGGTTACATCGTACATCTGCCAAAAGGCACAGATTAGGAAAAAGGCGAAGCCTACCAGCAGGGTGCGCTTGTAATTCAGTTTCATACAGTGTCTCCTTATTTATTTCTCGGATTGAATGGCCGCAAGCAGCGCGGCAATATCGTCAAATACCCAGGTGGGTGTGGTTTCGCTCTCGGCAAGATCCTCGCGCGTTCCTTCGCCGGAGAGAACAAAAGCGGTGTCGATTCCTGCGTTGACACCCGATGCAATATCGGTGTACAGCCGGTCACCAATCATTATCGTTTCTTCCGGTGAGAATCCAGTGGATTTCATGGCGAGCTTTGCCATTTCAGGTTGAGGCTTTCCAATCACCAGGGGCCGCCGCCCGGTGGCGCGGGTGAGCATTTCGCATACACTGCCGCAATCGGGTACAGAGCCGTACCATGTGGGACAAACCCAGTCCGGATTGGTGGCAATGAAATCGATGCCCCGATTCAGGAGAATACAGGCATCCTCCAGCTTCTGAAAGGTCAGTTCCGTGTCAAAACCGATGAGCAGACAATCGATCCCATCTTCCAATGTATCGGTAATGGGAATACCGGCCTCACTAAGCTGTGTACGGAAGCTTTCGGTTCCAAAAGCATAACAGAGCCGATAGGGCGGTTTCTGATGCAAGTGGGCGATCAAGGCATTCACACTGGTGAGAAAATCATCCGGTTCGGCGGCAATGCCCAGACGATTGAGTTTGTCCACATAGGCATCCACCGAGCGGGAGGAGTTATTGGTTAGAAATAATGCGCGGCCGCCGATGCTGCGAACATAGGAGAGAAACGGAATTGTTCCCGGGAACAATTCGTTATCCAAATAGATCGTTCCGTCCATATCCAGCAGAAACAGGCGCTTTTGAGAAAGAGGTGTCATTGCTTGCCTCCTTTACGAAAAACAAAATTATTCTATCATACGATTATTGGTTTGTCTATGAAAAATCTGCCGAAACAGGGAACTGTTGGTTCCTGAGAAAGCGGTAAAGATATATCTTCTCTTTCAAAAACACAGCAGGACGGAAACAGAGCGCCGTCCTGCTGTAAATAGATCTACCCATGTTTCTTAAACGCGGATCTTGTCCTACGACTCGATGCCGTATTCTCCTGTTGAACTGTCCTGAAAAATCGGCAGCTTCGGAGGATACCATGTCAGAAGTATAAAACATGCCCCCAGGATCAACAGCGCTGTGAAAGCAGCGCGTTCCATGAGTTTACTGCAGTGGATTTTGCTGCGAAGAAACAGTGTCTCCGCAAGATATCCCACTGCAGCGGCCACATAAAAGATAGAGATATCCAACCAAGTAAGGTGTATCCCCAATGCGCCTGTATAGGTGTAGTACAGTGCCGGGATCAGGATTAAACCTGTGAGTATTCCCAAAAGCTTTCCGGTCCAAAAACGATCCTTTTTTCCAAACAGTGCTCGCTGCATCAGGGCGGCGGTCAGCATTGGGACAAAGAGAAGCTTCATATGCTCCCATACAGACTCGTTGACAGCGCTGATCGCGCCGATCAGCGGAATACCGCCGCTTAAATCAAACAGAAAGTGCAGAAACGTCCCTGCAATGGCTGTGAAGACAAAGCTGCTCAATTGTCGGCGGAAAATATAATGATGCATAGTGCTCACCTCCATGTTGCAGTATAAATAAAAACGAAAAATTTATGCTGTCATGACATTTGATAAGATCTCTTCTTGACAGCAGTGTGTTACTGTACTAAAATGAAAAAGCTGAGCGAAATTGAACGGGGTGAGTCTTGTATCGTTCGTCTTGTTCGGTTATTCAGATTTATGAGGTATATGTATGAAATTCTCCAGCAAAGTAAAAAAATGCGGACTCTCTCCGATGCGCAAGTTCTATCCCTATGCTTTTGCTGCTGAGCAGGCAGGCAAGAAGATTTATTCTCTGAATTTGGGTCAGCCTGATGTGGAAACACCCCCTCAGTTTTTTGAAGCGGTTCGAAAGTTTGAACAGCCTGTGTTGGGTTATGCGCCCTCCGGCGGTATGCTTGTGCTGATCGATGCGATCCGCAAGTATTACGATAATCTTAATATGCACTTTGAGCGAGATGATGTTCTGATCACGACCGGCGGCAGTGAAGCACTGCAGATCGTTTTCAACTGCATTCTGGATGACGGTGACGAGATTCTGATCCCTGAGCCATACTATCCCAACTATACCACCATGGCTATCTCCACCGGCGCATCCGTTCGCCCGATTCCTACCTCTCCTGAGGAGGGCTATCACTATGCTGACCGCGCCAAGATCGAGGCGCTCATCAATGAGCATACCCGTGCGATCCTTTGCACTAATCCCGGTAACCCCACCGGCTGTGTGCTGACTCACGAGGAGATGCGTATGCTGGTGGATCTCGCCAAGGAGCATGACTTGTTCCTGCTCGGTGACGAGGCATACCGTGAGTTTGTTTATGGCGGTCAGAGCCTGCAGAGCTTCGGTGAATTCGAGGATGCCTCGGAAAATGTTGTGGTGCTGGATACCGTTTCCAAACGCTTCTCCGCCTGCGGCGCGCGCATTGGCTGCATCATTTCCCGCAACCGTGAGCTGATGGGCGAGTGTATGAAATACTGCCAGTGCCGCCTGAGTGTGGCCACTTTGGATCAGATCGCGTCCGCCGCACTGTACGATGTGGGTCCTGAGTATTTTGAGGCTGTTCGCGAGGAATACAAGCGCCGCCGCGATACTGTCATGGCGAAGCTTGAAAAGATCCCCGGCGTTATCTCTAAGTGTCCCGGAGGCGCGTTCTATGTGATGGCAGCGCTGCCTGTTGACAGTGCGGAGAATTTCCAAAAGTGGATGCTGGAGGAGTTTGACGATAACGGCGAAACTGTTTTCTGTACTCCCGGTGGTCCTATGTATGCCACTCCCGGCAAGGGTATCAACGAGATCCGCATCGCTTACGTTCTCAAGCAGGAGGATTTGGAGCGAGCAATGGATCTGCTGGCGCTGGGTATTGAGGCTTATAACAACCGCGCAAAGTAAATAAATAAATATGCTCCCGGCTGCTCTTCGGGCGGTCGGGAGTTTTATTAAAGGATAAGGAGTTCGAATATGAAACATACAATGCTTACAGTTACCCGCTTTACGCTGGTGGAAGGATTTTATGCGGAAGTCATGGCACAGGGCGATGAGGTCGCTTTTTGGCTGGGACATAAGGACGCGGATGTAAAAGAAAAGATGTTTGCTCTATCTGCCGCCCTTGCACCGGATGACCGCTGGGAGACTCTTCTTGAGGATAATTGCGAGGACTATATGGAAGACTTCCGTGAGGCGTGGCTGGAGGAATAAACCGTAACCGCTTTGTCACCGTTTGTCACTAAATGGAGTTGAATCGGAAAAGGCTGAGTGCTATACTGAAGGAAAGCTAACATAAAGGAGTTGTTGAATATGATGAAACGCTTTTTGGCGGTTTTGCTTGCGGTTGCTATGATGCTGGCGCTTGCGTCCTGCGCGGCTGACAATGCCCCCAATGGCGAGCAGGATCCGCAGGATCAGACACAGCAGGATCCGGAGCAAAACAGTGAGACCGAGGTTCCGGAACCTGAGCCTGAACCGGAACCTCAGCCGGAACCAGAGCCCGAACCGGAGCCTGTCGTAGAGGAGTATGTGATTCTGGATCCTACGGTCGAACCGGAGGGCGGCGAACGGGATGGTGTGAAGTATATTGCCTATACAGGTATTGTTGAGCATCTCTTTTTCCATCCTGTGATTGCTTATCCGGAACTGGCGTTTGACGGCGACTATCAGTCTGACGGTTTGGACGATTGGATGGTTACTGTTGATGAGTTTTGGAAGATTCTGAATAGTGTTTACGAAAATGGTTACATACTGGTGGATATTGCCGATGTGTGGAGCGAAGTCACCGACGAAAACGGCAACACCAAAATGGTGAAGAATACACTGTATATTCCTGAGGGCAAAAAACCCCTCGTGTTCAGCTATGACGATGTGAATTATTATGAGTATATGCTGACCAACGGTTTTACTCATAAGCTGATCATTGGGGATGATGGAAAGATCTGGTCCTGGGGATTGGATCCTGAAGGCAACGAGGTGATCAGCCGCGACCTGGACGCGGTAACGATCCTCGATAAATTTATTGAAGAGCATCCCGATTTCTCTCCCTTTGGTGCGAAGGCATGTCTTGGACTGACAGGATTTGAGGGCATTTTGGGCTATCGTACACATACAACCACCGATGGCTGGAATGATGAGAAGGAAGCATTCCGCCAGCAGGAGATCGAGGCAGTTAAGCCTATTATTGAGGAGTTGAAGCGCACCGGATGGACCTTTGCCAGCCATACATGGGGACATATTCGTCTTGGTGGAAGTCTTAGCAAGGTTACCGCTGATACGGAGCGGTGGTTCAATGAGGTGGGGAGCCTGATCGGTGAAACTACCATTATCCTTTATCCCCACGGCGACCGTCCTGACGGAAACGATTGGACGAATACCGGTGAGGTTTTCCGTTATCTGCATGAAAAGGGCTTCCGTGTATTCTGCTCTGTAGGCATTGAGTCTTTCAGCTATATCAAAAAGGACATTTCGGCTGTGATTTGCGACCGTATGCACCCTGATGGCACCACATTGCGCAGTGCGAGATGCCTGGATCGGTACATGAAGTTCTATGATGCCAGAGAGATCATTGATTTCGAGGTTCGCCCCCAGCGTGAAGTCGGTTGGATGGAAACGGAATAAGGAAAGGAATGAAAGCTATGACTAAGCAGGAACTTTGCAACGCGGCAGTCGAAATGCTGAAGATGGCTTACGTGCCTTACTCCAATTTTCCTGTGGGAGCTGCGCTGGAGTGTGATGACGGCACAGTGTTTACCGGCTGCAATGTTGAAAATGCCGGATATTCTCCCACTAACTGTGCAGAACGCACCGCAGTGTTCAAGGCAGTTAGCGAGGGGCACCGAAAGTTTACCCGTATTGCGATCGCTGCAACCAAGGAACAGTTTTGTCCGCCCTGCGGCGTATGCCGTCAGGTACTGCAGGAATTCGCCCCTGAGCTGGAGGTCATTCTCGTGAACAGCAAGGGTGATACTATGGAGCTGACCTTGAAGGAACTTCTGCCTTACGGTTTTGACAGTGATAATCTGAAATGAAAAAGGATGAGTGCTGTACAGCACTCATCCTTTTTGGTTACGAAAAGTGCCGCTGCGGTAAATGCAGCAGGACGTTTGTGTGTATGATTTACTTGAAGAACTACACAGCGCTGCGGAACATACCAATATCGAAATTGCCGGGAATATTGCGATATAGGTTCTTGCCGATGCGCTCGCTGTGGCCCATCTTACCGAAGACACGACCGTCGGGGGAGGTGATACCCTCGATGGCATACAGGGAACCATTGGGGTTAAAGGCAGTGTCCATGGTGGGCTCGCCGGCGAGATCAACATACTGAGTAGCGATCTGACCGTTTTCAGCCAGCTTGCGGATCAATGCATCGGGAGCGATGAAGCGGCCCTCGCCGTGGGAGATGGGAACAGAGTAGATGTCGCCAACCTTGGCCTCGGCCAGCCAGGGAGACTTGTTGGAGCACACGCGAGTGCGTACAATGCTGCTCTGGTGACGGCCAATGGTGTTGTAGGTCAGGGTGGGGCAGTTCTCATCTGTGTCGATGATCTTGCCGTAGGGCACCAGACCCAGCTTGATGAGTGCCTGGAAACCGTTGCAGATACCGGCCATCAGACCGCCGCGCTCGTCCAGCAGCTTGGCAACTTCCTCGCGGACAGCGCCGTTGCGGAAGAAGCTGGTGATGAACTTACCGGAACCGTCAGGTTCGTCGCCGCCGGAGAAACCGCCGGGGATGACGATCATCTGGCTGGTGGAAATGGCCTTTGCAAAACGCTCTGCGCTCTCTGCGACCTGATCGGCAGTCAGATTGCGGATGACCATGATCTCTGCGTCACCGCCTGCGGCGATCACAGCACGGGCAGTATCATACTCGCAGTTGGTGCCGGGGAACACAGGGATCAGTGCCTTCGGCTTGGCGGACTTGATAACAGGAACCGCAATGCTGTCTGCGGTATAGTTGAAGGTCTCCAGCTTGCTTTCGGCCTTGGCCTTGGTGGAGTAGACACCCTCCAGAACACTGTCGTTGATCTCCAGCAGCTCAGCGACAGGCGCGCTGTCGGTGATGAGGTCGATCGTTGCTTCCTCGGTGGTGACGCCGATCTTCACAGCGCCGGGAGCTGCGATATCCTCGGTCAGTTCTGCCACAACGAAGCCATAGAAGGGGACATACCACAGATCGTCAGCGGGAATGGAAGCCTTGAAGCCGATATTGTTACCGAAGCTCATTTTCATAACAGCTTCAGCCATGCCGTTCTCAACAGCCCATGCTGCTTTGATCTTGCCCTCGGCGTGAAGCAGATTGAAGATCTCCCAGGACTCCTTCAGACTCTGGGTGTTTTCATCCAGCAGACCAAAGACGTAGACGGGGTGACCGGCTTCCTTGAACTCAGGAGACAGGACTTTGTCGGCCTTAACGGGAGCAATGGCGAAGGAAATCAGAGTGGGGGGAACATCCTTGTCCATGAAGGAACCACTCATGGAGTCCTTACCGCCGATGGCTGCAGCACCCAATTCGATCTGAGCATCCAGTGCGCCCAGCAGAGCAGCAAAGGGCTTGCCCCAGCGCTGAGGCTCCTGACGCAGCTTCTCAAAGAACTCCTGCAGGGTAAGATATGCCTTCTTGTAGTCGGCACCTGCGGCGACCAGCTTGGCCATGGAGGTGTACACAGAAGCATTTGCGCCGGAGTAGGGATCAATAGACATATGGTCGGGATCGAAGCCCCAAGCCATAACGCTGGCCTGATCGGTGGTCTGACCGGGCTCAACGGGGAACAGGGCTGCCATAGCCTGAGCGGGTGTGCGCTGGCTCTTACCGCCGAAGGGCATCAGGACACTGCCGGTACCGATGGAGCCGTCAAAGCGCTCGGTAAGACCACGACGGCTGGCGCACTTCAGGCTTCCGGCCATTTCACGCAAGGAGGAGAATGCGGGAACAGAGATGGGGGTGCGGTCGATCTCGGGAACGGAAACGGATGCCTTCTTGGCAGCACCGTTGGTGTTCAGGAAGTCACGGCTCAGGTCAGCGATCTTCTCACCGCGCCAGCTCATGACCATGCGCTTGGCCTCGGTGACAGTTGCCACGCGGTATGCCTCAAGGTTTTCCTTCTCGGCAGCTGCGATGAACTTATCGGCATCCTCGGCGGCGACGACCACTGCCATACGCTCCTGACTCTCGGAGATTGCCAGTTCGGTGCCGTCCAGACCGTCGTACTTCTTGCGGACCTGATCCAGATCAATGGTCAGACCGTCAGCCAACTCACCGATAGCAACGGAAACACCGCCTGCGCCGAAGTCATTGCAGCGCTTGATGAGGCGGGTCACCTCACCGTTGCGGAACAGACGCTGGATCTTGCGCTCCTCAGGAGCATTGCCCTTCTGAACCTCGGATGCCATGGTGGTCAGGGATTTCATATTGTGGCTCTTGGAAGAACCGGTTGCGCCGCCGATACCGTCACGTCCGGTGCGGCCGCCCAGCAGGATGACAACATCACCGGGGGCGGGAACCTCGCGGCGGACATGGTCTGCGGGGGCTGCACCGACAACTGCGCCGCACTCCAGACGCTTGGCGATGTAGCCTTCGTGGTAGACCTCGGCCACATGCCCGGTAGCAAGACCGATCTGGTTGCCGTAGGAGCTGTAACCGGCAGCTGCGGTGGTTGCCAGCTTACGCTGGGGCAGCTTACCGGGGGTAGTATCGGCGAAGGAGACACGGGGATCGCCGCCGCCGGTTACGCGCATGGCCTGGTGGACATATACGCGTCCACTCAAGGGATCCCGAATGCAGCCGCCGATGCAGGTTGCGGCACCGCCGAAAGGCTCGATTTCGGTGGGGTGGTTGTGGGTCTCGTTCTTGAACATCAGCAGCCAATCCTGCTCCTTGCCATCAACATTGGCGGGAACATGGATGGAGCAGGCGTTGATCTCCTCGCTCTCGTCCAACTCGGGCAGTGCGCCCAGCTTTTTGAGTGCCTTGGTACCGATGGTTGCAATGTCCATGAGAGTTTGAGGCCGTGCTGCTGCCTTCTCCTCGCCGTACACATATACGCGGGCAGCCAGGTAACGCTCATAAGCTTCCTTAACAGCCTCGTCAGCGATCTCGATATCGGTGAGATGGGTGGAGAAGGTGGTGTGACGGCAGTGGTCGGACCAGTAGGTATCGACCAGGCGAACCTCAGTGATGGTAGGATCGCGCTTTTCTTCGTCACGGAAATAGCCCTGCAGGAACTTCAGATCGTCCAGATCCATGGCAAGACCGCGCTCATCAAGAAAATTCTGCAGCTGAGCTTCATTCATGGCGGTGAAACCGGTGAGAGTTTCGACCATGGGAGGAACGGCGTGTTCCTGCACAAGAGTCTCGGGCTTTTCCAGAGAAGCTTCACGGCACTCCACGGGATTGATGAGGTAGCTGCGCAGCTTATTAAGCTCATCCTCGGTGAACTTGCCTTCGAGGATATAGACCTTGGCGTTGCGGACCAGAGGACGTTCCACACCTGCCATCAGCTGGATGCACTGTGCGCAGGAGTCGCTTCTCTGGTCGAACTGACCGGGCAGAGCCTCAACAGCGAGTACGGTGTGGATATTGCGGGGCTCGGGGAAAGTCTCATCGTAGGTCACATCGACCTGAGGTTCGGAAAAGACAGTATTCTTGGCTGCTTCATAGACCTCGGGAGCGATGTTTTCCACATCGTAGCGGTTCAGGATACGAATACCCTCCAAAGAGGTAATACCCAGGAAGGAACGCAGATCGTTCAGCAGGTTATCACTCTCGGGAGAGAGACCGGGGCGCTTTTCAACATAAATACGATAAACCATTGGTTACTTACCTCCCAGTGCCTTCAGTGCCCGCTGACCGATGTCGCGACGGCAGAAGGCGTTATCAAAGTGGATTCGATCGGCAAGATCGTAAGCGAATTCGATGGCAGACTTCAGATCATCAGCAACTGCCGTGGCACCGAGCACACGACCGCCACTGGTGACCAGTGTGTTGTCCTTGATCGATGCGCCGGCGATATAGATTCGCTCGTTTTGAGAAACTTCAGGCAGTGTAATGGCAAAGCCCTTGTCATAGCTCTCGGGGTAGCCGCGGCTTGCGAGGATCACACAGGCTGCGGACTTATCTGCAAACTTGACCTCGGTTTCTGCCAGTGTGCCGTTTGCGGTGGCCAGCATGATCGTAAGCAGACTGCTCTCCAGCAGGGGGAGAACCACCTGGGTTTCGGGATCACCAAACCGACAGTTGTACTCAATGACCTTGGGGCCGTCTGCGGTGAGCATCAGGCCAAAGTAGAGGCAGCCGGTAAAGGGACGGCCTTCCTCGGTCATAGCTTGAATAGTAGGCAGGAAGATCTCCTGCATGCAGCGCTCTGCCACATCGGCGGTGTAATAGGGGTTGGGAGCAATGGTGCCCATACCGCCGGTATTAAGACCTTCGTCATTATCGAAGGCGCGTTTGTGATCCATGGAGGAGACCATGGGTTTGACCACCTTACCATCGGTAAATGCCAGCACAGAAATTTCGGGGCCGGTAAGGAATTCCTCGATGACAACGGTGGTGCCGCTCTTACCGAACTTACCGCCTTCCATCATTTCCTTAACAGCCTGCATTGCCTCGTCACGGGTTTCGGCAATGATGACGCCCTTACCCAGTGCCAGACCGTCGGCCTTGACAACGGTGGGGATAGGAGCTGTTTCCAAATAAGTAAGCGCTTTGTCCAGTTCGGTGAAGATCTCATATTTGGCAGTGGGGATACCGTGGCGCTTCATCAGATCCTTGGAAAAGGCCTTGCTGCCCTCGATAATGGCTGCATTTGCTCTGGGGCCGAAGCAGGGGATGCCGATCTCGTTCAATGCATCCACAGCGCCCAGCACCAAGGGATCGTCGGGAGCGACAACAGCGAAGTCGATGGCATTGTTTTTGGCAAACTCGACCATGCCGGAAATATCGGTGGCCTTGATATCGACGCACTCAGCGTCGGCTGCAATACCGCCGTTGCCGGGCAGAGCAAAAATCTTCTCTGCGCGTGGGTCCTCAAGCAGTTTTTTGATAATGGCGTGTTCGCGGCCACCGCCGCCGATCACCATAATTCTCATAATTTTTCTTCCCTTTCTTTTTATAGGGGGACCCCACCAAAACCCAGCGAAGCGGATTTGGTGGGGAAAGGAGAAACAGTGGAATGATTGAGCTTTCGGATTGTTTCGGAAGCGAAAGATATGAAACTTGTTTCGACTTAGTGGTGGAACAGACGCATACCGGTGAAGGCCATAGCCATGCCGTATTCGTCTGCCTGAGCAATGACCAGATCATCGCGGATGGAACCGCCGGGCTCTGCGATGTACTTTACACTGCTCTTACGGGCGCGCTTGATGTTGTCAGGGAAGGGGAAGAAGGCGTCGCTGCCCAAAGCAACTTCAGCGAAGTTTGCAAGCCACTCGGTGCGCTCCTCGGCGGTGATATGCTGAGGCTGGGTGGTGAAATAGTTCTGCCAAATACCCTCTGCGCAAACATCTTCCTCGTTGCCGTTGATGTAGCTGTCGATCACGTTGTCGCGTTCGGGACGGCCGAGAGTGGGCAGGAAGGGAAGACCCAGAGTCTTGGGATGCTGACGGAGCATCCAGGTATCTGCCTTGGTACCGGCAAGGCGAGTGCAGTGCACACGGCTCTGCTGACCTGCGCCAACACCGATAGCCTGACCGTCAA
>JAZLEB010000007.1:0-56599 GCA_045615065.1 Candidatus Pelethomonas sp. | reverse complement strand
CTTCTAAACCCGTTTACGGGTAGCAAGTAGCAAAACTCTCGCGGCTGGCGGATCGTACTTGCGCGACGGGACGCGCAAGCTAGTAATAAAGGGTTTTACCCGTCTATGAAAAACCCCCGGCTTCGCCGGGGGATCATTATTTCAATTCAGATACACGAGTAATAATTTCTCGTCGTTGCATGCTTGTATTCCTATTTAAAATCTGTTATAATACAGTATCTGTGTAAATTTGCAAACCATACATAGGAGATCATATGAGCGGTTATCTTCAGGCTTTTTGGGAACAATTTGATTGGGGTGGACTCTTGGGAGCTATCCTGCGCATGGGTAGTGTTCTCTTGTGCCTGACTGTTCATGAGACCTGCCATGGTTTGGCGGCATATCTTTTGGGGGATCCCACTGCCAAGCGCATGAAACGCCTGAGTATGAATCCGCTCCATCACATTGATTGGCTTGGTCTTGCAGCTATGATGATTTGCGGTGTTGGCTGGGCAAAGCCGGTCCCTGTGGATATGCGATATTTTAAGAATCCCCGTCTTGGAATGGCAGTCACCGCGCTGGCAGGGCCCGTGTCCAATTTCGTATTGGCACTTCTCGCGATCTTCGGTGCATCTCTTGTACCGAATGTAGTTGCAGCTGGTGTTCTGCCTGACAGTGCGTTTTCACTTGGTTTATTCGAATTTTTACTCAGTACAGCGATTTTGAGTATTGGCTTGGGGCTCTTTAATTTGATTCCCATTCCGCCGCTGGACGGATCTAAAGTGTTGTTTTCTTTTTTGCCGGAGAAAGCATACATGTTTTTAATGCGTTATGAGCGGTTAGGTATGATCCTTTTGATGGTGATCATTTGGTCTAATATTGGTGACGATTATCTTGGATCCGCAATTTCGGCAGTATATTATGCCATGTGCGGTTTGTTTTTCTAACGAGGTGTGTGGATGGATAGTCCTGTATTTAAGCTGGAACAAGTCGTGCAGAGCAGGGAAGGCCTCGAAGATTTTGAAGGCCCCCTTGATCTGATCCTGTTCTTGCTCAGTAAAAATAAAATTGAGATCCAGGATATTCCGATTGCACTGATCCTCGATCAGTATTTGGAATATCTTGAACTGCGTCAAAAGATGGATCTTGAGATCGCAAGTGAGTTTGTGACCATGGCTGCTCAGTTGATGTTCATCAAGTCCCGTATGCTGCTCTCCATTGAGGATGAGGAAGCGCAAAGCGAGATGGATCAGCTGATCAAATCTCTGGAAGAGCGGAAAAATAGCGAGACCTATGAGCGCATCAAACAGGTCGTTGAACTGCTTGGTCCAATGAGTGAGTTTGGCCGCAATATTATGGTAAAAACACCAGAGCCCTTTGAGCGTGAAAAGGTATATGAATATGACCATGAGCCGGACGATCTTCTCGCTGCCCTGCGTGATGTTGCCAGCCGAGGCGACAGAAGCGCGCCGCCTCCGTTGGAGAGCTTTTCGAAAATTGTCAGCCATGAACCGTATCCCGTTTCTATGAAGGCGGGAGAGATTATGCAGCGACTGAAAGAGCTTGGTCAGGCAACATTCCGTATGCTGTTTCGCGGAAGCCGCAGCCGTAGTGAAGTTGTTGCCACATTCATCGCTGTTCTCGAACTGTGTAAAAATCGCATGATCCATCTTGCCGGCAGTGAGGTGGACTGTTCTGTTACCCCTGCCAGTGATGCCGGGGACAATCTTTCGCTGTGAGGTTGATCCATGACACTTGAAATGAAAGAACTGGAATCCGCTGTCGAAGCGATTCTTTTTGCATCCGGTGAAGCAGTACATATCGACCGTATCTGTCTTGCTTTGAATTTGGATAAATTGTCTGTTGAAGAAACTCTTCATCGACCCAGTGACTACTACTCTTTTGAACGGCGCGGTATTCGTCTGATCCGTATGGAGGATAAGTGGCAGCTTTGTTCCGCGCCGGAATACGCTGATATGATCCGCCGGGCATTTGAGGTAAGAAAACCCTCCAAGCTTTCTCAGCCTGCGCTGGAAGTGCTGTCTATCATTGCCTATCATCAGCCAACGACTCGTGCGCAGGTTGATCAGATCCGTGGTGTTGACAGCTCCTACACGGTTTCTTTGCTGCTGGAACGTGATTTGATCGAGGAGTGCGGTCGTCTGCAGGTTCCGGGCCGTCCCAGACTCTATCGTACAACAGAAAATTTCCTTCGATCCTTCCACTTGTCATCGCTAAAGGATCTGCCTGTTATGTTGGGAGAGGACGCTGACGATCCCATGCAGGAACGGTTGAAGGAAGTAACTGATCCTGTTCCTCAGGATATTCCAGAGGAATAATATAAGCGAGGTGGTACAGTGTGATCGGCACAATTTTTTTGATTCTACTAGGTGTGCTCGCTTTGGTTCTGCTGATCGCACTGTTTATTCCGGGATATATCCGTCTAAGCTATGAAAACGGCGAAACGAACCTTTCTGTTCGCTACTTTTGTTGGTCTGTTGATCCGCTGCGGTATTTGAAAAAAGACGAAGCGGACCGGAAGAAAATCAAGAAAACAAAGAAGAAAACAGAAGATCCCAAAGATACGAAGGAGCACAAGTTCCGATCTCCAAACTCTGATCAGATCGTTTACTCAATTGAAGTTTTACCAGATCTTTTGATACGCGCAGCCCGCAGAGCCATAAAAAAGCTTCGTGTTTCACCGCTCAAGATCCATGTTCTGGTAGCTGGGACCGATCCTGCTGATACGGCGGTGCTGTATGGCTATCTTCACGCAGCGCTTGGTGCGATCCTTCCGCCGCTTCATCAGGCGGTGAGAATCAGTGATCAGGATATTCAGTTGTTTCCTGATTTTACACAGGAGCGCATGGATATCATCCTTGATGTTGGCGTTGGTATGCGGATCATTGATCTGATCATTATTGCTGTTTCATCTGTAAGCGGTGTTTTGAAATGGTATAAAGGATATAAACAACGAGCAACCAAGCCATCTACCAAACAAGTAGATAAGAATAATATTCCGGCAGGGTCGGACAGTGCCGCCTGAAGCCGCATGAACTGAAAGGAGCTCAAAAATGGAAAAGAATAGTATGCTGAGCAATTTGATGCAGGACAGTATGGACAAGGTTCGTACCATGGTTGACACCAACACCATTGTTGGTGAGCCTATTTGCACTCCCGATGGTGTTACTTTGATCCCTATTTCCAAGGTTAGCATGGGTTTTGGCGGTGCAGGAGCAACCTTTGGTAACAAAACAAATCCTTCTGCCGATAACACGCTGGGGGCAGGTATTGGCACCGGCGTGAAGATTGAACCTGTTGCATTCCTGATCGTGAAGGATGGTTATGTCAGAGTGATGCCCGTTGCAGTTCCTGCAGCCAATACTGTTGACCGTATTGTAGAAATGGTTCCCGATATGGTCAACAAGGTCGGTGATTTTATCACGAAGAAAAAGGCAGAAGCAGAAAATAAGGATGCTTCTGACACGGCGCAGAACGAATCTGTCTGATACGATTTGATTTCCCCGGAAACAGGAGTATGTTTCCGGGGAAATACTGTCATTCCGGTATTTGTGTGATGAAAACACACATCTTGGGGCATACTGCCTTTATCTGAGGATTAGAGGGAGATAATAATGCTTCATCGTATTGTGTGTCGTTTATTGGTTGTTGCGGTTCTGTTAAGTTTATTGCCTTGTCATGTATTGGCTGTCAACTTATCTGCGGAATCTGCTGTATTGATCGAGCAGCGAACAGGTCGTGTTTTGTACGAATCGAACGCAGAAGAGGAACGGCTGATCGCAAGCATTACCAAAATCATGACCGCGGTTGTAGCTCTCCGTTATGGAAAGCTTAATGAAGAGTATACAGTGACGGCTGGGGACATGGCTGAAGGATCGTCTATGTATCTTCAGGTCGGTGAAACCCTGACCTTGGAAGAATTGCTGTACGGACTCATGCTTGCCAGCGGTAACGATGCTGCCCTTGCTGTTGCACACTGTGTCAGTGGAGAGGAAAATCGGTTTGTTCTTCTAATGAACCGTATGGCAGAGGAGTTAGACATGACTGAGTCATCTTTTGCCAACCCGAATGGTCTTGACGCTGAGGGACATTACTCTACTGCGATGGATATGGCTAAACTCACGGCTTACGCTCTGCAAAATCCTACTTTTTTGCGCATTGCTTCCACGGATTCGGTCACTGTAAACGGGCGGATCCTGTCAAATCACAACAAACTTCTCCGCATTTGCTCGGGTTGTATCGGTGTCAAGACCGGTTTTACAAAAGCGGCTGGGCGAACGCTGGTATCTGCGACCGAGCGCAATGGTATGACACTGATCGCTGTTACGCTGAAAGACAGCGATGATTGGAACGATCATATTGCGCTATATGATTACGGATTTCAAACGTATCATTTGAAGACTCTGGCCACTGCGGGGCAAAAAATAGCATCGGCAGTTGTGACCGGCGGAGCAAAAAGATCGGTCATGTTGGCGGTTTCAGATGATATTTCGTATCCCGTTTCTGAGGATGAAAAGCTAACATTGAAAATTGAGATACCAGCCTTTGTTGAAGCTCCGGTTTGCTCCGGTCAGATAATCGGCAAGGCGTATGCCTGCTTGAATGGTAAGCAGGTTTCATCGGTTGATTTGGTTGCAATGGATAGTGTTTCTCAAGTCATGAGTGGGCAAGAGGAGAGCTTCTTTTGTCGACTGCTTCATTGATAAATATGAGGTGTTGGTTATATGGAACGAATTCAGAAAATTTTGTCTGCTGCGGGTGTGTGTTCCCGCAGACAGGCAGAAACATATATTCTTGACGGACGGGTCTCTGTCAACGGTAAAATTGCAAAACTTGGTGACAGCGCTGATCCTGATTGCGATATTATAGCTGTTGATGGCAAAAAATTGGACTGTGCGGCTGAAAAACTGTATCTGATGCTGAATAAACCGCGCGGCTATGTGACTACGCTTTCTGACGAAAAGGGAAGACAGACAGTTGCGCAGCTTGTGGAGGACTGCGGTGCGCGCGTATACCCTGTGGGCCGTTTGGATATGGATTCTGATGGATTGTTGCTTATGACCAATGACGGTAATTTCACACAGAAACTTACACATCCTGCATATGAAAAAGATAAGGAATATTATGTAACAGTCGGTGGAGCACTGACCGGATGTGAAGGAAGACTTGCCGCATTGACTGAATTGGAAGATGGCTCACCTATTGTTCCTGCACAGGTGCGTGTCATTAGTAAGCAGGCAGGGGAGTGGACGATCTCTGTTACGATCCATCAGGGGTTGAATCGTCAGGTGCGCCGTATGTGCGCGCTGTGCGATCTGAGAGTCAAGCGGTTGCAGCGCGTAAGAGAAGGTTCTCTTTCTCTTGGAAAGTTGAAGCCCGGTGCATGGCGTAAGCTTACCAAGCAGGAGGTTGACAGCCTGTTGGCGGGAAAATAACTGTCAACCGCCCTGCACATGTTTTGGTAGGCTAACCGGCAATTTCACTTGTACATCAAGAAATTATTTGATAAAATATTTTGATAGAATTTCAGATTGAGGTCAATTGCAGATGAGCAAGGATGTTTTACATATTATCAGGGAAAACATGGACCATTTTTCCAAAGGACAAAAGAGGATCGCCGGATATATCCTCTCTGATTATGATAAAGCTGCGTTCATGACCGCAGGAAAGCTGGGCAAGCATGTGGATGTCAGTGAATCTACGGTGGTTCGATTTGCATCTGTGCTGGGTTTCGAAGGGTATCCCGCAATGCAGAAAGCGCTGCAGGAGATGGTTCGTTCCCGTTTGACCTCCATCCAGCGCATAGAAGCCTCCGATGAGCTGTTTGGAACAGATGTCATTACTTCTGTTTTGCAAACAGATATGGACAAAATTCGTCTTGCAATTGAAGAACTGGACCGTAATGCATTTGAAACTGTGGTGGATAAGCTTGTCGCGGCACGTCATATTTATATTTTGGGAGTTCGTTCCAGTTCGTTTTTGGCAGGTTATCTGAATTTTTATCTTCATTTGATTTTTGAAAATGTTACACTTGTCACCAGTAACAGCGCAGGTGAGATATTGGAGTGTATGCTTAGGATCGGCCCCGGAGATGTGCTTGTTGGCATTAGTTTTCCGAGATATTCTCAGTCTACGGTCAAGGGTGTCCAGTTTGCGCATGACAGAGGAGCAGATGTGATCGCTATTACAGATAGCGCCATGTCTCCTTTGTATCCGCTGGCATCGGTTGTCCTGCCTGCGAGAAGTGACATGATTTCTTTTGTCGACTCACTTGTTGCACCTTTCAGTTTGCTGAATGCGCTGATCGTGGCAGCAGGTCATAGGAAAAATGCGGATATTGCCCAGACGTTTAACCGTCTGGAGAGCATTTGGGAGGAGTACGGTGTATTTGGACAAGGCAATGAAAGCTGATATCGTTGTGATCGGCGGTGGTCCTGCCGGAATGATCGCTGCGATCGCCGCGGCAGAATACGGTTCCAGTGTTTGCCTTTTGGAACCGAATGAACGCCTGGGCAAAAAACTGAATATCACCGGGAAAGGTCGCTGCAATGTAACCAATAATTGCACAGTTGAAGAACTCTTGCGCAATGTTCCATGTAACGGAAGATTCCTTTACAGTGCTTTCTCCGGATATGATACAGCTGATGTTATGGCGCTGTTTGAAATGCTGGGTGTTCCTCTGAAAACAGAGCGCGGCAATCGCGTTTTTCCTGTGTCAGATCGTGCATTCGATATCAGTGGGGCGCTGGAAAAGTATATGAAACAGCTTGGGATCACAGTGGCGCGGGATCGTGCCTGCCGTCTGATCGTCAAGGATGGCGCCCTCTGCGGAGTTGCTGGTGAGCAGAAGGAGTATTCTTCTTCGCGTGTGATCGTTGCCACAGGCGGCGTCAGTTACCCATTGACAGGTTCTACCGGTGACGGCTACGAACTCGCCAAGAGTGTGGGGCATAGCATTGTTGAGCCGCGCGGCTCTCTTGTTCCCCTGTGCGCGAAAGGGGAATTGTGCGGAAAGCTGCAGGGGCTGAGTCTTCGTAATGTTGCGCTTCGTGTTTACGAAAATCAGAAGAAGATTTATGACGATTTTGGTGAGATGCTGTTTACTCATTTTGGCGTGAGCGGTCCCTTGATCCTTTCAGCATCATCCCATATGCGAAATTTTGCTACCAGTTCCTACCGACTTGAGATCGATCTTAAACCTGCGCTGGATGATCAGATGCTGGATAAACGTATTCTCAATGATTTTGCCAAGCATTCCAACAGCGACTTTGCCAATGCGCTTGTAGAATTGCTTCCTCGCAAGCTGATCGATCCCTTTGTTGAGCTGACAGGGATCGATCCCCGTACGAAAGTTCATGATATTACCCGCGAACAGCGTCGCAATGTACTCGCTCTGTTGAAAGCACTTCCTGTTGAGATCTCCGGTCCCAGACCTGTGAAGGAAGCCATTATCACATCGGGCGGCGTAAATGTCAAAGAAGTCAATCCTTCCACTATGGAATCAAAGCTGCTCTCCGGTTTGTTTTTTGCAGGAGAGGTGCTTGATGTTGATGCTTATACCGGTGGCTTTAATCTTCAGATCGCATGGTCTACAGGCCATTTGGCGGGAATTTCTGCCGCAACGGCAGACTATTAAGGAGTTTTAATATGAATGATCGGATCTATGCTGTTGCAATTGACGGTCCCGGCGGTGCTGGAAAGAGCACTATCGCCCGTACGATCGCAAAGCAGCTGAATATTTTGTATGTTGATACCGGTGCGATTTACCGCACAGTAGGCTATCATGTTTTCCTGCGTGGATTGCAGCCTACCGATCCCGCATCTGTGGTAGGCCTGTTGGAGGATACTCATATTGAAATAAAATACGGCGAGGACGGCCTGCAGCGTATGTACTTAAACGGTGAAGATGTGACCAATCAGATCCGGCTTCCCGAGATGTCCATGTATGCCTCCCATGTATCCGCCATTCCTGAGGTTCGCGCTTTTTTGATGGAGATGCAGCGCTCCTGCGCCAGAACCAACAGTGTGGTAATGGACGGGCGTGATATAGGAACTGTTGTTCTGCCTGATGCTCAGGTAAAGATCTTCCTTACCGCAGATGTGGAGGAGCGGGCGATGCGCCGCTTCAAAGAATTGGAGCATAGGGGAACGCCTGCTGCTTATGAAACGATTCTTGAGGAGATGCGTCAGCGTGATTATCAGGACTCCCACCGGGAGACCGCACCTCTTCGCCCTGCTGATGACAGTGTGACTGTTGATACGACCAAACTCAATTTTGAGCAGAGTTGTGCTGAAATTCTTGGGATCATCAAGGAGCGTGTGGGTGTATGAACCGTATGTTCAGTACTGTGCACTTTATTGTGCGTCCGTTTGTGAAGCTTCTGATGCCGTTTCGTGCAGTGGGGCTTGAGAAAATCCCTGAGGGTGCTGCGCTTCTCTGTGCTAATCATACCAGTGGCTGGGACGCGATTCTGATCGCTCTTTCGCTGCCCCGTAATTGCCGCATGACATTTATGGGAAAAGAGGAGTTGTTCCGCAATCCTGTTCTCCGTTGGTTCTTCACAAAACTTGGCGGATTCCCCGTTAATCGGGGCGGAAATGACCTGACTGCCATGAAGACCGCACTGAAAGCTCTCGGTAACGGGAAAAGGCTTTTGGTATTCCCGGAGGGTACACGAGTGGAAAAGCAGGGTGACACGGATGCCAAGGGCGGCGTTGTTATGATGTCTACCCGCACCGGTACTCCTGTTGTTCCTATCTACTGCGGCGGCAAAAAGAAGTTGTTTAAGCGCTATACGATCGTCTTCGGTGATCCGTATATGCCGGAGATTGCGGGACGACGTGCAACACAGGAAGAGACTCACCGCATCGCAGAGGAAATCCTTCGCAGGATATATGCGATGAATGAGGTGAATGCATGGAAGTGATCCTTGCTAAAAGCGCCGGCTTTTGCTTTGGCGTAGACCGTGCGGTGAAAATGGCGTACGAACTCTCTGCTGCGGAGCAACATTCCTGTATGCTGGGAGAAGTGATCCATAATAATCACGTTGTGAGAGAACTGGAACAGCAGGGAATGCATATTATCACCTCGCCTGATGAAGCCGGCAAGGGCGATGCTGTGCTGCTTCGTGCTCATGGCGAAGGGAAATGGGTCTACGATGCGCTGAAGGAGAATGGCGCGCGTATTGTAGATGCTACCTGCCCGAAGGTTGCCAAAGTTCATCAACTGGTTCGTGAGGCCGGGGAAGAAGGCCGCCAGGCTTTGATTATTGGTGAAGCAAAGCATCCTGAGGTCAAAGGTATTGGCGGATGGTGCAAAAATCTTTTGGTTTTTTCCGGACCGGATGAAGTGGAACGGTGGCTTCAAACCACTGCGGCTGTAAGAGATTTGCCAATTACTGTCGTTTCTCAGACAACTCAGATCCGCTCTGTTTGGGAAAAATCTTTGGAAATTCTAAAAAAAGAGTGTACAAATCTGAAAATATTTGATACAATATGCAGTGCTACGCATATGCGTCAATCCGAAGCGGCGGAAATCGCTGCCAGGGTAGATGCAATGGTGGTGGTTGGTGATCCCAAAAGTGCCAACACAAAGCATCTGACGGAGATTTGCCGTTCCCGTTGTTCCCGTGTGTTTCAGATCGAAACTGCCGGTGAGCTTCGTATGGGAGAACTGTCAGACTGCGGCGTTGTTGGATTAACGGCGGGAGCCTCCACTCCTGCGAGCATCATTAAGGAGGTCAAAAAGACGATGAGTGAAGAAAAGATCCTGAGCGAAGGCATGGAAAATTTTGCCGAATTATTTGAACAGTATACCAATACTTTAAATACCGGAGATAAGGTGACCGGCGTGGTGACTCGTATCACCCCTACCGAGGTCCATGTTGATATGGGCTGCAAGCAGGCCGGTTATATTCCCGTTGACCAGCTTTCCGATGATCCCTCTGCCAAGCCCGAGGATATCGTGAAGATCGGTGATGAGATCGAGCTGTTCGTTATCCGCGTCAACGATGTGGAAGGCTATGCTACCCTCTCCAAGAAGCGCCTGGATGCCGCAAAGGTTTGGGAGAACATCGAGGAGTCCTGCAACAACAAGGAGACTCTCGAGGGTGTTGTTACCGAGGAGAACAAGGGCGGTATCGTTGTTTCTGTTAAGGGCGTTCGCGTTTTCGTTCCCGCTTCCCAGTCCGGTCTGCCCCGTGAGGCTGAGATGAGCCAGCTGCTGAAGCAGAAGGTCTCTCTGCGCATCACTGAGGTCAACCGTGCTCGCCGCCGCGTTGTCGGTTCCATTAAGGCTGTTTCTCAGGAGGCTCGCATTGCTGCTGCTGCCGAGGTTTGGAACAACATCGAGGTCGATAAGCGCTATACCGGTACCGTTAAGAGCATGACCAACTACGGTGTGTTTGTTGACATCGGCGGTGTCGATGGTATGGTACATATCTCTGATCTGAGCTGGAGCCGCATCAAGCATCCTTCTGAGGTTGTTGCTGTTGGCGATACTCTGGATGTTTATGTGATCTCCTTCGATGCCGAGAAGCGTAAGATTTCTCTGGGTGTCAAGGATCGCGGTACCGATCCCTGGGAGAAGTTCATGCAGACCTACAAGGTCGGTGATGTTGCCAGCGTCCGCGTCGTTAAGCTGATGCAGTTCGGCGCATTTGCTGAGGTCGTTCCCGGCGTTGATGGTTTGATCCACATTTCTCAGATCGCTGACCGCCGTATCGAGAAGCCCGGTGAGGTTCTGTCCGAGGGCCAGACCGTTGAGGCTAAGGTCACTGCTGTTGACGAGGAGAAGAAGAAGATCTCCCTGTCCATCCGCGCTCTGCTGGCTCCTGCTGTTGAGGAGACCGCTGAGGATGCTGAGTAATCCTTAAAGTTATAAAAAACCTGCGAGGTCTTTTGGCCTCGCAGGTTTTTTGTCATACAAACTATTAAACCTTCATACTGTATCATCAGATGTGAATCGATGTTCTTACGAGCACTTTTGATACTGTGGGAGGATGCTATGACTAAGACGGATATCTATCATGATATTGCTACCAGAACGGGCGGATCGTTACTGATCGGTGTGCTTGGACCGGTTCGGACGGGAAAGTCTACGTTTATTAAACGATTTATGGAGACCTATGTTATCCCGAATATTTCGAATACATACCGCAGAGAGCGCGCAATTGACGAACTGCCGCAAAGCGGAAGCGGTCGAACCATCATGACTGCCGAGCCAAAATTTGTTCCCGAGGAGGCCGTTGAGGTGACACTTGATGGAGGAGCATCGTTTGCTGTACGGCTCGTTGACAGTGTGGGATATATGGTTAAGGGCGCCATGGGACAGTTTGAGGACGGTGAACCTCGTATGGTAATGACCCCCTGGTTGGAATATGAGATCCCGATGGCTGAAGCAGCAGAGATCGGTACCCGAAAAGTGATCGAAGATCATTCCACTGTCGGTATCGTGATTACAACAGATGGTTCTATTTCTGATATTCCCCGCGAAGATTATGAGGAGCCGGAGGAACGTGTGATTCAGGAACTGCAGGAACTGGGAAAGCCATTTGTGGTTCTTCTGAATTCCGCTCAGCCGCATGGCAGAAAAGCAATTGAGTTGGCAAAAGAGTTGGAGGAGAGATACTCTGTTCGGTGCATTCCTGTCAATTGTCTTGAACTGAGTGAGGAGTCGATCGGCACGATCCTTCGAAATATTCTCTATGAGTTCCCGTTGAGAGAGATGCGCATTTTCCTGCCTGCCTGGGTGGACGCGCTGCCTGTAGATCATCCCATCCGCCAATCTGTTTATCTGACGATCAAGGAAAACGGTGAACAGATGCAGCGTATTCGTGAAGCGGAAGATGCGGTAAGATTAATGGGAGAAGCGGAGAATATTTCCCTGAGCAGAATTGTGTCCATCGATCTCGGAAAAGGATATGTAGATGCGGAGATCCTTTTGCCCAGAGAATTGTTTTATCAAACTCTCAGCGAACGCTCCGGGTTTACCGTTGCTGATGACGGAGATCTTATGGATCTTCTGACCGATCTCGCTTCAGTAAAAACGAAATATGACAAAGTTTCATCTGCATTGTCAAATGTGTATGAAACTGGCTACGGTATTGTGATGCCTACGATCGACGAATTGGAGTTGGAAGAACCGGAAGTTATGCGGCAGGGAGGTCGATACGGAATTAAACTTAAGGCTAACGCACCATCTATTCATATGTTCAAGGTCGATATCGAATCCACAGTTTCTCCGATTGTAGGAAATGAAAAACAGAGTGAAGAAATGGTCAATTATCTTATGGAGAAATTCAGTGGAGAGCCTGCTAAAATCTGGGAGTCCAATATATTTGGTCGCAGCTTCCATGAGTTGGTCAACGAAGATCTGCAGGCAAAGCTCTACCGCATGCCGATGGATGCGCGGTTGAAATTCCAGGAAACGCTGCAGCGTGTTGTCAATGAGGGCAGCGGCGGGTTGATCTGTATTATCTTATAAATCAATAAAGACCGTCGGCATTAGCCGGCGGTCTTTGTTATAGTTATCTGTTGGACATCCAGTCCTCGTGCATAAGGATATTCATATTTGTTTCTTCCTGGGTACCGTACCTTGTCGTATGCAGGACTTCCTTGTAGAAGCGGAAACCGCATTTTTCCTGCACACGGGCGGATTGTCGGTTACGTTTAAAAAAACCGCAGAAAATGACATCCAGTTTTTCGTCCTCGAACAGGTAGCGAATCACTTCGTTTACTGCTTCCGGCATTAATCCCTGGCCCCAGTAGTCTTTAGATAAGACATAGCCGATTTCGCGCGCCAGAAGTGTGTCGAATTCCGGTGCATGAGCCTCTTTATATTTTTCAATTCCCAGAGAACCAATGACCTTGCCGTTATATTCCAGTGCGAAGGTTTTTTTGCCCTCGATGAAACCGGTGAGAACTTTAAGGCTTGTCTCCTTGCTGTCGTGCGGCAGAAAACCGGCCATCTGACCGACGCCATCGACCTTGGCATACTCATAGAAGTCGTTCAGATCTTCGGATTTCCAAGGACGGAGGGTCAAACGCTGTGTTTTTAAAACTGTGCCGGAAATATCGATTGGCTTGTTCATGCTTCTGCCTCCCTTCAGATAAATTTTGATAAGAATACTACTTCCTATGAGAAAAGTCAAGTGGAGCGCTTTTCAGTGCTCCACTTGAAAAATCGATCACATATCCAGAATACCCATGATGACGATACCGACAACTACGGATCCAATCATCAGGTAGTGCTTCCAGGAGAGCTTTTCCTTCAGGAAAATGCGGCTCCACAGAACAGAAGCGGCGCAATAAGCGGAGATGATGGGAGCGGACATAGCCAGATGTTCGGTATCAGAAATCGCGTAGATGTATGCGAACTGACCGGCGGTCTCGAAAATAGCACCGATATACTTGGGACCCTCTGCTTTGGGCAGAAGCTTCTGCTTCTTGATCAGCACAACATAAATGAAGCAAACGATACCTGCCAGCAGGAATGTCAATTCGTATGCAACATTGGCACTGTCTTCGTTGAGAGTTTCCAGTACGCGGTTGTCAGCAAATGTGCCGGCTGCATCAAGGATGCAGTATGCAACAGGCAGAGCCAGAGCAAGGAAGCTCTTGGAATATTTGAAGTTACCTGCCTCCTGGCGCTTAGCGCGCAGTTCATCGTCTTCAAAGTATTCAACAACACCAAGACCGATTGCACCGATGCAGACCAGACCAACCGCTGCATAAGCGAGGGGAGTATATCCTTCAGCGCCGATAAAGAGCAGCGTCAATACAGCAACAAGAGCGCCGGAGGAGTTGCAGATGGGGGAGGAGATGGACAGCTCGATGTAGCGAAGACCCAGATAACCAAGTGTCATGGAACCGATGTACAGCAGAGATACGGGGAGGTAGGTGAGCAGAATTTCAAAATTGATCTCAACGCCGCCAACAAAAATTTCATAAGCAGCATGCAGACCCATGACAACGCCCACAGCCATAACCATCTTCAGGTGGCCGTATTTATCCTTGGGGTCACGGCATCCAATCTTGGAAAACAGGTCAGATCCACTCCAGCAGAGCAGAGTTATCAATGCAAGCCAAAACCACATATTATTATTATCCTTTCGTTTTTCAAATTATTTTATGATCTGAAAAAACGAAAGCGGTGGGGGTCTGCGCCTAAAATACCGATTGGGCATATAGTCTCCCTTGTAGTAAGATTATAGATCAGAGCGTAACAAGCCCCGCATCGACCATTTTCTGGAGGCTCATCAGGATGCCAAGCTTAGCGTGCTGCCAGGTAAGTCCCCCCTGAAAATAAACTGCATAAGGGGGGCGAATAGGACCGTCAGCAGAGAGCTCGATACTGCTGCCCTGTACGAATGCGCCTGCAGCCATAATGACCTTGCTGTCATAACCGGGCATATCGCCGGGAACAGGGGATGCAAAGCTGTCCACAGGTGCGGCAGCCTGAATGCCCTTACAAAATGCGATCATACCTTCTTCGCTGCCCAGTTCAACGGCCTGAATAATATCGTTGCGCTGCTCGGTAGCGTTGGGAATACAACGGAAGCCGAGACCCTCGTAGAGATTTGCTGCAAAAATAGCACCCTTCAAAGCACCTGCAGTAACAGTGGGGGCAAGGAAAAATCCTTGATAGAATGCGGGGAGGATGCCAAGATTGGCGCCAACTTCCTGACCAAGACCGGGAGCAGACAGACGGTAAGCGCAGCGGTCAACACACTTCTGAGTGCCGGCAATATAGCCTCCGATAGGAGCAAGACCGCCACCCGGGTTCTTGATGAGACTGCCAACGATCATATCAGCACCCACGTCACTGGGTTCGATCACATCAACAAATTCGCCATAGCAGTTATCGACCATGCAGATCACATCGGGTTTGATATTTTTGCAGAAGGAGATCAGTTCTCCAATTTGCTTGACGGAGAATGTGGGGCGCATAGCATAGCCTTTGCTGCGCTGAATTGTGATCAGTTTAGTCCGTTCGTTGATAGCAGCACGGATGGCATCATAATCGAAGCTGCCGTCATCCTTCAGGTCTGCCTGTGCGTATGTAACACCGTATTCTGCCAGAGAGCAGGGGGAGGGGCGAATGCCGATAACTTCCTGTAGGGTGTCGTAGGGAAGTCCTACAGGAGAAAGGACCTCGTCACCGGGTAGAAGGTTTGCGCTGAGTGCAACAGTCAACGCGTGGGTGCCGCAGGTGATCTGAGGACGGACAAGTGCAGCTTCAGTGTGAAAAACACTGGCGTATACTCGCTCCAAACGCTCGCGTCCGTCATCGTCATAGCCGTAGCCTGTGGTGGCGGCAAAGTGGTTGGCTCCGATCTTGTGTTCCTGCATAGCGGCAAGCACCTTGGCCTGATTGTACTCGGCAACAGCGTCAATACCGCGGAAACGTTCGGTAAGATGGCTGAGGATTTTCTCACCGCGATCATATACGCTGCGGCTTATGCCGAGGGTTTCGTATATAGAAAACAGATTCATAGCGATCTCCTTGGTAAAATAATTAAGCTGCTAAATTTTATCACAGGAACTGACAAAATGCAAGGTTGAATTTTACATATTTGTATGTATATGAACACGCAAACACCGTGAATATACGCATTTTTGTGTACGAATATGCAGGTTGATGCATAATGATTCTTGACAATTCTAATAAATATGTTATACTGTTTTCGACTAAACAACGATGCAGTATCCTAGTCAGATCTGCCGTTTCTGAAGAAGGGCCTAAAAATCCTTTAAAGGGCATAACTGTGAAACCCTTGGTGCCTGCTGCTTACGCCCAGTTTGGGGTGGGTGCTGAGTGGGAAGTGCGATTTTTCCGCACTTGCGGATGTAGGGCGTTCTCCAATGGCATGAAGAAGCCGACCCTGCATTCGTGGAGACCTGTACTTGTGCATGAGCGTACTCCCGTGGTGGTATTTCCGACTCATGTACGACTCAGGGTGGTAACCTGCAAGGCGGTACAATCCGGCATTAAGCCGTGCGTGCTGTGTGCAGAGTAGCCTGCCTTGCGTGGGTATGGCGAATAGGAGATCAGCCGATCGATCCCTGGCCGGGGAGAGGTCGGAATCGCTCCTTGAAACCCTATCTGCAAAAGAGGCTATGAAACGGTTAGACTGTAGTGGAAATCACCTAGGCTGTCGTAACTGGGCAGATAAGGGATTACAGTGCGGACTAAGTGGCAGTCGGGTATCATGGCTGGCAACACTGTGATGTCATGCTGAAAGGGAAACCACCTGATCGGCAACGAGAGGTGCATGGCAGGGAAATCCAACCCGTACCTAAGCCGTAAGATTTACCTTATTTGCTGCCGTTGTTTAGTTTTTATTGTGAAGAGTCCGTCCTCCGATGTGGGGGCGGATATTTCTCTATATGCGAGCTTACAGATTGGGGTATAAAGCTTTGAAAAACGGTAAAGAAAACAGTAAAAAGAAAATCAAATCGAAACAGGCAAAGAAGAAGCTCCCGTGGGCTGTGCAGGTGTTCTTCCTGTCCATTGGCATTTCCGCAATGCTCAGCTTTTTGTCCGGTGAGGCGTTGGCCGGCGCAGGGCTGATTATTGCTTTTGTCGTGCTTTTGGCATTTATTTTATTGGGTATTTTGTTTGATATTATCGGTGTTGCCGTTACTGCGGCAGATGAAAGACCGTTCCATTCCATGGCCTCCCGAAAGATCCCCGGCTCACGTGAGGCGCTGAAGCTGATCCGTAAGGCCAATCAGGTATCCAGCATTTGCAATGACGTTGTTGGTGATATCTGTGGTATTGTCAGCGGATCGACTGTGGCTGTTATCGTCGTTCGGCTGCATGAGGTTTTTGGCATGGAATCCATTCTTACCTCTCTTGCCATTACAGCGCTTGCGTCCGGCTTGACCATCGGCGGCAAGGCGGTAGGAAAAACCTTTGCACTGGATAAGAGCACCACAGTGCTTCGTATTGTCGGAAAATTCCTGTACTTTTTTAGTAGGAAGAAGAGGTGAGCCCATGATTTTAGAACATATTTCATCTCCTGAAGATGTTAAGAAACTCAGTAACGAGGAGTCGAGGGTTCTTTGCGAGGAGCTTCGCACTTTTTTGGTAGACAGCATATCTAAAACCGGGGGGCATCTTGCGTCCAATCTTGGCGCGGTTGAAATCACGGTGGCAATTCATCGTGTGTTTGATACTTCCCGCGACCGTCTTGTGTTCGATGTGGGACACCAGTGCTATGTGCACAAGGCATTGACCGGACGCCGGGAGCTGTTTTCTACGCTGCGCCGTTTCGGTGGCCTTTCCGGTTTCCCGAAACCTGAGGAAAGTATTCACGATGCTTTTATCGCAGGTCATGCATCAAACAGTGTATCTGTTGCGTTGGGTATGGCGCATGCACGTACACTTCAGGGTGAGGATTACTCTGTTCTTGCTTTGATTGGTGACGGTGCCGCCACCGGAGGTCTTTCCTATGAAGGTCTCAATGACGCAGGTGCTTCCGGCGAGCCGATCATTGTAATTCTTAATGATAACGGCATGTCCATCAACGAGAATGTAGGCGGCATGTCCATGCATTTGAGTCACCTTCGCTCCCGTCCGGGATATTTCCGGTTTAAACGCACGTATCATAATTTCCTGAATAAGTTGCCCGGCGGAAAGACGATGTATCGGTTTATCCATCGGATCAAGACTAATATCAAGAAAACCATTTATCCCTGCTCCATGTTTGAGGATATGGGCTTTACCTATCTCGGTCCTGTGGACGGACACGATGTGGAGCAGTTGACTACGACCTTTTCCTGGGCAAAAGAGATGAATTGTCCTGTCCTGGTCCATGTTCATACAAAAAAAGGCTGCGGCTATGCTCCTGCCGAGAGCAGACCTGAACGTTGCCACGGAGTTTCTCCTTTTGATGTTGAGATTGGGCCTACTACAAAGAGTGATACGGACTTTTCCGGTGTATTCGGTCATGAACTGACAGAACTTGCGCAAAGTGATGCCCGCATTTGTGCTATCACAGCCGCAATGGGTGAAGGAACCGGTCTGCAGGAATTTTCATCCAAGCTGCCGAATCGTTTTTTTGATGTTGGTATTGCGGAAGGTCACGCGGTTGCCATGGCAGCCGGCATGGCAAAGCAGGGAATGATCCCTGTATTCGCTGTTTATTCCAGCTTTCTGCAGCGAGGTTTTGATATGTTGATCCACGATGTGGCACTGCAGAGGCTCCATGTTGTTCTCGGCGTTGACCGAGCAGGTCTTGTTGGCGCCGATGGAGCGACTCATCACGGAACACAGGATGTGGGTTATCTCACACAGATTCCAGGAATGACTGTCCTATGTCCCGCATCGTTTGAACAGCTTCGCTCTATGCTGCGCGCTGCTGTTCACATCAACACTGATGGTCCTGTTGCAATCCGCTATCCCAGAGGCAAGGAGGTTCGTTACCACGAAGCATGGGACGGAAGACCTGCATCGGTATTGCGACAGGGAAGTGATATTACGCTTGTGTCTTATGGTGTAATGATCGAGGAATTGCTGACCGCAGCCGAAGTGCTTGCGCGCAGCGGCATTAGTGCGGAAGTGATCCAGCTTAACCGCATTGCACCACTCAATGCCGAGGCGGTACTGGACTCTGTGCGCCGTACCTGGCGTTTGCTTGTCCTCGAAGATTGTGTGGAAACCGGATCGATCGGCCAGCAGCTGTCTGCTGAGCTTGCCCGGGCAGGCATCGCTCCCCGTGATCTTATCTTAAAAAATCTGCACCGTAGTTTTGTTGGACAAGGTTCGATTGAGCAGCTTCGTGCTGAGGCTGATATTGACTCCGCTGCTGTTGTTAATGCTGTAATGGAGGTGTGTCATGAGTAAAAAGATCCGTTTGGATGTGCTTCTTGTGGAGAAGGGCTATATTGAGACCCGTCAGAAAGCGCAGACAACGATTATGAGTGGACTTGTATTCGTCAACAATCAGAAGGTGGACAAGCCCGGTACTTCCGTCAGCGAGGATGCACAGATTGAAGTTCGAGGCAATGCACTGAAATATGTCAGCCGTGGTGGCTTAAAACTGGAAAAAGCTATGCAAACCTGGCCTATCACACTTCAGGATAAGATCTGCATGGATGTAGGTGCCTCTACCGGAGGCTTTACTGATTGTATGCTTCAAAATGGCGCTGTAAAGGTCTATGCTGTCGATGTCGGCTATGGTCAGCTTGCATGGAGCCTTCGCAGTGATGAGCGTGTGGTTTGCCTGGAGCGTACCAATGCAAGATATCTGAACCACGAGATCATTCCTGATGAACCCGATTTTTCTTCTGTGGATGTAAGCTTCATTTCTTTAAAACTTATTCTTCCCGCCATCGCGTCTGTTTTGAGGGACGGAGGTCATGTCGTATGCCTGATCAAGCCACAGTTCGAGGCGGGCAAAGAAAAAGTTGGTAAGAAAGGTGTTGTCAGAGATCCTCAGGTGCATCTGGAGGTGCTGGAAAACTTCCTTATCCACGCAAAGGAAAGCGGCTTTACAGTAATTGATTTAACATACTCTCCGATTCGAGGTCCGGAGGGAAATATCGAATATCTGGGATACCTTTGCAAGTCTGAATGGGAAGATAAGACCTTTGACCTCAAATCGTTGGTTGAGGCATCGCACGGTGCCTTGAAGGAGGGGGAAAATGTATGAAACGAGTGATTTTGTGTCCCAATCCTTACCGTGATAAGGGGCTGTCGGCTGCCCGCGAGGCTGAGTCGATCCTGAACAGTGTAGGCATTGAAACCGTTTTCTGTCTGCCATTTCGACCTGAAGGCGGAGAAAATCAATTTGGTGTTTTCTGCCAGCCTCTCCAGCAGGAACTGAGAAACGCTGATCTTGTGGTTGCCTTCGGTGGCGATGGAACTATTTTGCATTTGGCTCGTTCCGCATCCATGCGAAGAGTTCCGCTCCTTGGTGTGAATCTTGGCAGTCTCGGTTTTATGTCTGAGTTGGAACTGAGCGAGATGCATCTTCTTAAGAACCTCGCGGATGACCAGTTTAAGTGCGAAAAGCGAATGATGCTCGATGTGACTGTTGAGAGGGAAGGGCGTACGATCTACACAAACAGCGGCCTTAACGATGCTGTGATTACAAAGGGTGCGATTGCTCGGGTCGTCAGACTTCAGGTCACGGCTGGGATGGAAAATATTGGACAATTTTCCGGCGATGGTGTCATAGTCGCTACACCTACGGGATCTACCGGGTATTCCCTGTCTGCCGGTGGTCCCATTGTTGAGCCGACCGCGCAGAATTTTGTGATCAGCCCTATTTGCGCACACACCGGTTTCCCGAAATCCTTTGTATTGTCTGCGAATGGTAATGTTACTGTTTCGTCTGCGGAACATGGACGCAACAAACAGATCTATCTGTCTGTTGACGGCGGCAAAGCCTTTGTTCTGCACAGCGAGGATAAGGTGAGGATCTCCAAATCCCAGTATGAAACTGAATTGCTGCGCCTTACCGACAAGAGTGTATATCAGATCCTTCATACAAAAATGACAGGAGGAATCGGTTATGAAAAATGAGCGTCAGGCAAAAATCCTTGAGATAATCAAGGCTGAACCGATTGAAACTCAGGAGCAGCTGCAGCAGGCGCTCTGTGACATGGGTATTGTGTGCACTCAGGCAACAATTTCCCGTGACATTAAGCAGCTCCATTTGATCAAAGAGCCAATTGGTCAGGGAAAATATCGCTATGCGATCTCAATTCAGCGCAAGCGTCTGAATATTGCCGACAAACTGCGCACCATTTTCCGTGAGAGTATTATCAGCGTGGATTACGCGCAGAACATTGTTGTGCTTAAGACTATGTCCGGATTGGCAAGCGCTGCCGCAACGGCATTGGATAGTATGCGTATCGCCGGATTAATGGGTTCTCTTGCCGGGAGTGACACTGTTCTTCTGATTGTCCGGGACACTGAGGCTGCCAGGGAACTATGTGCGGAAATCACGGAATTGATGAAATAATTTCCATATATTTGAGGTGATTTGATTGCTTCATTTGCTTCATATTGAAAACATTGCCGTTATTGAAGAGGCGGATATTACATTTGACCATGGATTCAATGCACTGACCGGTGAGACCGGTGCTGGTAAATCCATTGTGATCGATGCGCTTGGCGCTGTACTTGGTCAGCGCACCAGTAGAGATCTAATCCGTACCGGCGCAGTAAAATCTTTTGTCAGCGCTGTTTTTGTGAAAGTTCCGAATCTTGATGTGCTCGAAGAATGCGGTGTTTCTGCTGATGATGGTGAACTGCTGCTGCAGCGTGAAATTTATGCTGACGGGAAAAATGTCTGCCGTGTTGGAGGACGCCCTGTTACGGTGGCGCAGCTTCGCAAAATAGGCTCGGCGCTATTAAATATTCACGGGCAGCATGACGGGCAACAACTGTTGGACGAGGAACAGCATCTCACGTATTTGGACAATTTTGCCCGCGTTGACGATGAGTATGATACTTATGCTGCCTTGTATCACACGATGGCAGATACCGAAAAAAAGATCCGTTCCTATCAAATGGATGAGGCAGAGAAAGAACGTAAACTGGATAGTCTGCGCTTTCAGATCAAAGAGTTGGAGCAGGCCAAGCTTATACCGGGTGAAGACACCGCATTGCAGGAGCGTCGTGAGCTGCTTCGCAACAGCGAACGTTTTATGGATGCTGTTCAGGGCTCGCTGTGGTGTCTGAGCGGTGGTGATGAAGGCGGCGGCGCAGTGAGCAGACTTCGTGATGCCGTGAGTACCATTGGTTCTGTGAGGAATTTTGGGGATCAATTTGCGCAGCTTTATACAAGGTTGGAGGCTGTGCAATCTGAGGCCTATGATATTGCCGAAACCCTTCGAGATCTGCAGGGTTCTATGGAATTCTCACCTCACGAACTGGATGAACTGGAGAGCCGTGCGGATCTGCTCTACAGGCTAAAGAAAAAGTATGGCGCAACGGTAGAGGATATGCTCGAATATTTGGAGCGTAGCAGGGAAGAACTGGATCAGATCACATTCTCGTCTGATGTTGTACTTCGCCTTGAGAAAGAATTGGAACAGCAGAAAAAAGCGGTTTATGCCTCTGCGAAGACACTGTCTGCTGCCCGCAAAACCGCCGCAAAAGAGTTGGAAGAGCGAATCCAGGATGAACTCCGTCAGCTTGATATGCCCAAGGTTCGCTTTTCTATTGCATTTGAGGAAAAAGATCCGGATACATCCGGTGTTGATGTCGTTCGGTTTCTGATGTCTGCCAATGTGGGTGAAGAACTTCGCGCGATCAATAAAGTCGCATCCGGCGGTGAGCTTGCCAGAATCATGTTGGCGCTTAAAAATGTTTTGGCAGAGAATGAATCCATAGGTACGCTGGTGTTTGATGAGGTTGATACCGGTGTCAGCGGCAGAGCGGCACAGAAGGTAGCTGAAAAGCTGGCTCAAGTGAGCAGAAAGAAGCAAGTGCTCTGTGTCACTCACTTACCTCAGCTTGCGGCAATGGCTGACACGCACTTTTCGGTGGAGAAGGGTGAGCGCAATGGAAGGACCTTTACATGCGTTGAGGAGCTTGACCGAATGAGGCGCAGAGAAGAGCTTGCGAGACTTACCGGAGGAGCGAATATAACCGAGGCTTTGCTGATCGGTGCGGAGGAATTGATCGTCTCTGCCGAGAAATACAGAAAGTCTTTAGCTTGAAATTTCGTTGTTGACAAATCAAACAAATAAATTTATAATACGCACAAGACAAAGTGATGACAGGAAGAAGTAGCAGTTTGAAACCCTGCGCAGAGAAACCTCGGTTGGTGAGAGAGGGAGAGGGAAAGCTGTGAATACATCCTTGAGCAGCGAACCGAACCCTCTAAGGAAGTAGGCTTCGCCGGGTGCGCCCGATATCGCGCTTCCGGGTTGTTAGACCTGATGAGGCTGTACTCCGTGAGGATACAGTGAACCAGAGGTGGTACCGCGATTTATGTCGCCCTCTGTCCATTCGGACAGGGGGCGTTTTTTGCTCCTGCGGTCCGACATCATAATTTACAAGACGGTAAGGAGAAAAACAATGCAGCTTTATGAAGAACTGGTTGCGCGTGGACTGATCGCGCAGGTAACGGATGAGGACCATATCCGCGACATGGTCAATAACGGAAAGGCTACTTTCTATATCGGCTTCGACTGCACAGCTGACAGCTTGACTGCCGGTCATTTCATGGCCTTGACCCTGATGAAGCGTCTGCAGATGGCGGGTAATAAGCCCATCGCCCTGATCGGCGGCGGCACTACTATGATCGGCGACCCCAGCGGTCGAACCGATATGCGTAAGATGCTCACTAAGGAAGATATCGATCACAATGCAGCTTGCTTCAAACGTCAGATGGAGCGTTTCATTGAGTTCGGTGAAGGTAAGGCGCAGATGGTGAATAATGCCGATTGGCTGCTGAATCTCAACTACGTTGAGCTTCTGCGCGAAGTCGGTGCATGCTTCTCTGTGAATAATATGCTTCGTGCTGATTGCTATAAGCAGCGCATGGAGAAGGGCCTGAGCTTCCTTGAGTTCAACTACATGATCATGCAGTCCTACGACTTCTATCATCTGTTCCAGCACTACGGTTGTAACATGCAGTTTGGCGGTAATGACCAGTGGAGCAATATGCTTGGCGGTACAGAGCTGATCCGTAAGAAGCTGGGTAAGGATGCTCACTGCATGACCATCACTCTGCTCACCGACTCCAACGGCAACAAGATGGGTAAGACTGCCGGTAATGCGGTTTGGCTGGATCCGAACAAGACTTCTCCCTATGACTTCTATCAGTACTGGCGCAATGTGGATGATGCCGATGTTCTCAAGTGCATCCGCCTGCTGACCTTCCTTCCCATGGAACAGATCGCAGAAATGGATAAATGGGAGGGCAGCGACCTCAACAAGGCAAAGGAGATTCTCGCTTGGGAGCTGACCAACATGGTTCACGGTGAGGAAGAAGCAAACAAGGCTCAGGATGCTGCCCGTGCGCTGTTTGGTGGTGGCGGTAACAAGGCTGATATGCCTACCACTGAACTGACCAACGATGACTTCGGCAGCGGTGAGATCGGTATTCTGAATCTGTTGGTTTGCTGCGGTCTGGCTCCCTCTAAGGGTGAAGCTCGCCGTCTGGTTCAGCAGGGCGGTATCTCTGTTAACGATGCTAAGGTCACTGATATTGATCAGAAGTTTGGCTGTGAGATGTTTGTGGGCGAAGGAGTTATCATCAAGAAGGGTAAGAAGGTATTCCATCGCGCTGTAATGATCTGATATATAATGAATCGGCGCTGCATACGCAGCCCCGATTTTGCAAATAAATGCTGTAACATATTTTTAACTTGCATTTATAATGCGACAGAAGTATATTTAACTCATAGAACCTTGGAAAGGGTGAAAAAATGAACAATTGATCTGATTTTCGAGTAAATAGTTATTCAAAAGGCGCACTGAGTTAGTGTGTCTGAATTTCTGTTGTCGAAAGTCAGGGGATGCGAGCCCTTTTGGGTTGTGCACCTTTGTGTCGCACATTTCGCATCTATTGCTCGCTTTCGGCAACGCCGAAGGCGTTTTTTATTTGTTGGAGAAGGGCGGGTGCAGAATATGTTGCAAGTCAGTCATCTTACGTTGATTCATAAGAAAGATTTGCGAACGTTGGTGCAGGACGCGACGTTTGTATTGAACGAAGGCGACAAGGTTGCGGTTATTGGTGAAGAAGGAAACGGTAAGTCAACTTTGTTGCAGTGGATATATGATCCGGCACGAATTGATACCTATTGTCAATGTAACGGCAAGGTTATCGGTGCTGAGGGGGCGGGATACCTTGCTCAGCAGCTTACAGAGCAGGAGAAAAAACTGTCTGTCTATGACTTTTGCTCTTTGTCTGGAAATTTTGCGGAACTTTCCTATGGTGAGTTGGCGGATATTGCCAGGCGATTGTCGTTTCCTGCAGAGGAATATTTCAGTGACCGGATGGTTGAAACGTTATCGGGCGGAGAACGGATCAAATTGCAGTTGAGTAGGCTTCTCTTTGACAGACCGCGTGTACTTCTTTTGGATGAACCGTCCTGTGACCTTGACCTGAAGACCTTGCTTTGGTTGGAAGACTTTATCAAAAATTATGAAGGAATTGTTATCTATATCTCTCATGATGAAACGCTTATGGAAAATACTGCTACTGCGGTAATTCATATTGAACATCCGCGTGAGGCAAAACCACCGCGCTTTACTTTTTGTCGACAAGGGTACAGTACCTATGTAGAAAGACGAGGACAGGCCATTGAAACGCAAGAACGTCGTGCGCGTAAGGAAAAAGATGAATTTGAAGATAAAATGGATCGGTTTCGCAGGATCCAACAAAGTGTTGAGCACGCACAGAATGTTGTTTCAAGACAGGATCCAAGTGCAGGCCGCCTGCTGAAGAAAAAGATGCATAGCGTTATGTCACTTGGTAGAAGATTTGAGCGGGAATCTGAGAGTATGACACAGTTACCTGAAGTCGAAGAATCGATCTTTCTGCGCTTTTCCCCTGAAATCACTTTGCCATCGGGGAAAATTGTTCTAGATTTTCACTCTAAAGAGCTTTGCGCCGGAGAACGAGTTCTTTCGACGAATATACATCTACGTGTTATGGGTGGTGAAAAGATTGGAATCATGGGAAATAATGGAGCGGGGAAGACCACATTAATGCGTTTGATCAAACAGGAACTGGATGCTGCCGCGGACATCGCAGTTGCCTACATGCCACAGGATTATGCTGACGTTCTATCGACAGACCAGACTGTTATTGACTATTTAGCCCCCTCCGGGCGCCGTGACGATATCTCAAGAGCAAGCACCTTTTTGGGAAGTATCAAATTCTGCCGGGAGGAAATGCTCCATCCAATTCGGGAATTATCCGGTGGACAGATGGCGAAGATCTTCTTTACGCAGATGATGCTGAATTCTTCGCGGGTGCTACTTCTGGATGAGCCTACCAGAAATTTTTCTCCGCTTTCACAGCCAGCGATTCGCTCTGTTCTTGCACAATATGGCGGCAGCATCATTGCTGTTTCCCATGATCGAAAGTTTCTGCACGATGTATGCGACAAGGTTTACTGCTTAACAGGTGTTGGGCTTACATTGGTTGACAAGGATACTATTATGAAATGAAATCCTGTTTAAAGAAGTTGGTAGGCATGCAGAACTTGTGTAAGTCTGCGCTTATTTTCCTCGCTCATTTCACAAAGTGGCAACCGAACAGTATCGCTGCATAAACCCTTTATATGTAGTGCGTTTTTTACCGGAATCGGATTGACTTCGATGAATAGTGCATCGCACAACTGCTGTAGGTGCAGCTGCTGGAGTCCTGCTTTGGTAAAACGTCCGTTTAAACAGTGATCTGTCAACTGAACCATTTCCCTTGGTGCAACATTGGATACTACAGAGATCACTCCCTGACCACCCAGCAGCATGATTGCGGCGGTGTCCTCATCGTTTCCGGACCAGATGTAAAAGTCGTCCGGACATAGTTCTCTTGTTTTTCGAATAAGTGCGAAGTTTCCACTTGCTTCCTTTACGCCGATAATGTTGGGATGCGAGGATAGTTCTGCGTAGGTTTCTGCGGAACAGGAGATGCCTGTACGAGAGGGGACATTGTATAATATCATTGGGATCTTTACAGAATCCGCAATTGCAGAGTAATGCTTTACCAGTCCTCGCTGCGTTGTTTTATTGTAATAGGGTGTTACAACCAAAATTGCGTCTACGCCGATTTGTTCCGCCTCGACAGATTGCTGAATGGCTGTGATTGTACAGTTTGATCCTGTTCCTGCTATCACGGGGATACGACCGTTAACGTGCTGCACCGCGGTTGTGATTGCGATTTGCTTTTCTTCACGAGACATGGTGGAAGCTTCGCCGGTCGTACCGCATACCACCAGTGCATTGATCCCGGATTCAATCTGCAAATCGATCATGTTCTTGAATGCGTCAAGGTCTAATCCGTTAGAAGTAAAAGGTGTAACGAGCGCTGTTGCACATCCTTGAAAAATCGTTTTTTTCATTGTGAACCTCCTTGCGGCAAATGCTCAATGATATGCGTTGTCGGTTGAATATATCCCTGTTTACAGAGTAATTCTGCCAAAAGGACCGCTCCGCCTGCTGCGCCGCGCAGGGTGTTATGGCTCAGACACACAAATTTATAATCATATTGCCGATCCGGCCTGAGCCGACCGATGGTGATTCCCATTCCGTTCTCTCTCGTGCGATCCGGTTTGGTCTGCGGTCGATCCTGTTCATCCATATAATGAAGAAATTTCTTTGGTGCTGAAGGAAGATCAAGACCCAGAATTGGATTTGCGTAACATTCCCACTCGGAACGGATCGCTTCTATGCTGGGCTTTGTATCACTGCGAAACCTCATAAAGCACGCTGCAAGATGACCGTCGCTGCAGGGGACACGGATGCACTGTGAAGTGATATCAGGAGCGGATGCGGGGAGGATATACCCACCTTTCAGCTCGCCCCACAGCTTCATTGGCTCGCGCTCACTTTTTTCTTCTTCTCCCTCAATGAAGGGTATGCAGTTGTCTTCCATCTCGGGCCAGGTTTTAAATGTTTTTCCGGCGCCGGAAATTGCCTGATATGTACAAACGAGTACTTGTTCCAAGCCGTATTTTCGCAGTGGATGCAATGCCGGCACATAGGATTGCAGAGAACAGTTGGATTTTGCCGCAATAAAGCCGCGAGTAGTACCCAACCGTTTTCTTTGCGCATCGATCAGCCGCGTGTGATCGGGGTTGATTTCGGGGATGACCATGGGAACGTCTACCGTCCAACGGTGCGCGCTGTTGTTAGAGATCACGGCACATTCGAGTTTTGCGTAGTATTCCTCCAGTCTTCTGATTTCCTCCTTTGGCATTGCGAGTGCGGAGAAAACCAGATCTACATCATTTGCGATGGCTTCCGCATCGGCAATTACATCTTTTACGACCATATCAAGCACAAAGTTCGGGATAGGAAGGTTTTGTGTCCACCTGCCGTTGATTGCATCGCGGTATGTTTTACCGGCACTGCGCCCGCTTGCGGCTACATGAATGATAGAAAACCATGGATGATCGTTCAACAGAGTAATAAACTTTTGACCAACCATTCCGGTTGCTCCGAGAATTGCCACACGATAAGGTTTCATTCCTGTGTCCTCCTTATAATTGTGATGATAGAACGAGTAAGAAACTGTCGATTCCGGTATTGAAAATCGCGCTTGTTGCGTGTATACTATACCTATTATTGTTTTGAATTTTTTGCTTTATGGCAAAGATAGATCGATCTTTCGATGCGGAGGTTCCATGAAAAATAAACTTGTCACATTTCTTGTCTGTCTGATCTGTGCTTTTTCGCTGACGGCTGTTGCACAAGCTGCAGAAGATACGCTGAAAGTCGGCCTTTACTATGGTAATGGCGCGCTTGATTCCGCTAATCTCGAGAACGAAACAGGCAGCGGTTACTCTCTTGGTTGGTTCGATGAGAACACACGAGATTTTTGTTCTGTAGGATATTTGACCGATACTGCGATCACTGTTACTGTCAATTGCGGCTACCACGTTCAGATCGAGGATGAATTTGCTACATTCGAGGAAGCGAAGTTTGTTGCAGATCAGTTCCGCACAGGTTTTGTGTGCTATATCAATAATACCTATCGTGTTCGTGTAAATACATTTCCAAGCAGAGCAGAGGCTGAAGCTGCAGCCGCAACCTATACTACCTATGTTTGGTATGATATTTTCGGGGCGATGCATCCATTCTTCGGTTCTGCGACTTCTCCTAGCGGTACAGGTGTCACTGTTGTCGTTAACGGAACAAATAAGATTTTGTTTGAATTTGACTGCTCCGGGGCAAAATCACTTGGTATTATGCCGAATGATGGCGCTCCTGGTACGTTGACCTGGTTTAAGGGCTACAAGTGGTACGGAGGATTTGAATATCGCAGAAGCACCGGTGGAAATATCAATGTTATTAATGTGGTTCAGGTGGATGACTATGTGAAGGGTGTTTTGCCTTATGAAATGAGCCCATCCTGGCCAATCGAAGCTTTGAAGGCTCAGGCTGTCTGCGCTCGCACCTATGCCATGATGCAGACCAGACACTATAAGAGCTATAAATTCGATGTATGTAATACCACCGATTGTCAGGTATATTACGGAGCTAACAAGGCAAATGCGGTAACGGATCAGGCTGCAGAGGAAACAAGTGGTATTGTGCTCACCTATAACGGCGAGCTGGCAACTGCTTACTATTATTCGAGCAATGGCGGTGCGTCTGAAAGCAGTGAGAATGTGTGGAAAACAGCGCTGCCTCACCTGATCGGCAAAGAAGACCCCTATGAAGGAATGATCTCCATTCCCAGTTATACATACACGGAAACTTACACCTTCGCACAGCTGACTCAGCTTCTGCAGAGCAAGGACTATGAAATCGGAACAGTTTGTTCTCTCTATGTATCGAAGAATACGCCTACCGGAAATGTTGCGGAGATCACATTCATCGACACAACAGGTAAAATTTTGACCATCAGCGGTGAACGCTGCCGCACTATTTTTACAACGAATCTGTTTGGCAAAAATCAAGCTGTCAGAAGTATGCGGTATACCATTACAGGTGGCGAGAATACGAGCAGTTACTACATCAACGATGCTGCAAACGGGGTGAATACAGTGAATGGTCTGTACACCATCAACGGAAGCGGGCAGGTGCAGGGCTACGCGGGTAGCGAGACCTATGTGATCACTGCGTCCGGTGTTGCGCCTCTTGAAAGCGGTAATCAGCTTGAAGCGGGCAGCTTTGTTACCATTACCGGTGCCGGATCCGGTCATAATGTTGGCATGAGTCAGTATGGAGCCAAAGCAATGGCGGGCATCGGTTATACTTATGAAGATATCCTCAATTTCTATTACACCGGCATTACTCTTGAAAGGATTGGATGAACCCTTGAAAACGCATGATTTTTACTTTGATCTGCCTGAAGAACTGATCGCACAGACTCCGCTGCAGCAACGCGACGCATCCAGATTGCTGACGCTGGACCGGCAAACGGGTGAAGTGCATCACGGGCATTTCTGTGACATACTGGAAGAATTGCGTGAGGGTGATTGCCTGATCATGAATGATTCCCGTGTTTTGCCTGCTCGTCTGCTGGGAAGCAGAATGCACGCTGACGGCACACCGGGAGGAGCATGCGAGGTGTTGCTCCTGATCGACAGGGGAGAACATGTTTGGGAATGTCTGGTTCGACCCGGTAAAAAGCTTCGTACCGGTGCAAAGGTGTCGTTTGGCGGTGGAGAACTGATCGGCGAGGTCGTTGGAGAAGTTGAGGGCGGAAACCGGCTTGTAAAATTCACCTTTGAGGGTATTTTTCTTGAAGTTTTGGAGCGTTTGGGGCAGATGCCTCTTCCTCCGTATATCAAGGAACGGTTGGAGGACAGTGAGCGTTATCAAACTGTCTATTCCAAGCATAACGGTTCTGCTGCCGCGCCTACGGCGGGGCTGCACTTTACCCGCGAGTTAATGGAAAAGATCGAAGCTAAGGGCGTTTCTATTGGATATGTCACGCTTCATGTTGGACTTGGCACATTCAGACCTGTAAAGGAAGATAACATTACAGATCATGATATGCATAGCGAGTATTGTGTTATTTCGCAGGAAACTGCTGATCTGATCAATCGCACCAAAGCGGCAGGAGGAAGAGTGATCTGCGTAGGAACCACATCCTGCAGAACGATTGAAAGCTGGGCAGCTGAAGATGGACACATGGAGGCGAAAGCCGGCTGGACCAATATTTTCATCTTCCCGGGATATAGGTTTAAAGTTCTTGATGCGCTGATCACCAATTTCCATTTGCCGGAAAGTACACTGATCATGCTCGTCAGTGCGTTGGCGGGGCGGGAACAGGTTCTGAATGCCTATCGATGTGCGGTAGGGGAGCGGTACCGTTTCTTCTCCTTTGGGGATGCTATGTTTATTCGTTGAGGGGAAAATTCATGCTGACAGATTTCATAAAAGAGTATTTTGGTGAAAATTCAGCTCCTTTTGCAGCAATTGTCCTGTTTGTTTGCGTTGTGGGAGTGTCGTTGTGGCTGACACCGAGGCTCGCTAAATGGATCGATCAGCGCCGAAGTGTAAGTAAAGGCTTTTTTGACGATATGTTGGAAGAGCCTCCTGAAAATAATGAGACCAAGTGATACTGGGAGAATACTATGTTTGAAGTGATCAAAACACAGGGGCGAGCCCGCCGTGGACGTTTTACCTGTGCTCACGGCGGAGAAGTACAAACGCCGGTTTTTATGAATGTAGGTACTCAGGGCGCTATCAAAGGCGGTCTGAGTGCTCACGATTTGAAGGATATTAAGTGCCAGATAGAGCTGTCCAACACCTATCACCTGCACCTTCGGCCCGGTGATGATGTAGTGAAAGCGCTTGGCGGTTTGCATAAAATGATGGATTGGGACGGTCCTATTTTGACCGACTCCGGCGGATTTCAGGTTTTTTCTCTTTCTGGGCTTCGGAAGATCACTGAGGAGGGCGTCACGTTTGCCAGCCATATCGATGGCCGCCGGATTTTCATGGGTCCTGAGGAATCTATGCAGATCCAGTCCAATCTAGGCAGCGATATCGCTATGGCATTTGATGAATGTGTCGAAAATCCTGCGCCTTATGATTACGTAAAAGCGTCTTGTGAGCGTACGCTTCGTTGGCTTCAGCGTTGCAAGGATGAGCACGATCGCTTGAACACGTTGCCGGATTGTGTCAATCCCGGGCAAATGCTCTTTGGCATTAATCAGGGTGGAACCTATGAGGATCTGCGTGTGTGGCATATGCAGGAAACTGCAAAGATTCCTTGTGACGGTTATGCGATTGGCGGTCTTGCGGTCGGTGAAGAAACACAGGTGATGTATGACATCATTGATGCTGTCGAACCTCATATGCCTGCCGATAAGCCTCGTTATCTCATGGGGGTTGGCACACCCAGCAATATTATTGAAGCGGTTTGGCGTGGAGTGGATTTTTTTGACTGCGTTATGCCGGCCCGGAATGCGCGACATGGTAAGCTGTTCACCTGGCAGGGAAGTATGAACATCAAAAATGAAAAGTATAAGCTTGATACGCAGCCTATCGATCCCGAGTGTGATTGTCCGGTTTGCCGCAGTTTTTCGAGAGCTTATCTGCGTCATTTATTTAAGGCGGAGGAAATGCTTGCCATGCGTCTTGCTGTTATGCATAACCTTTGGTTCTATAATACTTTGATGGAACGAATCCGCACTGCGCTGGATGCTGGGGAATATGATGCCTTCCGTGCCGAGTACAGCGAGAAGCTGGACCGCAAAATTTAATACTTGCCAAAGGCAGGTAAATTCTGTATAATATAAAAAGCGTTTTGCAATACAACAGTTAAAGCAAGGAGATACAACAATGGATTACACAATGATTATTTTGACCCTGGGCATGCTGGCTCTGATGTACTTTTTGATGATTCGCCCTGAAAATAAGCGTAAGAAGCAGGCAGAGGAAATGCGCAACAGCCTGAAGAAAGGTGATCAGATCACCACTATCGGCGGTATCGTCGGCAAGATCGTTTCTGTTGGTGAAGAGACTATTGTGATTGAGACAAGCGATGACCGTGTTCGCATTGAACTGGTTAAGTGGGCTGTTTCTGTGAACAATACTCAGCAGAAGGCTCTTGAGGCTGAAAAGGCTGCCAAGAAGAATGCAAAGGCAGCCCAGAAGGATGAAGCTGAGAAGAAGTAAATAACCGCATAAACAAACCTCCCTCCAAGTATACTGGCAACAGTAGTGCTTGTTGGGAGGTTTTTTATGTCCGGAATCACTTCGATCGTACCAAATCATCTCTTGAAAAACAGCATCATTGGAGCGTGCATCTCTGTTTGTATTTACATAGTGCTTCAACTGATCTCGGCGTTGCTGATTCACAATGAAGTTGTAAGTGAAGATGCAATGTATCCTTTAGTGTGCTGCGGTGCGGCGGTATCTTCGATGATAGGCTGTTCCTTCAGTGCGTCTAGAGGAGGGAAGCGGGGTGCTTTGAGTGTTTCTGCAGTTGTGGCCGTGTTCTTGTCACTGACGCTGCTTGTGGGATTGACGGCCGGAGAAGCGAAAAGCGTAGCTGATGGAATGGTTGGTATAGGGGTTGCCATGTGTGCGGGCGGTCTTGGTGCAGTGATATTTGTGAATTTTGTGCTCAAAAAGAAGAACAAAGGTATTAAGCATATGAAACACGCGCGTAAAGGGAAACGTCCATAATGACACTATCGTCAAAATAACCAAACAATATAAGCGTTCGTCAAATTGTGATAACAGACTGTATACTCCCGATAAAACCTAGATGTTGCATCGGTAAGCGTACTTGACTCAAAATAGAGTGGTTTTTGCCGCCTTGTGAGCCGTTTGGTGTGTATTGGTTTGTTAAGTTGACATAACTGTGTTTACATAAGAATTGGGATAATTAACAAAAAATGTTTTGTAAGGATGTTCCTCCTTGCGTAACCTTTCTTTTTGGATTATGATGATATAGTCTTAAGGTGAGTAAATTTGTTTAATTCTAAAGCTTGTCCGCGTTGCATAACCTTCATCGAGGTGATCGCAATGCTGAAACGCCCTTTACTGCGTACAATACGAATGAAACTCCCGGGGCCCTTACTTCTTCTCTTGTTGCTTTCCACCTGCTTTTTGATGGGTGGTTTTATAGCTATAATTTGTGCCAATCAATGCAGCGCGGAGACAATAGATTCGCTTTCAATTTTTCTGCGCCGGTACTGTGGTACCTACGACCCTGCGTCTGTCATCTTTTCTTTAGGTCATCTTTTTGTCCTTTATTTTGGAAGTGTGATCCTGGCTTTTTTGTTTGGGTTTTCTTCGCTCGGCAATGTCTTTATTCCGCTTCTGTCCGGCGTTTTAGGGTTTTCATCTTTCTTCTCGGTAGCCTGCTTCGTACGTACTTTCGGAACGAAAGGCTTGCTTGCTGCCGCGGCTTTATTTTTGATTCGTTTGATATTTACGCTGCCCTGTTATTTTGCGGTTGCCGGATCGTCAATGAATTTTTCAGCTTGCCTTTTGATGGCACTGTTTAGAAAGTCAGGCATCGTGGAGCGAATACATTATCCTCAAAAATATCTTCTTATTTTCGCACTGTCTCTCATTTGGTTGTGTGTGGGGGCCTGCTGCGAACGCTTTATTACTCCACAGCTTTTTTGTGAAGCAATCAAGGAAATTATTTGATTTCGGGAAGGAGGGAACTTCGTGGATCTTATCAGTGAATATGCCCGTTATTTATCGCAGGAACGAGGTTCCTCGGCCAACACCGTTGCTTCATATGTGCGTGATGTATCTCAATTTTCCTGCTACATGACCCGGGAGGAAAACGAGGACATCGCTGCGTGTGAAAAAGGACATATCGAACGTTATATGACCTATATGTCCGCTAAAGGCAAATCTTCTTCCAGCATCGCCCGTTCCCTTGCTTCCTTGAAGTCTTTTTTTGCCTATCTTGTGCAGCGAGGCTTTGTACACTCAAATCCCGCTTCCGGTGCAGCCACCGTCAAAACCGAACGAAAGCTGCCGCAGATCCTCACAGGAAAAGAGGTTGAACTTTTTCTGGAACAGCCTCGCTGTGTTGATCCAAAAGGCTACCGTGACCATGCTATGCTTGAGCTCCTTTATGCTACAGGTATTCGAGTCAGCGAATTGATCTCGTTGAATCTTGATGATATCAATTTGCCCGGCGGTTTTCTTCACTGCAGCAGTAGAGGGAAGGAACGAATTATTCCTCTCTATGCAGGAGCTGTAAAAGCATTAAATGACTATGTAAAGAATATTCGCCCGCAGATCGTTTTGAATACATCGGAAACCGCGCTGTTTGTAAATATGAATGGCGAGCGAATGAGTCGTCAGGGCTTTTGGAAGATCATCAAGTATTATCAGGAAAAAGCGCAGATCAAAAAAGAAATCACGCCCCACACTCTGCGTCACTCCTTTGCCGCACATCTTCTCGAGAACGGAGCAGATCTTCATTCTTTGCAGGAAATGCTTGGACACGCGGATATTTCCTCTACCCAGGTTTACTCTCATCTGGTCAAGCAAAAGCTGCAGGATGTTTACCACAAAGCTCATCCTCGCGCATGATTTTTGCCCGCATCCAACGGTTGTTGCAACAAACAGTTGGATGCGGCTTTAATTTTTTTATGTAATATGGTATAATCATTTCATCTAACTGTCCAAAAGAGAGGGGAGTTTATACAGTGTTCAACTTTGAGCGCCACTATATTTTTGACGGCGGATTCGGTACTATGCTGCAGAGTATGCGCATCAAAACCGGAAACAACCCCGAACGTCTGAATATATCAGATCCCGATACAGTCCGTGCCATCCACTCTGCATACGCCGAGGCGGGTGCAGATATCCTTACAGCTAATACGTTCGGAGCCTCCAGGCAGAAGCTTAGAGAGGATCCCGCCCCCTTTATTCGCGCAGGAATCTGTATCGCGAGAGAAGCAGCTGCACCTTTCAAAGCCATGGTCGCACTGGATGTTGGTCCGCTGGGAGGGTTGATGGAACCCTTTGGTGAGCAGACTTTTGAAGAAACTTACAACTCTTACAAAGAAATTGTTTTGGCCGGTGCTGCCGCTGGAGCGGATCTCATCCTTCTCGAGACCATGTCGGATCTTCTCGAGACCAAAGCTGCACTGCTGGCCGCAAAAGAGCACACCAACCTTCCGGTTTTCGTAACAATGACCTTTGGCGAGGACGGCAAAACCTTTATCGGCGTAGACAGTGCTGCAGCCGCAGTCACCTTGACATCACTCGGCGCGGATGCAATCGGCGTAAATTGTTCACTAGGCCCGGACAAGCTTATGCCCGTTATAGAAACGATTTTAGCTTCGAGCCACTTGCCGGTGATCGTGCAGCCAAACGCAGGTATGCCTCGTCTTGAAAACGGAGAAACTGTTTTCGATGTTTCTCCGGAGGAGTTTTCTCAATGGACGCAGCGATTTTTGGATGCCGGCGTAACAATCGTTGGCGGATGCTGCGGAACAACTCCGGAACACATTGCAGCTATCAGAAGTTTGATAAATGATAAAGCCCCTGTTGTGAGGACTTCTGCGTCGCACTGTTACCTGTGTGGTTGGCAGGGTATAACAGAGTGCAGCGCTAAAAAGATACATACCGTGGGAGAATTGATCAATCCTACCGGACGAAAGAAGCTGATCGACGCATTACATAGCAAAAACTGGGACTATGTTGCCGAGCTTGCTATTAAGCAGACGGAAGATGGCGCCGACTTTCTTGTCGTCAACGCAGGTCTTCCGGATATTGATGAGAGGGAAGCTTTGCGTTTTATGATTCCAGCCATTCAAAAGGTTTCCTCGTTGCCGCTGGTCATTGACTGTTCTGATCCTGTCGCATTGGAAGGCGCGCTGCGGATTTGTCGCGGTCGACCGATCCTGAACTCTATTAACGGAAACAGCGAGAGTCTGGAAAAGATTTTGCCTCTCGCTGTTAAGTACAACACAGGCCTCATTGTGTTGGCGCTGGACGAAAACGGGATCGGCAGTACCGCCGATGAAAGGTGCGAGGTCGGAATCAAGGTTGCTATGGCGGCAGAAAAGGCCGGTGTTGCCCGCCACGATATTTTTGTTGACTGCCTTGCGCTCACAGCGTCTGCCGGTCAAAAGGGAATCCTGCCGGCAATCAATGCCATACGCATGGTTCATGAGCGCGGATATATGAATACACTAGGTGTTTCCAACGTTTCCTATGGTTTGCCTGACCGCGATGCACTCAACAGCGCGTTTCTTGCATCCGCACTGACTGCAGGCTTAAATCTTGCGATTGTTGAAACCGGTTCGAAGCGCATAATGGATACGGTTGATGCTGCTCGCGTGTTGACCTGCGAAGACGAGGGATGTACCCGTTATATTAAAGGACACCAATCAAATACCACTTCATCGGATTGTGAGACGGATTCGCTGGAAATATTGATCCTAAGCGGGAGAAAAAGTGAAATCCCAGCAGTTGTGAGCAAGCTTGTTCAGGATAAAGGCCCGCTTGCGGTTATTAACGAGCACATTGTACCGGCCATGGATCGAGCTGGTGCAGCCTATGAGACCGGGACACTTTTCCTTCCTCAGCTGATGAATAGCGCAGAAGCGGTCAGTGTGGCGTTTGAAGCTCTTGATAAGTTGACTGATCGTGTTATAGGCGATAAGGGCACGATCGTTCTGGCAACGGTTCGCGGTGATATCCACGACATTGGCAAGAATATTACAGGTATGCTTCTCAAAAACTATGGGTACAATGTGATCGATCTCGGCAAAGATGTCGATGAAGAGAAACTTGTTGCCGCGATTGAGAAATACGGAGCGAAGCTTGTTGGTCTTTCAGCGCTAATGACTACCACAGCGCAAAATATGATGCCTGCGATCCGCGCGATCCGCGAATCCGGACTTTTGGTTAAAATCATGGTCGGTGGCGCTGTAATCACAGAGGAATTTGCTGCGTTGGCAGGTGCTGATTATTACGCAAAAGATGCAGCGCATTCTGCAAGAATTGCGGCTGAGGTTTTTTCTTAATGTTCAAACAGGAGGGGTGCTGTGAGCATCCCTCTTGTTTTTTAATGAAACAAATGTTATAATAAAACGAATCTTGATAGAAGAGGAAAGGGGGGCTTTCGTGCGTATTCTAGGCATTGATCCGGGTGTTGCAACGATTGGTTTTGGTGTGATCGATTGCGACCGAACCGAACAGAAACTGGTTCAATACGGAGTGATTTCTACGCCGGCAGGACTCCCACTCAGCCGCCGGTTGCTGCAGATCTCAGAAGATATGTCACAACTGCTGAAAACCTTCCATCCTGATGAGATTGCAGTTGAAGAGTTATTCTTTTCGAAAAATATCACAACCGGCATCGCAGTTGCGCACGGACGAGGCGTTGTTCTCCTTGAAGCGGAACGCGCCGGTATTCCGCTCTATGAATATACCCCTATGCAGGTCAAACAGGCAGTTGTAGGGTACGGTGCAGCTGAGAAAAAGCAGGTTATGCTTATGACCCAGCGGCTGTTAAAAATGAAGCAGATCCCTAAACCCGATGATGCTGCCGATGCATTGGCCATTGCCATCTGTCACGGGCGCAGCGCGACAAGTCTTTTGAACACTGAGCGGATCTTCGATCCCAAGAAATATAACACGAGGTAGCGATATGTTTTACTATGTTTCGGGAGTTGTGGCCCATGTGGAGCCTTTTCTCGCGGTGATCGATTGCGGCGGTGTTGGCTTTGCCTGCCGCACAACGAATTATACGATCTCACAAATCAAGAAGGGCGATAAGGCAAAGCTGTTCACCTATATGAATGTGCGAGAGGATGCCATGGAACTGTATGGGTTTTACAGCTCTGAGGAATTGAAGCTGTTTCAGCAGTTGATTTCTGTATCCGGTGTCGGCCCTAAGGCTGCATTAAGCATTCTTTCCAGCAATACACCCGCCAACCTTGCGCTTTCTATTATCACCGGAGATGAGAAAGCTCTCACCTGCGCGCAGGGTATTGGTAAAAAAATCGCTCAGCGCGTAATTCTTGAGTTAAAAGATAAGCTGAGTAAAGGGCAGGGGATCTCTGCATCCGGCGAAACCGTTTCTGTTCCCGGTGTGACCGTCATTCCGCAGAACAAGCTGTCCGAAGCCGGTGCAGCGCTAGCTGTCCTTGGTTATTCTCAGGCAGAGATCAATATAGCGCTTAGAGGAATTGATCTGGACACTATGCCGCTGGAACAGATCGTGCGCCAGGCCTTGAAAAATATGATGAAAGGGTAAGATAACAGAAGATTATGAGTATTGATTTTTCTTCAAACGAGCTGTTTGACGAACAGGAATCTCTGGTTACCACATCTCTTACCCGTGATGATGAGGGCGAATACTCTCTGCGTCCCAAAAATCTTAGGGAGTATATCGGTCAAGAGAAGGCAAAAGGAAACCTCGAAGTTTTCATTCAAGCGGCAAAAATGCGTGGCGAACCATTGGATCATGTTCTGCTGCACGGACCTCCGGGTTTGGGTAAGACGACCCTGTCTTGCATTATCGCTAACGAAATGGGAGTCAATGTTCGCATCACATCCGGTCCTGCCATCGAAAAGGCGGGTGATCTTGCTGCACTATTAACCAATCTGAATGAAAACGATATTCTGTTTGTGGATGAGATTCATCGGCTGAATCGTGCTGTAGAAGAGGTCCTGTATCCCGCTATGGAGGATTATGCCATTGATATCATCATTGGTAAGGGGCCTTCCGCAAATTCAATTCGCCTTGATCTGCCAAAATTTACTCTGATCGGCGCAACGACCCGCGCCGGCCAGCTTTCCGCGCCTCTGCGAGACCGCTTTGGTGTTACGCTGCGGCTTGAATTGTATACTCCGGAGGAGCTTGCGCTGATCGTGACTCGTTCTGCAGGTATATTGGATGCTCCGATCGAGCCTGAGGGCGCCATGGAGATCGCGAAGCGCAGCCGCGGTACTCCTCGAATCGCCAACAGAATGCTTCGCCGTGTGCGTGATTTTGCTCAGGTTGTCGGAGATGGTGTTATTACAAGGGAGCTTGCTGATAAGGCACTTACCGCTCTGGAGGTCGACCATCTCGGACTTGATACTATTGACCGCAGAATGCTCAGAGCGATCATCGAGCACTATGGCGGTGGGCCGGTGGGACTCGAAACACTGGCGGCCACTATCAATGAAGAAGCGATCACTCTTGAGGATGTCTACGAGCCTTATCTCATGCAATTAGGGTTCCTTACCAGAACCCCGCGCGGCCGCTGTGTTACTGCAAAAGCATATACACATCTGGGTCTCAGCGGCGGTTCTGATGACGGCGATCAGCTCAGTTTATAAAGAAATTTTGTCGATCATTCCATCTGCGGTTTTAAAGTGATTAAAAAACACAAAAATCGTTCATAAATGATTAACAAAATTTTAATATTTACTTGACAAGCATAAGGAAAAGTAGGTATAATGCTATATGTCGGTTAAACAACTTCAACAGGATGCATATCTTGCATTTTCCGATGAAAAACTCTGTGAATTGACGCATAGTGGTGATCGGGAAGCAGAGGAAACACTGGTCTCAAGATACATGAGATTGGTTCGTCAGCTGGCTCGCCCTTATTATTTGGCGGGTGGTGACAGTGATGATCTCATCCAGGAAGGTATGATCGGACTTATATACGGAATACGAGAGTATGACGATTCTCGCAGCGCAACATTCCGTACATTTGCAGAAACTTGTATCCGCAACCGATTGTATAGCGCGGTTCGTGCAGCATCCCGCGATAAGCACAGTCCGCTCAATCAATCGATTCCACTTGAAATACCCTTCTTTGACAGTCGTACTTCATCTTCCATTGGTGTGCATATGTTATCTCAGGTCGATCCCGAAGAACTGGTAATCGGCAGGGAAGACGCCAGGGATACTTTGCGCGGCGTGCGCAAGCAATTGTCCGAGTTCGAAGCGAAGATTTTGGGTTATTATCTCGACGGTCTCACAACCAAGGAAATGGCAGAAGCCGTCAACAAGTCCCCTAAATCGGTGGACAATGCCGTGCAGCGCGTAAGACGAAAGATCGCGCAGCACCTTACTTCCGGCGACCTCAGCAACGACTGAGCGCATATATTTTTTTCTATTCAAAGAGAGGGTAACAACATGTACGAAGACAAGACCTTAGTTTGCAAGGAGTGCGGTCAGGAGTTCGTTTTCACCGCCGGTGAGCAGGAGTTCTATGCTGAGCGTGGCTTCCAGAACGAGCCCCAGCGCTGCAAGTCCTGCCGTGATGCTCGCAAGAACGCTGCCCGCGGTCCCCGTGAGTACTTCACCGCTACCTGCGCTTCCTGCGCTGGCGAGGCCAAGGTTCCTTTTGAGCCCAAGAGCGATCGTCCTGTTTACTGCAGCGATTGCTTCGCCAAGATGCGCGAGCAGGGCTAAATATATCGTAGCCTGATAACGACGCGGTCATTTGACCGCGTCGTTTTTTCTGTGATACATCTGTATTTTGTAGAAAATAGGTATTGAAAAATAGCCGACGATAGGGTATACTATTTTGGCTAATGCATACAACATTTTGGAGGTAATAACCATGATCCAGATCACTAAGGACACCATTATCGGTGATATCCTCGATATCGCTCCTCAGACCGCTCCCATCTTCCTGTCCATCGGCATGCACTGCCTGGGTTGCCCCAGCAGCCGCAACGAAACCGTTGAGCAGGCTTGCGCCGTGCACGGCGTTGATTGCGAGAAGCTGCTTGAGGTTGTCAACGAGGCTGCCAATAAGTAAATGACCGCTTACAGGGGACTCATAGGTATCTATGAGTCCCTGTGCAGGTTTAAGAAGGGAGGAACAGATCTATGGCCGGTTCGCTTGCCTTGCAACCGAGACTTCGCGCTATCGCGGACCTTGTGCCGAATGGAGCTCGACTTGTTGATGTCGGTACTGACCACGGATTTGTTCCTGTGGATCTGCTGTTATCCGGCAGGATCACCTGCGCCATCGCTTCAGATATCGGTGCAGCGCCGCTTGATCATGCTCGCCGCACTGCAGAGCAGTATGACATAACCGATGGAATCGAATTCCGCCTGTGTAACGGTTTAAACGGTATTTCCAAAGATGAAGTCGACTGCATCGTGATCGCCGGCATGGGTGGCGACAATATCGTTTCTATTCTTGAAGCCGCACCCTGGACAAGGTCGGGTACGTTTCTTCTGCTCCAGCCTATGAGTAAAGCAGAAGTGCTTCGCCGCTGGTTGAATCAAAGCGGTTACAATGTGCTGGCTGAGTGCCTGGTTGCAGACAAGGGTGTTATATACCCGATTTTGTCTGTACAAGGCGGGACCATGCCGCCCGCAGGTGATGCAGAGTTTTGGGGCGGTTTCCGGTTGCAGAACGATCCGCTGCTGAATCATTATTTGGATGAACATATTCTTCGTCTGCACCGTGCGGCTGCAGGCTTGGAGAAAGCCAAAGATCCTGCTCTCAAGGAACGCCGCTGTGAACTTTTAGATCTGATCGCTGCACTTGAGCAAGCCAAACGGAGGGATGAATAATGACTACAGTACGGGATATTGAACAATCTTTGTGCCTTTGGGCACCGAAAGAATCTGCCATGCCCGGCGACAATGTAGGCCACCTGATCGGTGAACCGGATCGCGCTATTCAGCGGATTCTCGTGGCGTTGGATATTGTTCCTGATGTTGTTCAAGAGGCGATTGACGGAAAATACGACCTGATCGTGAGCCATCATCCGATCATGAACTGTACCTGGCTTCCTGTTCAGACAATTCGCGATGATAACATTCAGGGAAAGATGTTTATTGACCTGATCCGCCACAACGTTTCCGCTATCTGTATGCATACCAATCTCGATGCCGCAGCAGGTGGAGTGAATGATGTGCTCGCAAACCGACTCGGTCTCAGCGGCGTTGCAGTGATCGAAGGAGGAGAGGGTGTAGTCCGCGCCGGAGAACGCTCAGAGGAGCTCGATCTTTCTTCGTTCCTCTCAGTTGTGAAAGATGCGCTGAAACCTAACGGAATCCGTTACGTTGATGGTGGAAAATCCGTTCGCAGAGTGGCGGTAGGCGGCGGTGCTTGCGGTGATTTCTGGGGTCGCGCCCTGGCCCACGGATGCGATACCTTTGTTACATCCGATGTAAAATATAATCAATTTATTGACGCAAGAGATATGGGACTCAATTTGATCGATGCCGGTCATTTCCCCACAGAAGATCCTGTGTGTGAAGCGGTCATTCAGTATTTGAGCGAACGCTTCCCGCAGTTGACCATACAAAAATCCGTTTCCCATCGGGAAATCATTCAATACTACATGTAAGGAGAACATACTATGTCCGGACATTCCAAATGGCATAATATTCAGAAAACCAAAGGTGCAGCTGATGCCAAGCGCTCTCAGATCTTTACCAAGATCGCCCGTGAAATGATCGTTGCTGTTAAGGAAGGCGGCAGCGGTGATCCCAACAACAACTCCCGTCTGGCAACCGTTATCGCCAAGGCGAAGGCTGCCAACATGCCCAACGACAACATCAAGCGCACCATCGACAAGGCTCTGGGTGCAGGAAGCGCCGACAACTATGAGCAGGTCGTGTATGAGGGCTACGGTCCTTGCGGTGTTGCTGTGATCGTTGAGGCACTGACCAACAACCGTAACCGCACCGCTCCTGAAATGCGTCACCTGTTCGACAAGTACGGCGGAAACATGGGTGCCAGCGGCTGCGTGAGCTGGAGCTTTGACCGCAAGGGCGTTATCGTCATCGATAACGAGGAAGGCGAGCTGGACGAGGAGACTGTCATGATGGATGCGCTGGATTGCGGCGCAGCAGATTTCGAAGCTGACGACGGCATTTTTGAGATCACCACCGATCCCGATGACTTTAACGCAGTTGTCAAGGCACTGGAGGAGAAGGGCTATGTGTTCGCCTCCGCCGGTATCGAAATGGTTCCTCAGAACTACATCAAGCTTACCAATGAGGATGATATCAAGAATATGACCAAGATGATCGACCTCATGGAAGACAACGAGGACGTTCAGAACGTCTACCACAACTGGGATCAGGATTGATTTATAAAAAGCGGAGTGCTAATGCACTCCGCTTTTATATTTCTACTCTGTAACGCAGACACCCGTCATCTTCACCGACGTAAATAAAGCCAGATTTTTGAGCAATATGTATGCTTGCAGACTGCTTTGGATCACATTCAATAACGCAGCTTTTGATGCCAATATCCTTTGCGTAGTATAGAAGCGCCTCTGTAATCTCACTGGCAATACCTTTTCCCCAGTAACTCTCGTGAATGATCCAACCGATTTCGTATGCAACTTTATCATATTCGTGAAAAATCACATGACCGATCAATGCTCCGGTGGATCTCCAAATCAAAGCATAGACAAGGGGAGGATCACACAATCCGGCTTCGATAATAAATTCCCGTGTCTGATCAAAACTGAATGGATGGTCTATATATTTCATCACGTTCTCATTCGAGAGAATATCGAATAAAGCGGATGCATCGTTTTCCGTAAGTTCTCTGATCAGACATCGTTGCGTGAATAAATGCATACGAAACTGTTATTCTTCCTCAGCGGTAGTTGCTATAACCTCAGCAATTCTTGCGTTTTTGATTTTTCTTGCGCACATCTTGCAGGGAACAGCGGTGATCAGCTTTCCGTTTTCAATACCGGCAAGATACAGTGTAGCACCGATAGCATCGCGGCCGGCCTGGCTGATGGCGTTATCCTCAGCATGAACGGCGACACATTCCTCGTAGCGTTCACCGTGGGGGATACCGTTGGCTTCGCGCCAGCACTGACCAACGTCGCAGCAGTTGGTCTCGCCGCGGGCAGCTCCATTATATCCGGTAGCAATGATAATATCATCCTTCACGATCACAGCGCCATACTGACGGCGCAGGCAGGTAGAGCGCAGGGCAACGGTCTTTGCAATCTCGAGATAGTAGTCGCGCTTGCTGATTCGTGCCATAGTGATACCTCCAATATGTATATGAAACTCTATTATTATGATACAGTGTCAAGGAGTCTGTGTCAATGCAATTAAAGCAGAAACCTCCGGCGTTTTCCGCCGGAGGTTTCATATTAATACGAGCAAAACTGTAAGCCGGGTTCTGTATTTGACAGTCATCTATCTCGACGGCCTGTTGCCAAACCGCTCTAGCCACCTCCCGAGGACGGCCGGGCAAGCCATATGTCCTCCCACGGTGTTGCTCCGGATAGAGTTTACAGCATCGGACAGTCTCCAGCCGATGGGTGAGCTCTTACCTCGCCTTTCCACCCTTACTGCGCAAAAGCGCAGCGGTATATCTCTGTTGCACTTTTCCTGAAGTCGCCTTCGGCGGGCGTTACCCGTTATCCTTGCCCTATGGAGCCCGGACTTTCCTCATGGCAGACCTTTCGGCGCTGCCACGCGACTGTCTGTCTTACTCGCTTGATTATTTTACAAGAGGGAGGTAGCATTGTCAATGGCAAACCGCATAATATGAAAAAATATTGTTTGTAACAATATATTATTGGTGGTATAATAAGATGTTACTATATAAGATGGGAGTGTTCCATATGACATTGAAGCGTTATTTGGATACATTAAAAGATAAGAGAGTTGCTGTAATTGGAATCGGAGTGAGCAATGTACCCTTGATCCGTCTGCTGTGCGGTGCGGGGATTTCCGTTACAGCCTGCGACAGAAAAGACCGTACTTCTCTCGGTTCTTTAGCAGACGAGTTGGAGTCTTTGGGTTGCGTTCTTCGCCTGGGCGAAAATTATCTTGCTGATCTTAATGAAGATGTGATTTTCCGGACCCCCGGTCTTCACCCGCGCTATCTGGAGAATGCCAAGCAGAGAGGAAGTGTTATCACTTCCGAGATGGAAGTGTTTTTTGATGTCTGTCCTTGCCCTATTTTTGCAATTACGGGCAGTGATGGCAAGACGACTACTACCACAATGATCGCAGGCTTGCTTCGCGCATCCGGTAAAACAGTACACCTTGGCGGCAACATTGGTCATCCGCTTCTGGCAGATACTGACAATATCCACAGTGATGATATCGCTGTCGTAGAATTGAGTTCGTTCCAGCTTATGACGATGAAAAAGAGCCCTGTGCGCGCGGTTCTTACTAATCTTTCGCCCAACCATCTGGATGTTCATACCGATATGGATGAATACGTTGAGGCTAAAAAAGCTGTTTTCGCATACCAGAATGAATGTGATCTTCTGGTTACAAACCTCGATAATGATATTGCTCGTAACATTTCCGGCGAGGCAAGCGGAAAGGTAGATTACTTTACACGGATTTCACCTGATAAGATCATTACCGGTTGTTATTTAAAAGATGATGCTATTTGGTATCGCAGTGTGGAGAATGACAGATGTGTGCTGCCGCTCAGCGAAATTCTCCTTCCCGGCATTCATAATGTAGAAAATTATATGGCGGCAATCTGCGCTGTACAAGGCTTGGTAGATGATGAAACGATTCGCATGTTTGCGCGTACTTTCGGCGGCGTTGAACACCGAATTGAACTGATCCGTGAACGTAGAGGTGTGCGTTGGTACAACGACTCTATTGCGTCCAGCCCAAGCCGCACCATCGCAGGTTTGAAATCCTTTGACCGACGCGTCATTTTGATCGCAGGCGGTAAGGACAAGGGTATCAGCTATGACGAGATCGGTCCTCATATCAACGAACGGGTCAAGTATCTTATTCTGTGTGGCGCTACCGCAGGAGTGATCCGGGACGCTGTCCTTCGTGCGGAAAATTATTCCGGTCTGGAAATTGTGGAGGTTGACGATTATACTGCCGCTATTGATCTGGCCGATAAGCACTCTACAGACGGTGATGTCATTATGCTTTCTCCTGCCAGTACCTCTTTTGACCGATTTAAAAACTTTGAGGAACGTGGTCGAGTATTTAAGGATCTGGTAAATAATCTGCCGGAATAAGAATGTACCTTTAACGCATATGTTCTCCTTAATAGGGGGTGACATTGGTGCGTAGAAGAGTGTATCGCATATTTCGGTTAACAGTTTTGCAAAAAACCAAATTTGCCTTCCTAATTGTTGCGGCGTGTCTGCTGGCGGTTATCATTATGTGCGCAGCTCATTTGAAAACACTTCTTGATGACCTGGCAGTAAATAGAGTGACCGGAACGGTTAATCGTCTGGTATCCTTAGCTGTTAATGAAGCGGTCAACAATGGAAATATTCGTTATGAAGATCTAATTCGATTTGAAAAGGACGAAAACGGACGAATCACCGCTTTGCAAAGTAATATTGCTGAATTTAACCGACTTCAGGCGTTCATTACACAAGATGTACTTGAACGTCTTAGTAAAAGCGGAGAAACCGTTCTCTCGATCCCCATTGGAACCCTATTTGACTCGGCACTGCTTGCAGGACGCGGCCCTGCTTTCAAGGTCAAAATGCAAACAGTTGGGAACTGCATGGCACGATTGGAAAATCGATTTACAGATGCCGGTATCAACCAAACAACCCACAGCATTTTGTTGTATATCGATGTTTCTGTCAGTATATTGCTGCCGGGATTTCGAACATCCACAAAAGTAAGTAATGTATATTCTGTTGCAGAAACTGTGATCGTTGGCGCAGTGCCGGAAACCTACACTTACTTTCATTCAAATAACGACCCCGAAGATGATGCATACGAGTACAGTATGAATAATTGAACCAATGCTCCCCACAAAACCGGAGGTAAACACAATGGACTACAAGGCAGAGCTTGCACAACTCAGGCAGGAATTAAACGAGGCCGGATATCGCTATTATGTCCTGGACGATCCAACAATGTCGGATTATGATTACGATCATAAACTGCGCCGTTTGGAGGAATTGGAAGCCGAGCACCCTGAAGAGATCACACCGGATTCTCCCACGCAGCGAGTTGGCGGCGCGCCTTTGGAAAGTTTTCAGCAAATCACGCATGCTGTCCCGCTGGAAAGTCTGCAGGATGTCTTTTCTGCCGAGGAAGTCACAGAGTTTGGGCAGCGCATGAACGAAGCGCTGGGTAATGTAGAGTATAGTGTAGAACCTAAGGTGGATGGTCTGAGTGTTGCTCTTGAATATCGTGACGGCGTGTTCTATAGCGGCGCTACCAGAGGTGACGGCAGAGTAGGCGAGGATGTCACCGAAAATCTTCGTACCATTCGTTCTATTCCTATGACACTGCCCGATAAACTTCCTCGCCTGATCGTACGCGGCGAAGTGTTCATGTCCAAAACCGTTTTTCATAAGCTGAACGAAGAAAGAGAAGTAAGGGGAGAGACACCCTTTGCTAATCCCCGAAATGCAGCTGCAGGTTCTCTTCGTCAGCTGGACAGCAAGGTTTGTGCTAAACGTCGCCTTGATATTCGTATTTTCAATTTACAGATGGCTGATGGCAAAAACTTTCGGAGTCACGGCGAAACGATAGACTATCTCGCATCTCAGGGATTTCCCATGATCCCTTGCAAGATTTTGGATTCTATCGCTTCTGTGACCGATGAAATCATTGCACTGAACGAAAACCGCGCAGATCTTCCCTTTGATATGGATGGCGCAGTTGTAAAGGTGAATTCCTTGTCGCAGCGCACAGATGTTGGAAGTACAGCGAAATGTCCGCGCTGGGCAATCGCTTACAAATACCCTCCGGAGCGAAAGCCTACAAAAGTTGTAGATATCGTTGTCCAAGTCGGAAGAACCGGTGTCCTTACGCCCAAAGTGGTCGTAGAGCCTGTTCGTTTGGCCGGAACTACCGTTACAAATGCTACACTGCATAATCAGGATTTCATTGATGAGAAGGATATTCGCATTGGCGATACAGTGATCGTGCAGAAGGCGGGAGAGATTATTCCCGAGGTGGTTGAGGTGGTACGTTCTCTGCGTCCTGAGGGAACCGTTCCATATCATCTTCCGGATCGCTGTCCCGTCTGCGGTGCAATCGTAGCAAGAGACGAGGATGGCGCGGCAATTCGCTGCACCGGCGCGGAATGTCCTGCCCAACTGCACAGAACGATTACTCATTTTGCCAGCAGAGATGCTATGGACATTGAGGGGCTTGGTCCCGCTGTATTGTCGCAATTGATCGAATCCGGCCTTATTTCTTCCTGTGCGGATCTTTACTATCTGAAGGTTGATGACCTTATTGGGTTGGAGCGTATGGGCGAAAAATCTGCCGCGAATGCAATATCCGCCATTGATGCCAGCCGCAGCCGCGGCCTGGAGCGCCTTCTGTATGCTCTTGGAATCCGGCAGGTTGGCCAAAAGGCCGGCAAAGTCCTTGCCATGCATTTCAAGACTTTTGATGCATTTTCAGCAGCAACCGAGGAAGAGTTGACCGCAATCGACGATGTGGGAGCCATTACGGCAGCGTATATTCGAGCATGGCTGGATGATCCGCATTCGCAGCAATTGATTGCACGTCTTAAGGCAGCAGGAGTCTCTATGGACTCCGCCCAGCAGAGTGTTGGCGATCAGTTCAACGGTATGACCTTTGTACTGACCGGAACACTGGAGCGCTTTACTCGCGAGGAAGCGACCGAACTCATTGAAGCACGCGGCGGCAAGGCAAGCGGATCTGTCAGTAAAAAGACGACCTATGTTGTTGCCGGTGAAAATGCCGGCAGCAAGCTGCGTAAAGCAAGTGAGCTGGGTATTCCTGTGCTGACAGAGGATGAGTTTGCTGCCATGCTGAATGAGGGACAGGGGAGCGAAGCATCTGTTCCTGCAGAACCCGAAGTACCTCAAGCAACAGATAACGGCTCAGATCAGCTGAGTTTCTTCTAAGAGGTTAATAGAGATGAAACAAGTATCTTCCTTTGCTGGCAAAGCGTTGGCATTTGTCCGCCGTGATCCCGTGCTCGTTGCTGCGGTCCTTCTGGCGGTCATTTCCGCATTTATTGTCCCGCCATCTGAAGCATATATTGGCTATATCGACTTTCATGTGCTCGCCTTACTGTTTTCGTTAATGCTGGTCGTGGCGGGTCTTCAGAAGTCCGGGGCATTTACCGTACTGACGGACAAGTTGCTGGAGCGTGTGAGATCTACTCGCTCCCTTGCTGCTGTGTTGGTTGGCGTATGCTTCTTTACCAGTATGTTCATTACGAACGACGTTGCACTGATCACCTTTGTGCCGCTGTCTGTTATGCTGCTGGGGCAGAGGGGCGACGAAAAACTGCTGATGCTGGTGATCGTTCTGCAAACGATCGCGGCGAATCTTGGCAGCGGATTGACTCCCCTGGGAAATCCTCAGAACCTGTATCTATACTCATTGTCAGGTCTGTCTCTCACGGAGTTTCTCAGCATTATGCTGCCTCCTACCGCCATTTCAGCGGTTCTGCTTACGGCATCCATTCTGTTAATCCGTCCGCGTGAGCCGTCCAAACAAATAAGGGATGAGCAGACCGTGAAGCTGGATACAGGTAAACTCATTGTGTGGGTACTGCTGTTTGTTTTGTGCCTGCTGGCAGTGCTGCATCTTGTGCATTATCTGATTATGCTTGCTGTTGTGACCGTCACAGTGCTTTTGGTCGACCGGTCACTGCTTAAGAAAGCAGATTATAGTCTGCTGATCACTTTTGTCGGTTTCTTCATTTTTATCGGCAATGTCAAGAATATCGGTGCTGTCAGCGATGCTCTCGCTGCGTTGGTAGCAGGAAGGGAACTGGGGGTTGGTGTTCTGCTCAGCCAGGTCATCAGTAATGTCCCCGCCGCGATGCTTCTTTCGGGTTTTACTGAAAATTTTTCGTCTTTGCTTGTAGGCGTGAATCTTGGTGGATTGGGAACGCTGATCGCATCCATGGCCAGCATGATCTCCTATAAAATTTATGTAGCTTCTCCTGGTGCAAAGGCAGGGAAGTACTTTATCCTGTTTACAATTCTGAATGTAATTTATCTTGCAGCGATCGTATTGATACTGCTGCTCTTTGGTTTGATCTAAGGAGGATCTACATATGGTAACAATGGCACAACGCATCGAAGAACTGCGTACCGAGCGAAATATGAGCCGCCCCGCATTGGCAGCGGCACTTGGCCTTCCCAAGAACGTACCCGAAAAGTTTGAAACCGGCCGGCAATCTCCCACCAAGGAACAGATGCAGAAATTAGCTGATTTCTTCGGTGTTTCGCTGTTTTATCTGAAGGGCGAGAGCAACGACCGCACCCGCATGGATGATTGGATGGAGACAGCACTCTCCGGAAACGATGAGATCCATATTCCCATTCAGCCAAAGAAGCCTCAGCCCAAAGCAGAACCGCTTCCTGCCGGTCAGACGATCTTTGATTCTTTCCTCAAGAGCAAGGCATTCCAGGACATGGTGCGCTCTACTGTTACCGAGGTTCTTCGCTCTCCCGAGGGGCAGGAGCTAATCGCAAAGGCAGTTCGAAAAGAACTGGAACGCAGATAATGGTAGAGATCATCGATTACATCAAGCAGGTATATGAGCCTCTTTCGATCATTCTGTACGGCTCATATGCTGATGGATCCCATAACGAACACAGTGACTTTGATGCTTTGGTCGTTTCAAAGAAGCATGAAGTCTTCCATGATACTTCTGTCATAAATGGAATTCGACTGGATGTGTTCGTCTATCCTTCGGCCTATTTTGATAGAGCGGTTGATTGCGGTGAATTTCTTCAGGTGTTCGACGGTGATATCATTCTTGATACAAACGGTCAAGGTGCGTCGCTTAAACAAAAAGTCTTGTCTTACATGAAAGAGTATCCGTTCAAAACCGCGGACGAGGTCAAAGATGAGATCGAATGGTGCAAAAAAATGCTGGAACGGACAGACAGACCCGATGCAGAAGGGGTATTTCGGTGGCACTGGCTCCTGACCGACAGTCTGGAGATCTTCTGTGACACAGTTCATCACATGTATCTGGGACCGAAGAAAACACTGCGTTGGATGAAAAACAATTATCCGCGTGCATTCCAAATCTATGAGGCTGCACTGCGTGATTTCCGGCAGGAAGTCTTGCGTGAATGGATCCTGTATTTGGAACAACTGGCGTTATCAGAAAACACATAACATGAGCATTCGCTTCAATAAGTATTTCAAAGGGACGGTATGACGAAAGTCACACCGTCCCTTTGTTTGCGACCTTTTGACGGCAGAAAGCGGGACTTTTTCTCTTGCAACCTGAAGTTGCACCATAATTTCGGTATGACACCTTAAGTTGATAGACAAAAAAAGGAAGTTTTGCTATCCTGTCAACGTAAAATGTTTCTGATGCTTGTTTGAGGTGTAGTATGAAAAAGATTATTAAGTCATTGTTATATTCGTTTGTGTTTTTAATGCTGCTTTCAGGCTGCGCGACGGATAATTCATTGGCACCGGTCACGCAGATCGAGGAGCAATATGAGTACGCAGTAACAAGTCGTGTGTATACACGTCCTGCTATAGTAGTGACCAATCGACCGGTAGAGTTTCTTACAATCACGATTGACGACGGCATTTTTTACATTGCCACCGCGGACACCGAAGAAGCGGACGAGTTTATTAATGAGCAAAGAATACTCCTGCAGTTTCTCCGGGACAGCGGTGTGGAAATTCCCAAACTGAACTATTATGGTATGGATTTCGATGACAGTTTCAGTGAAAGCAGTAAAAAAAGAGCACACATTGCACTCTCCGACAGAAAAACCTACCGGCAGGTTCTGATCACGCTGCAAACTCTCTGGGGTGATTATACCGACTACGGTTATTTATATCCTGTTGCCAACGCCATTGCCGCGCATTTGGACTGGCGGACGGATGAAATTAAAGAAGTTGAACAGGGGAGAATGGATGTATTCTTCACTGAAAACCCAGATGCACTCAATCTGCTGTATCCCTGCTTTACTACGGATTTTGCATCCGATGAAACCGTGCGAAATTGTAAAGCTCTCAGTATGCAGCTTTTGGAGAAGATCGATCTGCGCGAAGCTATGACCAAGCCGATCGATGAGCAGGTGAATGATTTCCACACATTGGCAGATGCCTATGCAGAAAATATCTCCGCCACATTTTTCCGTCAGAAATGCGGTTATGCTTACTACGGGGAAAGCATACCGCTTAAAATCAGTACAACTTATGCACTGCATATGATAGAGCGTGGTTATGACGATAGAGACCGTGCCAGACAGGAAGAACTCGGTGATGATACATGGGATTACTTCTCTGACTACCGGTCTATCTTTGAAACCTTAGGCATTATCAACGAGGAGATTGCGCGATCCGTTGAATACTTCGGCTTGGAAGACGAAGTAGGTCTTGTCCAAATAAACTGGATTTGCACAGAAACCTCAACAGAGTTATGCGGTAAACCCAACCACAGTTACTATAAAGGTGGAGATGATGATTCCTTGTTTGATGGAACGATTTATCTCCGCGCGATATCTCCCTATTTGCACGAATACTTCCATCACATCGACTACGTCCTCAGCAAAGAGATACATCAGACTTGGAAGGAACAAGCTTTTGCTGAACTGGGAAGGGTGCAGTCGCAGCACGCCAGACATATTCATGAGTGGGAGGTTACGCGCGAGGAAAGATGGAAAAATTTGTTCTCAGATTGTTTTGGTCGGGAATATCAGCCAGGACTGGAAGACTATTATAACTCTTACGATCTCCTTTGTTATGTGGACTCATACGAATTGGACTACCACACTGGAGGAGCCGCGATTAATTCCATTACTCGTTATCTGCTCGACCTGTACGGAGAAGATATCGTTGTCCAAATTCTGCTGTTCCCGGAAACCGTAGAATCTGCTACGGGAAAGTCATGGGAAGAACTGGAAGGGGATTGGCAGCAGCATCTTACTGAAAAGTTTGAGGCGTTACTGTCGGATTTTGATATCAAATAAACAATAGGCAGCTTGCGCCGACAACGGACACAAGCTGCCTATTGTTATAAGCCTTTGCTTTTCAGTTTACTGACAAGTGTAACATAAAATTCTCTCACATCAAATCCGTCGAAATTTTCACGGTTCAGATCAATTGGAATGTGCAATAATATTCACTTTCATATCTCCGTGAGAAATGCCGCGTTTTTCAGTGGGAGTCAAAAGTTGGTACTCATCGCCCCATTGAAAGGATGCTTCGCTGACAAGACCGTCATTTTCACCATCGAAGGATTTTACGAAATGATAAGAGAAGTTCAGAGGAAATTTGCCGCCGAAGGCGCTCTTAACAATAGAGCCAACACTTTGACAAAAGACTCCGTCCGGTTTCTCCAGCTCATTATCAAGCTGCATGCAGCGCGTACCGGTCAAATCCTTTACAGCAGCCAAAAAATCAGGGTTGTGGTCTCCCAGTTTTTTTGTTACAGAATTATACTTGTTTGCAATATCATCAATGAATTCCTGAGGAATTTTAGTCAGCATGTGATCAGCAAACATACAGCCACGATGTGGGGTGTTGATGGTAGTAAGGGATGCAACATATGGAGCGATATCCAATTTCGCAAGGGCATATCTGCAATCCAGACTACCTTCTCACAGCCGTGTTCACGAACAATGTCTCGAACGCGCTGTGCGATTTCTGCTGCGCTGTCTTCGATGGATGCTGCAGATTGATGATTCCCGTAGTATATGGTAGCTCCGTTTACATTCAGCGCCTTTGGAATCCGTCCCCAGTAGTTGAAGTGTTTAAAGTCGCGAAAAAACACGCCGTGAACCAATAGAATAGGATATTTTGTTTTGCAGATCTGCTGTGATGCTCTCTTGGCATCGATCTCTTCTTTTTTTAGTTCATACTCGATCTCTTTAAGAACAGTTTTAATGATACCGCGAAGCATAACCAGATGAGCAATGGGAATCATTCCGCAGAGGATACCTGTAACACGCTGCTTGATGCCCAGCTGATGAGAAGTCAGGTAAACGCAGATGATACCGTTCCAAAAAATGATAGCCTCCGCGCAGATACACAGCACCGCACTCCACAGAAGTGTCATATAATCTTTACTGGAGAGCACGACACAGGTAAGGATGATATGATACAGGATCGATACGGCCGTAGATGCTACGAAAACGCAGAGGAGAAGAACACCGTGATGACTGATTTTCAGCCGTACATCTCGGATCTTTGGGTAAACCGTTCCGATAAACAGATTGAGCAGTGCAAAGAGTACCGAAAGAGCTATAATAAGGTGTGTATTTCCGGGAAGCAGTATATAGCTGTTTGCGATAAAAGCAGTAAGTAGTACATAGATCCAAAACAGAACAGAGAACCATATTTTCAGATTAATCACCACCTGTGATAAGGATATCATACTCCCGCTGGAATGTAAATATTACATAATATGAAAAGAACCGCAGCATAGTGCTGCGGTTCTTTTATTGAAACAAATATTACAGACCGGCCTTCTCCAGCAGGGCGGGAACCTTGGACTCCCAACCCAAAGCCATGATATGCAGACCCTGGCAGTAGGGCTTGCACTCCTTGATGATCTGAGCTGCGATCTCAACACCGGTCTCACCGGACTTAGCGCGATCCTTGTCAGCTGCCAGAGCATCGATCATGTGCTGAGGCACATGGACACCGGCAACGTTGGCGTTCATGAACTTAGCCATACCTGCAGACTTGGGAATGATAACACCCAGCTGTACGGGAACACCAAACTGCTTAGCCTTCTCCATGAACTTAATGAACTTCTCGCTGTCAAAGACAGCCTGAGTCTGGAAATACTGTGCACCGGCCATAACCTTGCGCTCCATCTTGGCAAGCTGTGCATCCAAAGAATCGCTGCAGGGGGACACAACGGCACCCTTTGCGAACTTGGGAGGCTCACCGACAAGATCCTGACCTGCCAGATCCTTGCCCTTCTCCAGCTGAGATGCGGTGTACAGCAGGGAAACGGAGTCCAGATCGAAGACAGGCTTTGCACCGGGATGGTCACCCATCTTGGTGTGGTCGCCGGTCAGGCAGAGAATGTTCTCGATACCCAGCATAGCGGCACCCAGCAGCTCAGACTGCAGAGCGATGCGGTTACGGTCGCGGCAGGTCAGCTGCAGAATGGGATCCAGACCGGCATTCTTCAAAGCCACGCAGGTGGGCAGGCTGCCCATACGCATAACAGAGGACTGATTGTCGGTAACATTGACACAGTGAACCTTGGTCAGATATTCCTTAGCTTCTTCCACCAGATGGTCGATGTGAATACCCTTGGGAGGGCCGACTTCTGCGGAAATAGCAAATTCACCACGCTCGAATAACTCAGTAATCTTCATGATATATTGCTCCTAATCAATGTAGATTTATTTTAGTTCTTGGAAACTTCGTCGTCAGTTGCCCAGTTGCGCACCTGAATGGGGCTCTTGAGAACATCCAAACGGCCCAGCTGAGCCAGACGTCTCTGGATGCGCTCCCAACCGCACTCCATGGTGGGATCGACCTCGCACATGCCGTTCTTGGCGCCGCCGCACTGGCCGTTGACCAGGCTCTTGGAGCAGGCAGTGATGGGGCAGATACCGCCGGTGATGTTCAGGTAGCACTCACCGCACTGCTTGCAGTCATACTCCAGAGGAGTAACGCCCTGGAAGCCGGGGAGGGCATAGGTATCACATGCTGCATAGACCTTCTTGTCGCCCAGGAACTCCGCAACGGTCTGAACGCCGACACCGCAGGAGAACACCAGCACCATATCGGCGGCCTCAATAGCCTTCTTGTACTTCTCGATACCCAGGCGAAGCTTCAGGTTGTCGGTGTTGCAGATGTAATCGGTGGTGAGAATGCCGGTAACATTACCGGCAGCGGAAAGCTCCTTCTGGAGCTCGTCAGCTTCATGCTCGGGGAAATGGATCTCCTTGCAGCCGTGGCAGTTGATGATAAATACCTTACCGCTCACAAGAGAGAGGATAGTCTCTTTCGCTTTCAGTTCGGTGATCAGCATATTAGTTCAGCCCCCTTACGCCGTTCTTGCCCATCTTGATCATGGTGACCAGAGGCAGCTTGGAAGAGCAGATGTACTCGCAGCAGCGGCACTCCATGCAATCCATAATGTTCATATCCTTGCAGCCCTGCCA
>JAZLEB010000006.1:0-13795 GCA_045615065.1 Candidatus Pelethomonas sp. | reverse complement strand
AAATTGGAGTTTGTCGGTCTCTCGGGTTTGTACAATCTCAAGCCTCCCTCTGACGAGGGAGGTGGATTTTGCGAAGCAAAAGACGGAGGGAGAGACTGCAAAACAAGGACTTCCGGTGTATCTCTCCCTCAGTCTCGCTTCGCTCGACAGCTCCCTCGTCAGAGGGAGCCTTGCGTACTGCTGTGCAACCTCCCCGATAAACTCCAATTTAATAAAAAAGGAACTGCCGCAAATGCTGCGACAGTTCCTTTTTATTCCATATCCACACTGATATGCTCTGTACCGTGGGCTTCGAATTCGCCCATATACTGTGCCATGCGTGCCATGACTTCGTCATAATTCTCCGGTGTTGCCCGCTCGGCATCCAAATCCCGCAGTGCCAGTTCTTCAGCCAGTATTTCAAAAAACGCGATGTCCTCATAGGCCAGGATCGCTTCGTGGATCCCGCCCTCAGCAAAGGCACGGGAGGGAATGATCTCGCCCTCGTACAGCTCGGTCAGCTTCGCCATACCGTGGTCAAGGCAGTGGGCAAAGACTCTGCTTTCCACATCGTCATATTCACGGATACGATCCTCGCCGCGGGTGGAGTTGAGCACCCAGTTTCCTATGTATACCAGATCCAGCAGACGCCGGAATTGTTTTTCTGTCAGATGCAGTTCCACAGTGCTGCCTCCTCTCATTTCAAACATACGGGTATATCATAACAGACTTCCACGGAATTTTCCACAGAAAAAGCAGGGCAAAACGGCCAAATTTTTACTTGTTATCCCGCGTGAATCATAGTATACTATTATGGTTAGAGATAAACTGTTGGCAATCAGGAGGTGATCGCCTTGCATCAGCGCGCCATTGGCGTATTTGATTCCGGTTTGGGAGGTCTGACCGCGGCTCGTCAGCTGCGGCGTATCATGCCCTCTGAAAACATTATATACTTTGGCGACACCGCCCGTGTTCCCTATGGCGGACGAAGCAGGGATACTCTGCTGAAATATGCTCGGCAGGATATGCGGTTTTTAAGCGAGTTCGATCTGAAAGCGGTGGTTATCGCCTGCGGAACTGTGAGCAGTAATTGTCTTTCCGAACTCCGCGCTGAAAATGATCTGCCCATCATCGGTGTGGTGGAGCCTGCGGTGGAAGCCGCTGTTCAAGCCACGAAAAACGGGAAAGTGGGCATTGTTGCCACACAGGCATCTGTTTCCAGCGGCGCCTATGAGCGGTGTTTCCGGGAGATCGCGCCGGAGCTGAAGATATTCAGCAAAGCCTGCCCGCTGTTTGTTCCTCTTGTGGAGGAGGGGCGTTGTCATGTGGGTGATATCGTGATCGAGACCGTTGCGGAGGATTATCTAAAAGAGCTGCGCGGTGAGGGGATCGATACATTGGTTCTCGGCTGTACGCACTATCCGCTTATTGCTGAGGTGATCAGCAAGGTCGTTGGAAGCGGTGTGACATTGATCGATGCCGGAGCTGAATCCGCAAAAGCGGCCCGCACATTACTCACGGAGAGAAACATGCTGGCCAATCGAGACAGGGGCGAGTCCCGCTATTATACCAGCGACCGGGTGGATGGCTTTGAGAAGCTTGCCTCTTTGTTCTTGGGCGAGAATATCACCGGTCAGGTCCAGAAAATTGATATTTCCAAGTATTGAGCTATGATCGAAAAGAATGTAATAATTTCTGTGCGCGGTGAGCAGTATTTCGAGGATATCGATCCCGATACCGTAGAACTGACCACCGAAGGGCATATGACGATTGATGAGGGCGGCGTTGTTTCCCTGACCTATCGGGAGACCGAACTTACCGGAATGGACGGAACCACCACCTGCTTCACAGTCAGTGGGGATACCGTTACTCTGCGCCGCACCGGCAGTGTGAACAATGAGATGCGTTTTCATACCGGTTACCCTCACATGTCTTTGTACGAGACACCTATGGGGGTTTTGACAGTGGAGATCGTGACCGAGTCCCTGGCACACCGCCTGAACGAAAGAGGCGGTATTATGGATATCAAATATAGCATTGCCGTCGAGCATCAGGTTACGGGACGGCATCACTTTAAAATTCGTGTACGAGAGAGTATGAGGTAATAGACTATGATCAATATGATTCAGAATGCAAAGGATCAGGTGCTGAGCCTGACCAACGCAGCCTACGAGAAGGCAGCTGCCGCAGGGGCTCTGCCTGCAGGCATCGAAGTTCGTGCCGGTGTGGAGATTCCCAAGGATACCGCCAATGGCGACTACACCACCACCTTTGCCCTTGCTGCTGCCAAGGCTATGGGTAAGAGTCCCCGTGATATCGCTACCATTCTGATGGATAACATGGAACTGTCCGGCAGCTATTTCTCCGGCGTGGAGATCGCAGGCCCCGGTTTCCTGAATTTCCGTCTTGGCTCCAAGTGGTTTGCTGATGTGCTCGCTGCTGTTGAGAGCGAGGGTGAGGCTTACGGTCGTGCCGACACCCTGAAGGGTCAGAAGATCATGGTGGAATTCGTTTCCGCAAACCCCACGGGACCTATGCATATGGGCAACGCCCGCGGCGGCGTGCTGGGTGATACTCTGGCAGCTGTGCTGGAAGCAGCCGGCGCTGAGGTGTCCCGTGAGTTCTATGTGAACGATGCCGGTAACCAGATCGAGAAGTTTGCAAACTCCCTGGAGGCCCGCTACCTGCAGATCATCCACGGTGAGGAGGCTATCCCCTTCCCTGAGGACGGCTACCACGGCGACGATATTCGCGAGCTTGCCAAGGGATTCTATGAGAAGTTTGGTGAGCAGTATAAGGACAGCGATACCGCCGAGCGCCATGAGGCACTGGCCTCCTTTGGTCTTGCCCACAACATTCCTAAGATGAAGACCGATCTTAAGCGCTACAAGATCGAGTACAATACCTGGTTCCTGGAGTCCGAGCTCCACAACAGCGGCTATGTAGCCGAAACTGTGGAAAAGCTCACCGAGCGCGGCTATACCTACGAGAAGGACGGCGCACTGTGGCTGAACACCTCCCGTATTCTGGAGGAGAATCTCCGCAAGGCAGGCAAGAGCGACAAGGATATTGCCAAGCTGGAGCTGAAGGACGACGTTCTGCGCCGTGCCAACGGTTTCTATACCTACTTTGCAGCCGATATTGCATATCATCGCAATAAGTTTGAGAAGCGCGGCTTCGACCGTGTCATCAATATCTGGGGCGCTGACCACCACGGCCACGTGGCCCGCCTGAAGGGCGCTATGGACGCGCTGGGTCTCAACGGTACCGAGCGGCTGGACATCGTTCTGATGCAGCTGGTCAAGCTGCTGCGTGACGGTGAGCTGGTGAAGATGAGCAAGCGTACCGGTAAGGCCATCAGTCTCACCGATCTGCTGGACGAGGTGCCTGTGGATGCTACCCGCTGGTTCTTCAACGCCAAGCCCGATACCCAGATGGACTTCGACCTGGGCCTTGCTGTTCGTGAGGACAGCGAGAACCCCATCTACTATGTTGAGTATGCCCACGCCCGTATCTGCTCCCTGCTGCGCGCACTGGAGAGCGAGGGTTGCACTGTTCCCGCCGCTGCTGATGTGGATATCGCTATCCTCTCCGGTGAGACCGAACTGGCACTCATCAAGCAGCTGTCCCAGTACTGTGAGGCGCTGCGCCTTGCTGCCCGTGACTATGACCCCAGCTTTATCAACCGTTATCTGGTGGATCTGGCAAGCTGCTTCCACAAGTTCTACAATGCCTGCCGTATCAAGGGCGAAGAGGCAACTATCGTTGCTGCCCGCTTGAAGCTGGCTGATACCACCCGCGCCGTCCTGAAAAACGGTCTGGCTCTGCTGGGTGTGGAAGCCCCCGAGAAAATGTAATGATCAAAACGACCGGAGCACTGTGCAGTGCTCCGGTCGTTCATTTACTTGCAGCCGTCGATCCCGCAGGTAGTGATCTTTTCCACGATCTCCTCCTTCCTTACAGGCGGCTGACCGATCCAGGAAAAAGCTTCATCAAAATCAAAGGTCTTGGTGCCATCTTCCCGCACGAACAGGGGGATGCCGATGCCGTGGCGCGCCTTTACAGGCTCGAATACACTGTCGCTGTCGCGGATCTCCAGAAATTCCCGAAGATTTTTGGTGTTTTCTGTGATGTCGATATACTCCGCTTCAAATCCTCGACTTTTCTGAATGGCTTTGTAGTTTCTGCAATCCACGCAGATCTCGGCTCCGTAAACTTTCATATACTTAAGTTCCTTTCCTGAAAATGCGGCTCATGGTGAGCACACCGTTATTATAACATATTGAGAGTGAAAAGAGTAGCACCGGTTTTATACAGCATCTGTTTGACTGCTTTGCGGAAATCCTGTATAATACAAGCGATAAAATGTGAGAGGAAGAAAACTATGAAACGTTACCTGACCTTACTGATCGTGCTTGTTCTACTGATCTCCGGCTGCGGCGCGCAGAATCTTTCTGTTGCTGGCGGCGGGCAGGCAGAGAACAATGATCTGCATATTGATGTTCCTGAGATCGTTGCCTGCAGTGGGCACACCTCGGACCCTTATGAAGGTATAGACAAGGAATCGTTTTATGCTGATTACGCCCCTGCCTGCTGCTATGCAGACGCAATGTACCGCACAAAGCATTTCCTGCTGTCCGGCATGATCACGGTACCGGATCAGGAGGCAACTGTGTCCGGATATCAGCCTGTGAATGAAGATGGACTCCTGATTCGTAATACCGACTGCTATTATTTGGACGATGGCAATACCTATGTGGTGGTGGATGCCTACGGTAGAGAGGTGCTCAGGATCTATAAGGGCGCTGCCTATATCACGCTGGAAGAAGTGGCGGCATATATGTATGCCTTTGGCGGTTCAAAGGATTCCCTGCCCGCCAACTACACCTCCAAGAAGGTCACTAAGGTCGGTACCAGTCCCTGGGGGATCTTCCTGCGCGGTAATCATTCCCGCTTCTCCGGCAATACAAGCAAGTATCCTTACGAGCCGGTGCTGCCTGATATCTCCGGCTGCGGCGGTGATCTGCAGTACTATGAAATGGATATCGGCACCACCGGAACCTTTACCAGCAGCGACTATGCTGTAAAGATCTATAATGACGGCACCATCATTACCCGCGGTGCCGCCCGTCTGGTCTATACCCGCGATGATAAGAATCACAACGGAATCTATGAGACCGATGAGATCTATGTCTTTTACACCGCAAACCATTACAACGATTTCAGAGAGTATCTCAACTACTATGGCGGCTGGGGTGAGATGTTCGGTAACATTACCGGCGGCGGAACGATCAGCAGTAAGACCGACTATAACCCCACACCTTATGTGGCTACCGGCTACGCAAGCTTTCAGGAACTGTACGGCTGAGGTAAAAGGAGAGTGAACCCGGTATGAAATACTATGTGGTGTCTGACATTCACGGGTTTTGTTCCAAACTTCACACGGCGCTGACAGAGGAAGGCTTCTTTGCGGAGACCGAACCGCATAAACTCGTTGTGCTGGGCGATCTCTTTGATCGCGGCAGCGAGGCGGAGGAACTGCAAGCGTTTATTCTGGAGTTGATGGAGCAGGACAGGGTCATACTGGTGAGAGGAAACCACGAAGATCTTTTTGTGGATCTTGTTACCGTGGATGGCGGCGTTCCCTATAGTCACCACAGGCACAACGGTACTTTTGACACCGCGCTGCAGTTGACCGGCTATGATAAGCGGGAGGCATTGGTAAACCCAGCAGTATTAGCAAAAGCAGCGCGAAATACTCCGTACTATCAGCGTATCATCCCTGCCATGACAGATTATTTCGAGAGTGAGCACTATGTGTTTGTTCACGGCTGGATCCCCTGTGCGTGCGAGGACGGAGCGTTCCGCGCCTATGAGGACTGGCGCAGTTCCGGCGCTTACCAGTGGGAACGTGCCCGCTGGCACAACGGTATGGATGCTGTACGCACGGTGCGTGATGAAAAAACGGTGGTGTGTGGACACTGGCATACCTCCTACGGTCATGCGCGGTACGAGAACCGCGGCAGCGAGTTCGGTGAGGGTGCGGATTTCAGCCCCTATTTTGCACCCGGTATTATCGCTGTGGACGGCTGTACCGCATACAGCGGACAGGTGAATGTAGTGGTGCTGGAGGAGAACGAATAATAAAAAGCCTGAAATCTCATGATTTCAGGCTTTTTTTATTATCATTTTCGAAGGATCTTTTCCATCGCCTTGCCTTTGGCAAGTTCATCCACCAACTTGTCGAGACGGCGGATATCCTGCATGGTAGGGTCTTCGATCAGTTCCACCTTTACGCCGCAGATGCTGCCCTTGATCAGTACCCGCTTGGGATTCAGCGCGGGTGCGTTGCGGAAAAAATCACCGTAGCAGGTATCGGTTTGCAGCATAGATTCGATTTGACCGTGAGAATACCCTGTGAGCCACGCGGTTACTTGCAGAACTTCTGCTCTTGTCCTGCCTTTGCGCTCCGCTTTCGCAATCAGCAGTGGGTAAACTTTAGCGAAGGGCATAGCATATATTTTTGCATTTTCCATGATGCTGTCTCCCGTTGTTTTTGCTCAGTATACCACGGAACGGTTGGATTGTCCACGAGTTGATATGATTGAAATCGGCCTCTTCATATGATACACTGAAATGGTAATGAAGGGTACAAATCTGCTGAGAGGAGTATGATTATGAATAACGGATATGAATTGCTTACGGAAAAGGAAGCTATGTTTGCCGAAATGCTGATGCAGGTGCTGCGGGACAACGGGATTCCCTGTACTGCAATGCCTGTACAGGGTGCCGGTTTTTCACTGGCGACCGGTCTGCAGGAGAGAAAAAATGTGTATGTTCCTGCCGAGCATATAGCACGGGCGCGGGAGCTCCATGAGGAATTGTTTTCCGGAGATTTTGATGAGGAATTCTTAGGTGGGGAGGAAGTGTAGTGAAACGAATACTCCTTATGTTCCTGCAGTGCACATGGGGCGTCGCGCAGACACTGCTTGGTGCCGTTGTTTTCCTGAAACATATCCACTGTCCCCACAAAATCTATCGGGGCAGTATTGATACCCGCTGGAATTCCGGCGGAGGCATGAGCCTGGGATTGTTTATCTTTACACCCAATGCGGAGAGTGACCGCGCGGAGAAGGTCAGAGTACATGAGTACGGTCACTGCATCCAATCTGCAGTCCTTGGCCCGCTGTACCTGATCGTGGGACTCATTTCTGTTCTGTGGGCAAATGTTCCTTACTTTAGAAAACTGCGCCGGGAAAAGAAGATCCCATATACATCCTGTTTTGTAGAATCCTGGGCCAGTAAATGGGGTGAATGGGTCACAGGACAGAATGCCATCTGGAACTGACGAAAGGAAAGGAGAAAAAATATGCCTGGAGTGATTACAACTGCAGTTGTTGGGATCGTGTGTATTATTCTTGGAATTTCCAATATGCGGGGGAACATTTCATCTCTCCATTCCTATCACAGAAACCGCGTGTCAGAGGAGGACAGGATCCCCTTTGGTAAAAAAGTTGGTTTGGGAACGATCATTATCGGTGCAGCAGTCATGGCATACAGTGCGTTGCTTGCCGCTGCCCTGTATATGGAAAATGAAATGTTTACCCTGATCGGTACTGGCGTGATGCTGGCAGGGCTCGTTGTGGGACTTGTGATCGCCTTTGCCGCCATGAAAAAGTACAATAAGGGTATTTTTTAAAGGAGAAGCGGGGAATGAATGATCAATTGCGCCGTGATTACGAGATCGCGAAGGATTTCTGGAACATCGCGTTTCTTATGGATGAAGCTGCAAAACAGCAAGCGGAGACTTGTTTTGACGAGAACGGATGGAAGAGCCGTGCGCCGTCTGAAAAGCTTCTGCGTGCGGCAGAGTCTTTGGGGCGGTGCAGCAGTGTGCTGGATTACGGCTGCGGCAGCGGCTGGGGTGCAGTCATTGCGGCGAAAAGCGGCTGTCAACGTGTGACCGCTGTGGATGTATCAGCAAATGCGGCGGAGTCGGCAGAATTTTATGCAAAGCTCTATGGTGTAGATGGGTATATTACAACTCACTGTGTGCCGGATACATGGCTGAATGAGGTTGCCGCGGAAAGCTATGACGGCATTTTCTGCTCCAATGTGCTGGATGTGATCCCCGAAACGGTCTCGGAGCAGATCATTACAAACTTTGCCCGCATTGCACGCAAAAATGCAAGGGTGGTCATTGGAATGAATTATTACATGGAGCCGATGGATAATCCCGAGAGAAACATGACGGTGAAGAATGGGAACCATGTATTTGTGAATGACATTCTCCGCCTGGTGTGCCGCACGGATGAGGAGTGGGCGGAGACTTTCAGCCGTTATTTCACTGTGGAGCGGCTGGAGCATTTTGCGTGGCCCGGAGAAGAAACGGAGCGCAGACGACTTTTCTTCCTGAGAAAGAAGTAAATTATATTCCAACCATAAACTGAAGAGCCTGTACCCTTGCGGGTACAGGCTCTTGTTTCGTTATTGGGGATCAGTTCTTGGCTTCCATCATTTCGTAGAAGCGCTGAACCAGAGTAGCCACCTGTGCGCGGGTAGCGTTGCTCTTGGGATCCAAAGTGGTGGGAGTAGTGCCGTTGACCAGACCGGTCTCGATGGCCCATGCCATAGCGTCCTTTGCCCAATCACTGACACTGTCAGCATCGGTGTAGGCAGACAGACTGCCGGTGGCGGCAGGCTCGCCCATGAAGCGCCACAGCATGACGACCAGCTGCTCACGGGTGATCTCGGCATTGGCATCGCTGCCGTCGCTGATACCGGCATGCATGGCCCACTCGCGGCCCTTGTCATACCAGTTTGCGCCACCGTCGGTATCCTCACCGCTCAGGCGGGCAAGGATGGTCCACATCATAGCGCGGGAGAGCTTTTCCTCGGGAGCGAACTCGGTTTCGCTCACGCCATTCATCAGGCCATTGTCGACCATGAAGTCAACAGCATCGAAGTACCATGCTTCCTCGGTCAGATCCTCAAAGACCTCGGCAGAGTCAACATTGACCTCGGGCTCGGATTCGATCTCAGTCCACTTGGCGTAGAGCATGAAGCTCTCGGTAACCACGCTGGAGAAGTTGTAAGGAATGGTGCATGCTGCGTCCAGATACCAACCCTCGAAGATGTAGCCTTCAGCGGTGGGATCAGCAGGCTTTGCTGCCCTGGTGCCTTCGGTGACTCTCTGGGAAGCCATGGGCTTGCCGTGACCGTTCAGACTGAAGGATACGATATAGACCTTGGGCTCCTCGGGCTCAGGATCGGGAGTGGGCTCAGGCTTCACAGTACCATCGGCCTCACCGCAGCGGGTGCAGATGCCGTCCACAAAGTTGTGACCCAGTGCGGGGATCACGCTGCCCTCACTGACCATCTCACCGCAATCAGCGCAGACGGTCTTGCCGGTGTGACCCTCAGTGGTGCAGGTAGCATCGGTGGCACCCACAGTGGTAGTGTTGGTGTGCTGGCAGGGTGTCTCGGGAATTTCGGGAGTTTCATCAGCAGCAACGGTAACGGTGATGCTGTCTACACGAACCTGTGCGACCAGCTTTTCAATCACGAAGCTGTCCTGTGCGGTTGCAAATACAACAGTGACAACACTGCCGTCAACAGTAACGGTCACACCCTCGGCGGTGCCGATGGAGGTTGCCAGATCAGCGGCGTAGGTGTCTTTGTAATTGTTGCAGTTGAACACGATCTTGGTCATACCGGGGTATGCAACAGTCAGCTTGGAACTCTTGTAGAAGCGGGCGGGAGCATAGTCGCCAACATTGGTGGTGGAAGCAGCCTTGTCGTTAGTAACGGTAATGCCGTTCTGCTCCCATACCTGCTGATCTTCGGTATAAACGGTGCGGTTTTCCTTGGTGGTCAGGTCGATGGTGACTTCGTTGGTTTCGGGGGTGCTGGGCTCAGCCTCACCGCAGCGGGTGCAGACACCGTCCACATAGTTGTGGCCCAGAGCGGGGATCACGGTGCCTTCGCTGACAGTGTCACCGCAATCGGCGCAGATGGTCTTGCCGGTGTGACCCTCGGTGGTGCAGGTTGCCTCGATGGCGCCCACAGTGGTGGTGCTGGTGTGCTCGCAGGTGGGGGGAGTAACATCCTCGATAATATCACCGTAGAACTGGCAGTGGAAACCATTGTAGGAAACATCGCAGGGGCCCACGGTGGTGTAGGTCTTGTCATTTCTGGTGCCGAACCAGTAGTTGGAACCATTGACCTCAGCAATAAGGGTCATGCTGGTTTCATCGAAGGTGTACACAGTGGAAGCGGCTGCTTCGTAGGCACCATTGACATGAGTGCCGCTGACGACCATGTTGATGTAGGTCTTGACACCATTGATCATGGCGTAAAGGTAGTAACCACCGGTGGTGTTCTCCAGATATACATCGATGGCAGCATTCTTGTCGGTGGTGGTAGCCATGTAATAGCCGTCCATAGCGCCGGTCAGATAGTATACATTGGTGCTGGAGACATTCTCCTGGATCATACCGAACTTATACCCGATGCCGGCAACGGGGGACTCGATCACGCCAAAGGCGTATCCGTGCTCACCACAGCGGGTGCAGGTACCATTCTCATAGTTGTGACCCAGTGCAGGGATCACGCTGCCTTCGCTTACGGTTTCACCGCAGTCGGTGCAGACGGTCTTGCCGGTGTGACCCTCGGTGGTGCAGGTTGCATCGGTAGCACCTTCGGTGGTGGTGTTGGTGTGCTGGCAGGAGGGAGCGGGCTCGGCCTCGCCGCAGCGGGTGCAGACACCGTCCACAAAGTTGTGACCCAGAGCGGGAACCACGTCGCCCTTGCTGACAGTGTCACCGCAATCGGCGCAGATGGTCTTGCCGGTGTGACCTTCAGTGGTGCAGGTTGCGTCGATGGCACCATCAACGGTGGTGTTGGTATGCTGGCAGGGTTCGGTGGTGGAGATGACAGTGATGCTGTTCACACGAACCTGTCCGGCCAGCTTCTCGATCACAAAGCTGTCCTGCGCGGCTGCGAACTGAACGGTAACAACAAGGCCGTCAACAGTAACGGTCACGCCATCGATGGTGCCGATGGAGGCTGCCAGGTCAGAAGCGTAAGTGTCCTTGTAATCGTTGCAGTTGAAGACGATCTTCATCATACCGGGATAGGAAACCGTCAGTTTGGAGCTCTTATAGAAACGAGCAGGAGCATAATCGCCTACATCGTTTGTGGAAGCGGCCTTATCGTTGGTAACGGTAATGCCGGTCTGCTTCCAAACCTGCTGCTCGGCGCTGTAAACAGTGCGGTTGTCCTTGGTGGTCAGGTCGATGGAGATCTCATAGGTAATGGGCTCGGTCTCGCCGCAGCGGGTGCAGATGCCGTCCACATAATTGTGACCCAGTGCAGGAATCACGCTGCCTTCACTGACAGTCTCGCCGCAATCGGCACAGACGGTCTTGCCGGTGTGACCGGCGGTGGTGCAGGTGGCTTCTGCTGCGCCTTCAACGGTGGTATTGGTGTGCTGACAGACGGGATCAGGCTCAGGCTCGCCGCCCTGGCCGCCGTTGGAATAAACCACCTCGATCGCGGTGATCTTAACCTGACCGTTGGTTTTGGTTCCGGTATTGCCAACGCCAAAGGTGACGGAGGAGGCATTCACATCCACAACGGTGCCGGAAGCAATGTTGGAACCATTGAGGGTAAGAACGCCGCTATTGCTGATATTATAAGTGATCTTAACAGAAAGAATGGTCTTATCACCGGCGGAAACGACGATAGAAGGACTCTCCGTCTGGTAGATTCTCCATTCATACCCGCTGGTGTAGTACTTGCCGGTATTCTGGGTGCCGGAAACCGTGACGGTAACATTGTCGTCCATCTTCAGCTCTTTGTACTGGATGGAATTGCTCCAACCGTTTGCTGCTGCATAGTCTTTGATGGAAACCTTGACAGTAACCGGGGCGTTGGGGTCGGGCTCAGCCTCGCCGCAGCGGGTGCAGACGCCGTCCACATAGTTGTGGCCCAAAGCGGGGATTTCTTCACCCTCGCTGAGAACTGCATTACAATCGACGCAGATAGTCTTGCCGGTGTGACCCTTGGTGGTGCAGGAAGCCTCGGCGGCACCCTCAACCTTGGTATTGGTGTGCTGGCAGACAGGCTCCTCAGGCTCGGTAGTTCCTCCGCCAACATACACAACCTCGATAGCAGTGATCTTGACCTGACCGTTGGTGGCAGTGCCCGTGTTGCCGACACCGAAGGTAACAGAGGAAGCATTCACATCCACAACGGTGCCGGAAGTGATCTTGCTGCCGTTCAAAGTCAGAACGCCGCTATTTTTTGCGGTGTATGTGATTTTGACAGAGACGATGTTCTTATCGCCGGCGGAAACCACGATGGAGGGATTCTCCGTCTGGTAGATTCTCCATTCATAGCCGCTGGTGTAATACTTACCGGTATTCTGGGTGCCGGAAACCGTGACGGTAACATTGTCGTCCATCTTCAGCTCTTTGTACTGAACGCTATTGCTCCAACCGTTTGCAGCAGCATAGTCCTTGATGGAAACCGTGACGGTAACCTCAGCTCCGGGGGCGGGCTCAGCCTCGCCGCAGCGGGTGCACTTGCCGTTCACATAGTTGTGGCCCAGGGCAGGGATTTCTTCACCTTCGCTGAGAACTGCATTACAATCGACGCAGATAGTCTTGCCGGTGTGACCCTTGGTGGTGCAGGCAGCTTCAACGGCACCCTCAACCTTGGTGCTGGTGTGCTCGCAAGCAGGCTCCTCGGGCTGGTTAGCGCCGCCGGCATAAACCACCTCGATGGCAGTGATCTTGACCTGACCGCTAGTTCCGGTTCCGCTGTTGCCAACGCCGAAGGTAACGGAGGAGGCATTCACTTCCACAACGGTACCGGAGGCAATGTTGGTACCATTGAGCGTCAGAACGCCGCTCTTATTAACATTGTAAGTGATTTTAACAGAGACAATGGTCTTGTCACCGGCGGAGACAACGATGGAAGGATTCTCCGTCTGGTAGGTTCTCCATTCATACCCACTGGTGTAATACTTACCGGTATTTTGGGTTCCGGAAACCGTGACGGTGACCGCGTCATCCATCTTCAGCTCTTTGTACTGAATGGAATTGCTCCAGCCGTTTGCCGCTGCATAGTCTTTGATGGAAACGGTGACAGTAGTAGCAGCTCCGCCGGCGGGCTCAGCCTCGCCGCAGCGGGTGCAGGTGCCGTTCTCATAGTTGTGGCCCAAAGCAGGGATCGCCTGACCAAAACCGATGGTCTTGCCGCAATCAGAGCAGACGGTCTTGCCGGTATAGCCGTCGGTAGTGCAGGTAGCTGCTACTGCGCCTTCAATGGTGGTGTTGGTGTGCTCACAGGTGGGAGCGGAATCATCAACGGTCTCACTGTAGAACTGGCAGTAGAAACCGTTGTAGGAAACATCGCAGGGACCCACAGTGGTATAGGTCTTATCGTTTCTGGTGCCGAACCAGTAAGTAGAACCGTTGACCTGTGCAACAAGGGTTTTGCTTGCTTCGTCAAAGATGTAAACGGTAGAAGCGGTTGCTTCATAGGCACCGTTGACATAAGTGCCGCTAACGACCATGTTGATGTAGGTCTTGATATCGTTGATCACAGTGTAGAGGTAGTAACCGCCTGTGGTGTTCTCAAGATATACATCGACAGCATTGGCATCGTTTGTGGTGGTGGCCATATAATAACCGTCCATATCACCGGTCAGATAGTATACATCGGCAGCAGAAACATTCTGCTGGATCATACCAAACTTATAAGCTGTTCCGGCAACAGGTGCGTTTACCACATAAAGAGGCTCATCCTT
>JAZLEB010000005.1:0-7654 GCA_045615065.1 Candidatus Pelethomonas sp. | reverse complement strand
CAAATAAGTACATCGAGATGGATGAATTGACCCCGGAACTGCTTCGAGTCTTCATCCGCCGCATTGAGGTCAAGGAAAAGGCTGAAAAGTATTCCCGTACCTGCGGCAATGAGATCTTCATCTACTACACCTTTGCGGTGTCCAGAGAACAGCTTGATGCTCTGGGACAGCAGATGCCCACATAAAACAGAAAAAAGAGAAAGACTGGAAGACCTTTCGATCTTCCAGTCTCTAAAGGAAACATTTTCTCCGTTAAGGATATGCCGCAGATTGCAGCAGTGATTTTTTGTCTTATTTCAGCCTGATCTCCACGATTTCAGCATTCTGCGTATTGGGATAGAAAATGATCGTCCAGGGACAAGGCGGGAAAATGATCTCAGGCTCGGCAGGAGGCTCCGGGGTGCTCTCCCCATTCTCTCCTTCACCGCCCTCACTTGCTTCATCGGTTTCCCCGCCTTCTCCGGCGGTTTCATTTCCGCTTTCCACAGAAGGTTCCTCTTCACCGATGTCAGGCTGTTCACCGGTATCGGTATCGCCTTCTGCGCCCTCTCCGGTACTATTATCGTCTGTTTCCATATCCTCAGGAGTTTCCGGCGGCATCAGCGCTCCGCTCTCCTCAAGTTCTATCAGATACAGCTCACGCCAAAGCTGATTCACTGCCTCCTCCACTTCACCGCTGGAAACTTTGGAGATAAACTGCGCGGTCAGCGATTCATGCCCTTCTCGAACCGCAAGGCGGAGCAGATCCACCAGCGATTCACTGTCCGACAACGCCATCATGGAGGAAATATCCTGCACACCCTCTCTATATTTCATATAGCAGGTCATGGTACAGTAACTTTCCTCGTTGGATACCGTCACCACAAGGCTGTCCAGATAATAAGCGCCCAGCACCGTCTCACTGCAAACCTCATATTTTGCGCGCGCTGCCTGGATCTGTCCGTTCTCCCAGTCAGAAGCCGTATAGCGGATCACGCCTTCCTCACTGCGCCGATCCACCAACATAAGCAGAAGATTCACCAGATCCTGATAGCTCTCCGCCTTCAGAATATCCTCCTCATCGGAGGCCCAATAGCGATCAGTGTATGGCTCTACACTGCTGTAGGATCGCTCCAAAAGCCAAGAACAGCCGCTCAACAGCAGACACACCGCAACTGTGAGGGCGATGGCACGTTGTTTCATCCCACAGACCTCCCTTTTTTCTTAATAGCCGAGATCCTCATCCACCAGGATCACTTCGGCATCCATGGATCGAATCTTCTTGTAGAACACCACCAAAGCATTGCAGATGCGCTCAGGGGAGTTGCAGTCATAGCATTTGTCCCCATTGACAGCGCATGGGGTATTGCGGCCCAGCCGTTGGGCATTCTTGGGCGCCACCACATTTCTGAGACGCCAAAGAGCGTGCTCATAGTCAGGGGACACCTTATTTCTGCCGGCAACAAAATACACTTTTTTGTGACCAAACAGAGAGGATGCCACGCGGTTACCGGTGCCATCGATGTTTAAAATCTCACCGGTATCCTCCGCAATTGCATTAGCAGACAGGAGATAGACATCCGTAGTCATGGCCTGACGCAGGGATTCAGCAGGATCTGCGCAGCTGTTCCAGTGCCAAAAAACTGTATTATTGGCCTGAAGCCGCTCTTCTACACCCATCTCCTTGAGCGTCATAGAACCGCCAAGGCCTACACTTACTCCCTTAACGGAGTCCGCAAGATAATCAGCAGCTTCCGCACCGGTGGAAAACACAGACACTTTGTATCCATTTTGTTCCAAACGTTTCTTCAGTTCCTCAAATGCCATTGGGGCGTTCCTCCTTGCATTATGATTACCGTATGTAATTTTACTTATAGGCTATCCGGGGAGTATTCGCCAAATCCTTCACCCAGCACCTCATGTGCTTCGCACACAATGATAAAGGCGTTGGGGTCGATCTCTGTAACCGCAGCCTTGATGGCAATGATCTGACTGCGCTTCACCGCACAGAGGGCAACCTTCTTCTCGTCACCGGTAAAAGCACCCTTACCGTTCAACAGGGTGATGCCCAGTTCCATATCCAAAAGCTTTTTGGTAATAGCATCACTGTGATTGCTGATAATATAGGCCACCTTGGCATTGTTGGAGCCATACACCACCATGTCCACCGCGATACTGAACACATACATGGAGATAATACCGTAGAGTGCATTGTCGACACTCTTGAACACCACAGCATAAATGATGACCACGATCACATCCACAATAAGGCACAACTTACCAATGGAAAGATTAGGCATCACATACTTCAAAAGGCGAGCCAACAGCTCAGTACCACCGGTGGTGGCGCCCTTGAGCATCAGGATACCTACCGCCGCGCCAACAGCCACACCGCCATACAGACCTGCCAGCAGGTGATCCATCGGCGGGAAAAGACCGAAGGCATAGTTAAGACCGTCGATCATCAGAGATGTCATGGCAATGGCATAAATGGTGCCGAACAGCAGCTTGGGGCCTTGTTTCTTCCATGCGAGGAAGAGAATAGGGATATTCATCACCAGCGCGGTGGTACCGATGGGCAGTGCGGGAATAAAGAAATTCAGGATCTGTGCCACACCGGTAAAACCGCCCACAGACAGGTTATTGGACTGATAGAAGCAGTTAAAGCCAAATGCATACAGCGCACATGCAAGGGTGATGATCAGATAGTCCCACAAAATCCGCAGGACAGGGTGTTTGATATTTTTACTCATATTGATCCTCTCTTTCAGGGGTTACAGCAGCTTCATCTGTTCACTGTCTTCTTCCTTCAGCAGCGCACCCGCGGCAGGGATAGCGCGGCAGCGGTAGCGGCCGAGATTCGTGATACTGCTTTCTTCCAGCGTGAGCACCTCGCTGAGGTGATACTTGGGTTTTAGGGTCATCAGCTGTACGCCGATAGTGGTGCGAGTGGACTTAGGCGCCAGCAGCGCGGTGTTGAATACCAGGGCACGCACCTCACTGGAGTAGAGCACCAGTTCGCGGTCCTCCGTCAAGTGCATCATAGATACAAGAGGACTCTTGTCGCTATAGGCACCGGTCAGCTTGCGGCGGTTGGAAGTTGTGGCGTAGCCGCTCAGTTCCACACGGGCAGCCTTGCCGTTCTCAAAGAAGAAGAACAGCGAACCGCTGTAGTCACCGGGCAGCACCATAAAGATCACATTCTCTTCCGCGTCCATGCACAGCTTAGTGGGCAGATAGTCACCCAGCGCACTCGCCTTGGTGTCCGCAAAGTCACTCAGACGGCACTTGTATACCTGCTGGCGGTTGGTGAAGAACATAACTTCCGCACGGTTGGTGGTCTCAAACTTCTGGCGCAGAGAGTCCTCATCCTTGTACTTCTGCGTGTCTGCCATTCGCAGGGACTGGGGCGTGATTTTCTTAAAGTAACCGCCCTTGGAAAGAAATACAGTCACTGCGTAGTCAGGAACCTCATCCTCCTCGTCGGCAGCTTCCAATTCGTGATCGTATACGATGGCAGTGCGGCGAGGCTCGGCATACTTCTTCTTTACATTTTCCAGTTCACCGATGATGACCTTGCGGATACGGTTAGCGCTGCCTACCAGATCTTCCAGATCGTCGATCTCGTCGCGCAAGTTTTCCTCCTCCTGCACGCGCTTGAGGATATACTCCTTGTTGATATTACGCAGCTTGATTTCCGCCACGTATTCCGCCTGAATTTCGTCGATACCAAAACCGATCATCAGGTTGGGGATGACTTCGCTCTCCTCCTCCGTTTCACGGATGATCTTGATAGCCTTGTCAATATCCAGCAGGATGCGCTTAAGGCCCTTCAAAAGATGGAGCTTTTCCTTCTTCTTGTTCAGGGTGAAGTAGACACGGCGGCGCACTGCCTCGGTACGCCAGGCACACCACTCCTCCAGCAGTTCTCTCACGCCCATCACACGGGGCATTCCGGCAATGAGCACATTGAAGTTGCAGCTGATGGAGTCCTGCAGAGTAGTCGTCCTGAAGATCTTCGCCATAACCTTGTCGGGATCGGTGCCGCGTTTCAGATCGATTGCCAGCTTCAGACCGGACAGGTCGGTCTCATCGCGCATATCGTTGATCTCTTTCAGCTTTCCCGTCTTGATGAGCTCCGCCACCTTGTCGATGATCGCCTCGGTAGTGGTGGTATAGGGGATCTCGTAGATCTCAACGAGATTTTCTTCCTTGATATAGCGGTACTTTCCTCGGATCTTCACTGAGCCTCTGCCGCTGTTGTAGATATCTTCCAACGCGGCGCGGTCATAGAGGATCTCACCGCCGGTGGAGAAATCAGGTCCCAGCAAGGTTGCGGAAAGATCGCAGGCGGGGTTTTTGAGATAGGCAATGGTGGTATCGCACACCTCACCCAGATTAAATCCGCACAGCTGAGACGCCATACCGACAGCAATACCCTGATTGGCGCTCACAAGGATGTTGGGATAGGTGGTAGGCAGGAGTGCCGGCTCCTTCATGGAGTTATCGTAGTTGTCCACGAAATCCACCGTATCCTGATCGATGTCGCGGAACAGTTCATTGCAGATAGGTGCCAGCTTTGCCTCGGTGTATCGGCTGGCTGCCCACGCCATATCGCGGGAATACACCTTACCGAAGTTACCCTTGCTGTCCACAAAAGGATGGAGCAGCGCGTCATAACCGCGGGACAGGCGCACCATAGTATCATAGATCGCCGCATCACCGTGGGGGTTCAGGCGCATGGTCTGGCCCACAATGTTAGCACTCTTGGTGCGAGCGCCGGTAAGCAGCCCCATCTTATACATCGTATACAGGAGTTTTCGGTGGCTGGGTTTAAAGCCATCGATCTCCGGGATGGCACGGGAAACAATGGCGCTCATGGCATAGGGCATGAAGTTTGTTTCCAGTGTACTGGTGATCGGCTGCTCCAGCACCTCAGCTCTTAGTCCCATCACATTGGGATTATTGACTCTTTTGGCGCCTCCATCAGAGGTTTTCTTCTTAGCCATAATTTTTTGTCCTTACTTGATAATATGGGAAATAGTCACTCATAGCGCTCCACGCTGCTGTCCAGTGTGTACCGGGCCTTGAGTTCCTGAATGGTTGCCATGTGGGGCTGACGCAGGTGGGATGCCAGTGCGTCACTGTCGCGCCACTTTTCCAGCAGCACCACGGTGTCGCTCTCTTCCATAGAGATGAGATAATCATACTGCAGGCAGCCGTCCTCCGCCCGGACAAGAGCCTGCGCGCCGCTTTCCTTAACAGCGCGGATGAACTCCTCAGCAGCGCCCTCTTTGCAGCGGTAGGTCACAAGAAGGATAAGATGCTCCATAGTGTTTCTCCTTCTCACGAAATATCGGCAAGGTCAAGGAACTTATAGCCCTCACTGGAGATAAAGTCCTTTCTTCCCTGCAGGTTGTCGCCCAGAAGCAGATCGAACATGGCTGCGGTGGCCTCCGCATCCTGAGGCATGACCTTGATGAGGCGGCGGGTTTCGGGATTCATGGTGGTGAGCCACATCATCTCGGGATCGTTCTCACCAAGACCCTTGGATCGGTCGATCTTCACCTTTTTGCCGTCCAGCGATTTTACGATCTCATTCTTCTCCCGCTCGGAGTAGGCAAACCAGGTCTTCTCGCCGCTGTTGATCTCAAACAGAGGCGATTCCGCGATATACACATAGCCCTGCTCAATGAGAGTGGGACACAGGCGGTAGATCATGGTGAGGATCAGAGTACGGATATGGAACCCGTCCTCGTCGGCATCGGTACAGATGACCACCTTGTTCCAGCGAAGATTGTTGATATCAAAGGCATTAAGTTCCTTGACATGCTTGTTCTTCACTTCCACACCGCAGCCCAGCACCTTCATGAGATCAGTGATGATCTCACTCTTGAATATGCGGGCATAATCCGCCTTCAGACAGTTGAGGATCTTACCGCGCACGGGCATGATGCCCTGAAACTCCGCGTCGCGGCTGAGCTTGACACTGCCCAGTGCGGAGTCACCCTCCACGATGTAGATCTCGCGCCGCGATACGTCCTTGGTACGGCAATCCACGAATTTCTGCACGCGGTTGGCGATATCAATGGAGCCGGAGAGTGTCTTCTTGATATTCAGGCGGGTCTTTTCCGCGCTCTCACGGCTGCGCTTATTGATCAGCACCTGTTCAGCGATCCGCAGGATATCATTGGGATTTTCGATAAAATAGATCTCCAGACGGCTCTTGAGAAACTCCGTCATGGCTTCCTGCACAAACTTGTTGGTGATAGCCTTCTTGGTCTGGTTCTCGTAGCTGGTCTGGGTGGAGAAGTTGTTGCTCACCAGCACCAGGCAGTCCTCCACGTCACCCCAGGTGATTTTGGCCTCATTCTTCTGATATTTGTTGTTCTGCCGCAGCCAGGCATCAATAGCGCTGACAAAGGCAGACTTGGTAGCCTTCTCGGGGGAACCGCCGTGCTCCAGCCAGCTGGAGTTGTGGTAGTGCTCAATGGCTGCGGTACGGTTAGAGAAGCAGCAAGCCACAGAGAGTTTTACCTTGTAATCGTCCTTGTCCTCGCGGTCGCGTCCCCGCTTTTCCGTCTCCCAAAATACGGGGACAGTCAGGGACTCCTCCCCCACCAGTTCCTTTACATAGTCGGTAATACCGTTTTCGTAGAGGAACTCCGTGGTCTCAAACTTACCGGGGGCAGTCTCATTGCGGAAGCGGAAGGTAATGCCCGCATTCACCACCGCCTGGCGCTTCATCACATCCGTGAAATACTCTACAGGGATGTCAATGTCTGTAAACACCTCAAGGTCGGGCAGCCACTTGATGCGGCTGCCGGTGCGTTTCTTGGTGAGAGGCGTTTTCTGCAGTTCCTGACCCTTTTTACCAACGGGGCTGCCCTTGCGGAAGTGCAGCTCGTACTCAAATCCGTCGCGCCAAACGGTAACATCCATATAGCTGGAGGAATACTGGGTGGCGCAGGAACCGAGACCATTCAAGCCAAGGGAAAACTCATAGTTCTCGCCCTCATTGTTGCGGTACTTGCCGCCGGCATACAGTTCACAGAATACCAGTTCCCAGTTATAGCGCTTTTCCCGTTCGTTCCAGTCCAGCGGACAGCCACGGCCCTGGTCCTCCACTTCCACACTGCGGTCAAGAAAGCGGGTCACTGTGATCAGGCTGCCGTGTCCCTCTCGCGCCTCGTCGATGGAGTTGGAGAGGATCTCAAACACCGCGTGCTCACAACCCTCCAAGCCATCCGAGCCGAAAATAACACCCGGGCGCTTGCGTACACGGTCAGCACCCTTCAGAGAACTGATCGAATCGTTATCATAGATAGGTTTCTTTGTTTCTGCCATAACTTCCTCCGTGGATAGTACAAATAAGCAATCAATGTTAGTTTAACAAATTTTTACCGGTATGGCAAGTGAAACACGGCTTGATTTTCCTATAGCAAGGTTTATATTGAATTTGCAGGGCACGCAGAGGTACTGCGTGCCCTAGTTTTATTACCGGGCTAATCCGGAGAAAGGACGGCAAGTCCATGGAAGAGAAAGTTTTTGTAGGTTATGGGTACGGCAGTTTTCAGAATGACCGGAACGAGATGCAGCCTTACTGCAATGTTTTCGTGCTGGAGGATTTCAACGGTACGGAGAATGCTGATTATCGCTTTGGCGGTATGAAGGC
>JAZLEB010000004.1:0-43276 GCA_045615065.1 Candidatus Pelethomonas sp. | reverse complement strand
TTGATGCCGGCCTTGGCACGAACTTCCTCGTTGACCTTGCCGGGCAGGCTGCCGTACTCGCCCTTCAGAACAGCACGGGACTCCTTGGTGAAGGTCTTGTAGCGCTCGCCCATGATGACGTTCATGACAGCCTGAGTACCGACGATCTGGGAGGAAGGAGTGACCAGAGGAGGATAACCGTAGTCCTCACGGACGCGGGGAATCTCGGCCAGAACCTCGTAGTACTTGTCCTCCTTGCCGGCCTGCTTCAGCTGGCTGATCAGGTTACTGAGCATACCGCCGGGAACCTGATAGAGCAGAGTGTTGGTATCAACGTTCAGAACCTTGGGATCCAGAGAACCGGTCTCCTTCAGGCGCTGAGCGACCTTGCGGAAGTGAACAGCGGCCTCGCTCATCTTGTTCAGATCCAGACCGGTGTCGCGGACGCTGCCCTGCAGGGTAGCGACCAGAGATTCGGTGGAGGGCTGTGCGGTGCCGTTTGCCAGGGGGCTGAGCGCGGTATCAACGATATCCACACCGGCCATAGCAGCCATCAGATACACCATATCACCGGTACCGGTGGTGTTGTGGGTGTGCAGGTGGATGGGCATATCCACACTTTCCTTCAGACGCTTGACCAGAGAGTAAGCATCCATAGGCAGCAACAGGTTAGCCATATCCTTAATGCACAGGGTGTCGGCACCCATCTGCTCCAGCTCCTTAGCCATCTTCACGAAGTAATCCTCGTTGTGGATGGGGGAGATGGTGTAGCTCAGGGTAGCCTCAACAGTGCCGCCGTACTTCTTGGTGGACTTAATGGCCTGCTCCAGATTGCGGACATCATTCAGTGCATCGAAGATGCGGATGATATCGATACCGTTTTCAATGGACTTGCGGCAGAAAGCATCCACCACATCGTCTGCATAGTGCTTGTAGCCCAGAATGTTCTGGCCGCGGAACAGCATCTGCAGCTTGGTGTTGGGCAGAGCCTTGCGCAGCTTGCGCAGGCGCTCCCAGGGATCCTCGTTGAGGAAGCGCATGCACACGTCGAAGGTAGCGCCGCCCCAGCACTCCAAGGAATAGTAGCCGATGGAGTCCAGGATCTCGCAGGCGGGCAGCATATCGTCGATGGTCATGCGGGTGGCAGCCTGGGACTGATGTGCGTCACGGAGGATGGTATCCGTGATCAGCAGGGGCTTATTGGAAAGGAATTCCACTTTTTCCATAGGTCTTTTCTCCTTCATTAGCCGAACAGTGCCATCAGCACGCCGGCGGCGATAGCGGAGCCGATAACGCCGGCCACATTGGGGCCCATGGCATGCATCAGCAGGAAGTTAGAGGGGTTGTACTTTTGGCCGACCATCTGAGAAACACGGGCGGCCATAGGCACAGCGGAAACACCGGCGGAGCCGATGAGGGGGTTGATCTTTTCCTTCAGGAACAGATTCATGAACTTTGCCAGCAGCACACCGCCTGCGGTACCGCAGCTGAAAGCAACGATACCCATAGCCATAATGGCAAGGGTCTTGCCGGACAGGAAGGTGGTGGCGGTAGCGGTAGCACCGACAGACAGACCAAGGAAGATGGTGACGATGTTCATCAGCTCGTTCTGCATGGTCTTGTTCAGTCGCTCCACAACGCCGCTTTCCTTGGCAAGGTTACCAAGCATCAGGCAGGCAATCAGGGGTGCTGCGGAAGGAACCAGCAGAGCAACGAACACAGTGACCATGATGGGGAAGATGATCTTCTCCGTGCGGCTGACACTGCGCAGAGGCTTCATCACGATCTCGCGCTCCTTCTTGGTGGTGAGCAGCTTCATGATGGGGGGCTGAATCACGGGAACCAGTGCCATGTAGCTGTATGCGGCAACGGCGATGGGGCCCAGCAGTTCAGGAGCCAGCTTGCTGGTGACGAAGATAGCGGTAGGACCGTCCGCGCCGCCGATGATACCGATGGAGGCGGCCTGTGCTACGGTGAACAGACCGGACAGGCGGCAGCCCACAAAGGTCATGAAGATACCAAGCTGTGCAGCAGCGCCCAGCAGGAGGCTCTTGGGGTTTGCGATCAGGGGACCAAAGTCGGTCATTGCGCCAACGCCCATGAAAATGAGGCAGGGGTAGATGCCCAGCTTGACACCGAGATACAGGATATCGACCAAACCGATAGAAATGGAGGTGCCCGCAAGGCTAAGGTCAGCCACAGCCTCGGAAACACCGGCATTCTGCAGAGCAAGCAACGCTTCCTCGGTGATCTCCGCACCGCCAAACCAATCCCAGTGGATGTGGCCGCCGGCAAACAGGATCTCGTGGTACATCTCCGCGCCGGGCAGATTGGTGATCAGCATACCGAACGCAATGGGAAGAAGCAGAAGAGGCTCAAATTTCTTTACGATCGCCAGATACATGAGAACGAAGGAAATGAGCATCATCACGAGAACCTGCCAGTTCCCTTCAGTAAAGATTCGATAAAAGCCGGTATCCTGAATAAACTTTAAGATTGCATCCATATGTGAATCCTCCGGCTGAGCGGCATTAGCCGATCACGCACAGCAGAGAACCGGATTCAACAGCGGAGCCCTTGGAGGTGTTGATGGACAGGATGGTACCGTCGCAGGGAGCCATGATCTCATTTTCCATCTTCATGGCCTCGAGGATGAACAGAACATCACCCTTCTTGACAGCGGCGCCGTTCTGAACCTTCACATCCAGGATGGTGCCGGGCATGGGAGCGGTGACCTTCTCGCCGTTAGCGGGAGCAGCAGCGGGAGCGGGGGCGGCGGCGACAGGAGCGGGAGCAGGTGCTGCAGCGGGAGCGGGGGCAGCGGCGACAGGAGCGGGAGCGGCAGCGCCGTCGATCAGCTCGATCTCGACCTCATAGATAGCACCGTTGACATTGACCTTGTACTTTTTCATGTTTGTTCTCTCCTAAAATTTTTATAGTTTGTAAGTTGATATGATTGTGGGGATATCCCCCGATTTACAGGGTTGAGTACGATCAGCCCACTCTCTTCAGAGAGCGGATGCGGATGCCGGACACATCGGTGCCGAGATCCTCAGCGATGGCAGCGGAAACCGCGGCGACCATTGCGGTACGGTCGGATGCGGGAGCAGCGCCGCCCACATGCTTTAGGGAACGGATGCGGATGCCGGACACATCAGTGCCAAGATCCTCAGCAATGGCTGCGGAGATGGCGGCGATCAGTGCTCTGCGATCCGCTGCGGGGGCAGCGAGAGGTGCGGCACCGCCCACATACTTCAGGGAGCGGATACGGATGCCGGAGATGTCGGTGCCGAGATCCTCTGCGATGGCAGCGGAAATGGCGGCGATCATCGCCTTGCGGTCGGGAATGGCTGCCGGAACAGCGGCCGGAGCTGCATTCGCTGCGGGAGAGGCTTTCTCAGCAGGAGCGGAGTCCGGCTTTTTTGCAAGCAGCCGGCACACAGCGCTCATGATGGTGCTGAGGAAGACAATGCAGACCAGACCGAAGAACACGGTGCCCATACCCATGAGGACAACAAAGGTGTTGCTGATTTCGGGCATTTGGCAGTTCCTCCTTCTTAGATCCGTGTGGTAGATCCCACGGAAAATAACGCGCGGCATGCAGATAACCGTGCGCTTGCACATAGTGCACATAGATATTTTAATTATAGCAGAGCTTCGACAAAAGTTCAATACTTTACCGTGGACAATTCCGCCAAGCATTCCCACAGTTTTCCTGTTTTTTTCGACATTGCCGGTAATGAAAAAGTAACAAATAATTACGAAATCCCTCAAAGGGTTGTCAGCGGTGGAAAATCGTGTTATAAAGGACAATGAAATGCTGGTTGAGAACCTTGTTGGAGGTACAAAATGAAAGACTTTCTGATTTATTTTCTGGGCAAGGGAGAGAGTGTTGAATTTACAAATTTCTCGCTTGCTCATTTTCTGCCGATCATCCTTATGATCGCATTGGTCCTCTTGATCCGCAAATTCGGTGATAAGCTGGAGCACAGTAAGTACGACAGAACCATTCGCCATGTGCTGGCTTTTGCTCTGATCTTTTCTGAGATGTCCTACTACTGGCGTCTGGTTGCGATTCCGTCTCTCGGCCCTAATCCTGTGGATCATCTCCCCATCACAGTGTGCGGCTGGGTGGTGATCTTCTCCAGCTATATGCTGCTTGGAAAATCGCAGACACTGTTTGATATCTGCTACTTCTGGCTTCTGGCGGGTACGATCTTTGCCCTGATCACCCCTACTGTGATCTCCTATACCGGTCCCACCCGCTTCCGCTATTACCAGTTCTGGCTGGAGCACACGCTTGGTTATATTGCGGTGTTCTACATGATTTTCGTTCACAAGATGCGCCCGACTATTCGGTCCATGATCAAGGCATATGTGGCACTGATCGTTTTGGCGGTAGTAGCCTTTTTCGCTAACCGTATGATCGGCCCCGGCGCGAACTATCTGTTCCTGGCAAGACCCGAGGATACTCCCTCTGTGCTGGACATCCTGCCCCCCAATTTCATTCTCCGCACCGCTGTGATGGCTGCGGCGATCACGCTGCTATTCTTTATTTCCTATCTCCCGTGGTATCTCAAGGATCGAAAAGCGGCAAAAAATGCTGCGGAACAGGCTGTTGTGTAATCCAATATGAGATAAGAGCACCGCTGCGGCGGTGCTCTTTTGTATACTTGCGTATCTTCGAAAAGGCTGATAGAATACTAATAAAAAATATGGTATCGAGGTAGATATGGCAGAAAGAATAAAAAATATGACAGAGGGAAGCCCTCTCAAACTGATAGTGACCTTTGCCCTGCCGCTGATGGTGGGCAATGTTTTCCAGCAGCTCTACACCGTTGTGGATATGATGGTTGTGGGCAAGACGCTGGGTGTGGATGCACTGGCGGCGCTGGGCGCTACCGACTGGCTCTACTGGATGGTGCTCGGCATGATCCAGGGCATCACGCAGGGCTTTTCCATTTTGATGGCCCGTGAGTTCGGCGCGGGCAGAAAAGAACAGCTGCGGCTGGTAACAGGCATCAGTATTATTCTGTCCGCTGCCTGCGCAATCGTGCTGCTGATTGTCTGTCAGTTCGCCGCGCAGCCTGTGCTGGAATTGCTGCATACGCCGGAGGCTATTTTGGGCCGTGCGCTGTCATACCTCAGAGTCATGTTTTCCGGTATTCCCATTGTAATGGCATATAATCTGCTCTCCTGTATTCTTCGCTCTCTGGGCGACGGAAAGACACCCCTGAGCGCCATGATCCTTGCGTCTGTCATCAATATTGCGCTGGATATTCTCTTTGTTCCGGTGCTGCGCTGGGGAATCATCGGTGCGGCAGCGGCTACACTGATTGCTCAGCTTGCATCCTGTGTGTTCTGCGTTCTGCGGCTCAGAAAGGTCGATTTTATGGCGCTGGGCAGGCAGCATTTCAGGGTTCGTCCCGCGCTGGCGCTGCGCCTTATGTCTTTGGGATGTCCTATGGCGCTGCAGAATCTGATGATCGCCGTAGGAGGTATGATCATTCAGAATACTGTCAACGGTTTTGGCGTTGCCTTCATTGCCGGCTTTACTGCTACCAATAAGCTCTATGGTGTGCTGGAGATCGCCGCGTCCTCCTATGGCTATGCCATGATCACCTATGCCGGGCAGAATCTCGGCGCCATGCGTATTGACCGCATTCGCCGCGGCATGCGCGCCGCCGTGCTGGTAGCGGTCGCTACTTCGGCGGTGATCTCGGCGGTGATGCTTGTATTTGGTCAGAGCATCGTTGGACTCTTTATTTCCGGTACGCCGCAGGAGATCGCGGAGGCTACAAAGGTCGGCTATGATTACCTTGCTGTCATGAGTATTTGCCTTCCCATCCTGTACATTCTCTATGTGACCCGCTCTGCTGTGCAGGGCATGGGTAACACAGTGCTTCCCATGGTATCCGGTATCGCGGAGTTTATCATGCGTACCGGCGGTGTGCTGCTGCTGCCTGCACTGCTCAATGAATCTGGTATTTATGTGGCTGAGGTTCTGGCATGGCTTGGCGCGGATCTTATTCTTGTTCCCAGTTATTTCATTACCATATCCCGTGTTGCAAGGCAGCACGGCGAAGGGAGGATCAGCAATGGTTCGTGAGATCATGAGAGATATTGCTTTTTTAGCGCAGCCTTCCGAGCCCGCTACAGCAGAAGATGTTTCCGTAGCACAGGATCTTTTGGAGACGCTGCAGGCACATAAGGACGGATGCGTCGGCATGGCTGCGAATATGATCGGTATCGCCAAGCGGATCATCGCCTTTGAGTGCGATGGTGGCTATATGGTCATGTTCAATCCGGAGATCATTCGCCAAAGCGAGCCTTTCGAGGCGGAGGAGGGCTGTTTGTCCCTCGCCGGAACAAGAAAAACAAAGCGGTATCGTTCCATCAAGGTGCAGTATCAGAATGAAAAGATGCAGATTCGGTTGAAAACCTTCAGCGGTTGGACGGCGCAGATCATTCAGCATGAGGTCGACCACTGCAACGGGATCATTATCTGAAAGACTACCATGTATACTACGCTGAATGAACACTACCGGCAGCGATTTGGCTGCAAGGTGTACAAACTGTCCCTCTCTGCCGGGTTCACCTGTCCGAACCGTGACGGTACGGTGGGGACTGGCGGCTGCATCTTTTGCTCGGATGTTGGCTCGGGAGAGTTTGCCGAGTGCGGCGGCAGCATTGCCGCGCAGCTTGAGCGGGCAAAAGCAAGGGTGAGTGCCAAGATCAAGGACGGAAAATTTGTTGCCTATTTTCAGGCATTCACCAATACCTATGCTCCTGCTCCTGTGCTGGAGCGCATCTACCGGGAGGCGATGGATCCGGAGGATATTGTGGCGATCGCCATTGCCACCCGTCCCGACTGCCTTGATGATGCTGTGGTCGCACTTCTGGAGCGGCTGAACCGGGAAAAGCCTGTATATGTGGAGCTTGGTTTGCAAACGGTTATACCTGATTCGGTGCGCTATATTCGCCGCGGGTATGATAACGAGGTGTACTGCCATGCGGTAGCAAAACTGAAAGCGGCGGGCATCCATACGGTAACTCATATCATTATCGGCCTTCCGGGTGAGGATATTTCTCACGCGGTGGAAACAACCCGGTATGCCGTTTCGGCGGGAACGGACGGGGTGAAATTCCATCTTCTGCACGTCCTTAAGGGAACGGATCTGGAAAAAGATTACCGGCAGGGGAGATTTATGTGCCTTACCCTGGAGGAATATGCGGCGCGGCTCAAGGCCTGCCTTGCTGTTCTGCCCCGGCATATTGTTGTACACCGCATCACAGGCGACGGAGCCAAGCGTGATTTGATAGCACCGCTTTGGTCGGCGGATAAAAAGAGCGTGCTTAATTACCTGAACCGGTATTTGAACGAATAAAAAAGTGTTGCGATAGGGCAGCAGTCATAACACAGTTACAGGTACAGTAGTTTGATTTCACTGCTGTGCCTGCTGTTGTGTCAGTGAATGGACTGTGGTATGATGAAATCAAATCGATAAATAAGAATTTGTGAGGGTAAGAAAATGTTGCAATTGATAAAACGATGTCCTGAATACACATTAGGATATAAAGAGTATTGTCAAGAATTGTACGATAATAATATCATCTATTTTAGACCTACTAATCCGAATAGTATTGATGATAATTGGTTCTCACGGACAAAATCCTGGTATGATAAAAAAGAAAAAGGACTACTTGAAGGACAACCTATTAGTTTTCACTATTGGGCAGTAGATGATGGTAAGTTTATTGGTGAATTTCAACTCAGAACTGAATTTCCTGAAAAAGTGATGTTAGATATTGGAAGTGTTGGCTATGCAGTAAGAGTGTCGGAATGGGGAAAGGGGTACGGAACAGAAATTCTTCGTTGTGGACTGGGGATTGCAAAAAAACATGGAATGGAAAAGGTATTATTTACAATTAACGAAGAAAATACAGCCTCTATTCATGTATGTGAAAAGTTGGGCGGAAAATTAGAGGATACCATAGAAGCATATAATGAGGCAGAAGGTCATCATTTATTAAGGCGTTATTGGATTGCATTGTGATTGACAAATTCCAATTTGACGAGGTGATAAGCGCGCACTTCCATACGTCCTTTGGACGTGTCGTGCGATGGCGGTTTTGCGACGCGCCGGAGGCTCCCTTTACACAAGAAAGCCTTTGATTCTGTAAATCGACATATTAAACAGCAAATCCGGTCTGTGTGTAGTTCACAGACCGGATTTGCTGTTTTACGACTATTCCGCTATTGCAACACTCTTTTTATTATTTGACCTTGATTTTTCTCTCTGCCAGCCGGTTGTACACAAACTCCCGGAACAGGGTGTAGAGAACGGATACCAGCGGGATAAAGATCAGCATACCCAAAACACCCATCAGGCTGCCGCCCACAGATACAGCTACCAGCACCCAAATAGAGGGGAGTCCCACAGAATTACCCACCACATGGGGGTAGATGAGATTGCCTTCGATCTGCTGCAGCACAAGGAACATGATCACAAAGATCAGTGCCTGGGTGGGGGAGACCATCAGGATCAGGAAAGCGCCTACGCCGCAGCCGATAAATGCGCCTACAATGGGGATCAGAGCGGTGACACAGATCAGACAGCCCACCAGCAGTGCATAAGGCATACGGAGGATCAGCATAGCCACAAAGAACATCAGACCAAGAATAACAGCTTCTATGCACTGTCCGGTGATGAAGTTTGAGAACAGGCGCTGGCTGAGAGAGCAGATGTCGATCAGTTTTTGTGCGGCTTTCTTAGGCAGCAGAGCAAAGAATGCCTTGCGGAACTGCAGACCGAGTTTTTCCTTTTGCAGCAGAAGATAAATGGCAAATACAAAGGCAACGAAGGCGGTCACAATACCGCTGAAAAATCCCTTTGCCACAGAGATGGTAGAGCTGAGGAAATCACCTGCGCCGTTTTTCAAAAAGTTGACGACGTTGTCGAAGATGCCCTTCCAATCGATCGCGTTCCAGTCAATGGTGATGGAACTCAGCCATGCCAAAAGCTCAGGGTTGTTGGCAAATTTTTCTTCACCCCATGCGATGGTGCGGGTAAAGAAGTCCTGTACTGTGATGCTGAGTCCTGCCACAGTATCGGCAAGCTGAGGACCAATGACCAGAACCAAAAGCGCAATAACGACCGCGATCATAAGAAAGGTCAGCAGCAGGCTGATACCGCGGCGAAGTCCGGCCGACAGGCGGCGCTGTACCTTGGGAGAAGAAAACAGCTTGCTTTCCAAAAACCGCATCGGTACGTTGATGACAAATGCGAGTGCGGAACCGATCAGAAAGGGAGAGAGAATGCCAATCAGAAAATTCAGACCGGCTTCAACAGCATCCAGCTTCCACACAATGGCAAAGCAAAGCGCGGCAAATGCGATCAGCAGCATGATTTTTTTCATGGCGGAACGGGAAATATCCATACAGTTCCTCCTTTATTTTGAAGTTTATAGTATCATCCTAATCTTTTCGCCCGAAACAGTCAATAGCAAGCAAAAGAAAAAAACTGAGACGTATTACTTTATTTCCGGATTTTACTGTGATATACTTTCGATGATATGTTTTCCCGGAGGTCACCATGAATAGAAATTATCATAATGATTATGCAGAGAGCATTCGTCACTACTGCCAAAGTATTCCCAAGGAACTGGCGGTCACCACCCGTGAGGTGGACTCCTATTTCCGATCCTGTGCACTATGCCTGTGGGCGATGCGGGGTGGAAACGAGGGGGATCTGATCACCTTTTCTCAAATCTACACCGATGAGCAGGTGAGATTTACTGCCGAGCAATTTTCCAATGCTAGCGATAGTTACCGGGCGGATCCCTCCTATGTTACAGCTGCGCCCTCATTTTTCGCTCGCATTGTCCATTATGATACAGTACACGGCACCTCGATGAGTCGGACTTTTGCGGAGGTGCAGAAGAATCTCCTGATGCTTCTCGCCACCTATGACGGCAGCTTCTCCTATGATGAGAGCAGACGCATTACACAGCTTTACCAACGCCTGGCAGGTGAATCTGACAGGGCCGGAGTAAAAAGTGCCCATCCTACTCCGTCGCCCGCCCACTATTTGGACTCGTCGCCTGTGCTTCGTACTCAGGCGGGAGAAAAAGCAGTAGGCAAACTGAATGATATTATGAATGAATTCAGCAGTGTCCTTTCCCGTGATACCTCCCGCAGTATGTACGATGATTTCTTTGGCGCTCCGCCCAGACCTGCTGAAAAGGCGGCTCCTGCTGCAGGCAGTGAGAGCGCCGCGCCTGCTGCACCCAATCAGGAGAATGCCGCTCCCGCAGCTGAACCGGCAGGAGGCAGTTCTGAGGAGGTTGAGCCTGAAAAGCCGACACTGGAGGAGACGATGGCTGAACTGCACGCACTGGTGGGGCTTGAGGTGGTCAAAAAGGATGTGGACAGCCTTGTTAATCTGGTCAAGGTGCGTGCTATGCGCCGTGAACGCGGTATGAAATGTCCGGATATGTCTTTCCATTTGGTGTTTTCCGGCAATCCGGGTACCGGTAAGACTACCGTTGCCCGCATCATTGGCAAGATTTACAGCGCGTTGGGACTTCTCTCCAAGGGACACCTGGTGGAGGTGGACCGCAGCGGTCTGGTAGCCGGTTATGTGGGACAGACGGCTATCAAGACCCAGGAAGTCATTCAAAAGGCACTGGGCGGTGTACTGTTTATCGACGAGGCATACTCCCTTGCACCGGAGAAGGCGGATAAGGATTTTGGTCAGGAAGCCATTGACACGATCCTGAAGGCGATGGAGGATCACCGCGATGACTTTGTGGTGATCGTGGCAGGCTATGCCTCTCTGATGCCCCGGTTCATCGACTCCAACCCGGGCCTTAAGTCCCGATTCAATAAATATCTGGATTTTGCTGACTATGACGGAGATCAGCTCTATGAAATCTTTATGGGCAGAGTTCAGCGAAACGACTACAAGCTGAGTGAAGAAGCGGACAGCGCTGTCCGTGAACATTTGCGCAGGCTCTATGAAGATCGCGACGATAATTTTGGCAACGGACGCGATGTTCGCAATCTATTTGAGAAGATCGTTGCCAATCAGGCTAACCGCATCGCGGTAATGGAAGCACCGACGGATGAGGATATCCTCACCATAACTCCTGCGGATCTCGAGGGGTTACTGGAAGAATAACAAGATAAAAGCACAAGCACCGCCCGGCATAGTGTGAACTGCCCGGCGGTGCTTTTGTTTGCTATATGTAATTAAGACTTAGGGGTAGGCAGGCGACGGAAGATCACATCCATTGCTCTGCAAACAGCGGGTACCACAAGAGAGGCGATCAGCGCCTCGGGAATGCCAAAAAATACGGCCAGGATCACCACATATACAAATACATTCGTTCCCTCGGTGGCTTGGCCGGCGATCACGTCGGTCAGCAGCACAAGGAAAGAACCGAGATACAGCACAGTGTTCAGCATGGAACCGACAAAGCCGATAATTCCGTACTGTACCAGGCTTACAGAAGCAGATTTTTCCGCGGTGAGCGCCTTGCTTTCTGCCTTCTTTTTGAAGGCGGATGCCACAAGTCCGGTGAGCCAGCCCATCAGAATACGGGTGCCAAAGCAGATAAGAGTATAGATAACCGGTGCCTCGGCGAATGCGATCTCGGGAAGGAGTACTGTTCCGTTCAGCGCCCGAACGAACTCGCTCAGACCAAAGAAAAAGCCGAGGACAGCGCCTGCTGCCGGTCCAAACAAGCTTGCGCCAATGATTACAGGAATTTGCGACAGTGCAAATTTGATGGGAATCATAGACAGCAGGAAAATCAATGCGACAAGAATAGCGATGCGGGTAAATCGAAGCGCTTTGGAACGGATATTCATAAACGCGTTTCTCCTTTATCGGTGATGATGCTGTGTAAATGATCAGGGACGGAACTGGGTGCCGTCAGGCAGCAGAAATAAGGATTCTGCAGACTCCCCTTGCTCCGGCTCTCCGGCGCTGAACCGGTAAATCAGCTGACCCTCGTGAGTTCGCTCGGCAAAATACAATAAACCGCTGTGAACGCTGATCCAAAAACTATCCGAATAGCCGTTTTCGTCCTCTTTAGTCTGCACATAGATACAGTACACACCGTTTTTTGAGCAGTATTCGGCGCGAGAGATTTGCTCCGAGGGAAGCTGCAGCACTGTCTCATATGTGGGCATGCTCTGCAGCGCGTCCGCTGAATATTGATCGGCATTCAGATCGATCCAATCCTGTTCATCGTCATACCACACAGCGCAGCGGTTGCCGCTGAGGAGTGTGTGACATACGGTTCCATCCGGCTGCATGATGTCCAGCCGCATGATGCTGCCGCTGACTGCGACCTGAGCTGTAGTGGCAGAGGAGCCACCGTTCCAGAACAGTTCTGTAGTTTGAGTGCGGTGATAGGTGACCGGACGGGAAAGCGTCTTGATTGCGGTTTGCACAGTGTCCGGAGTGATGGCAACAACATTAAGATTGTCAGGGGATTGAGTGTTTTCTCCGGTGTCACTCTCTGTGGTATGCTCGGGCAGGATGATGACATTATCGTTGTGGAATGTGCGCTGCACCAGCAAAATTACCGTAAACAGCAGGATCGTGAGAATCAGGATCATAAAGAGCGTTCTTCTCTTTTTCATGGGTCACCGCTCCTTTTGCTTGAATGTCAGGCGGAAAAATCCTCCGGCTTTTCACCGCGGCCAAAATGCCACAGAATAGCATCGGTAATGCGCCGGCAGGCGAAACCGTCGCCGTAGGGGTTTACTGCGTGTGCCATAGCGGCATAGGCTGCCTCGTCAGTGATCAGGGTGTGTGCCATGGAGATGATATCGTCCTTTGCAACACCGGCCAGCTTTACGGTTCCGGCGGCAACAGCTTCGGGGCGCTCGGTTTCACGGCGCAGCACAAGAACAGGCTTACCCAGCGCGGGAGCCTCCTCCTGCAGTCCGCCGGAGTCGGTAAGGACCATATAGCAGCGGTCCATCAGGTTGTGCATCTCGTCGGCAGGGAGGGGGGCGATAAGGTGAACATTGGGAATGCCCTCAAGATGCCGCTTAGCGCACTCCTGCACCACGGGGCTCAGGTGAACAGGGTAGACCAATTCGGTGTCCTCGTGGGTGCGGGCGATCTCGGCCAGAGCGGACATAATATCCTCCATGGGCTGACCGTAATTTTCTCTGCGGTGGCAGGTTACAAGAATGATCTTCTTGCTGCCGTAGGGAAGGTGGTTGAGTTCCTCGGTTTCGAAAACATAGTCCTTGCGAACCGTGGTCTTCAGAGCATCGATCACCGTGTTTCCGGTGATAAAGAGGCCTTTGTCCACGCCTTCACGCAGGAGATTCTCGCGATTGTTTGCGGTGGGGCAGAAATAGAGGTCGGCGATAGAGGTGACCAGTTTTCTGTTCATCTCCTCGGGATAGGGCGAGTATTTATCGTAAGTACGAAGTCCGGCCTCAACATGTCCCACCTGTACCTTGTGGTAAAAGGCGGACAAGGCACCTGCGAAGGTGGTAGAGGTATCGCCATGAACCAGGATCATATCGGGCTTCAACTGCTCGATGGCTTCGTCCATACCCATCAGACATTTGCTGGTAATGGAACTGAGGGTCTGACGGGGGGTCATGATATCCAGATCCCAATCAGGCTTCAGTTCAAAGACTTTGAGAACGCTATCCAGCATTTCGCGGTGCTGTGCGGTAACACAGCAGATGGATTCGATCTCATCGCGGCTACCAAGTTCCTTGACCAGCGGAGCCATTTTGATCGCTTCCGGGCGGGTGCCGAAAACGCTCATAATGCGAAGCTTCTCCATATTAGTTATCCTCCTTGCCGTCAGCGGAGGGATTCTCCTTGTCGGCCTGATCTTTTTTGTTCTCATGGGGATAGCGGGCGATACGGGCCGCGGTGTATGCGGTGATCACCAATGCAACGAGAGAAAGAATTGTCTTCATATATCCTGTGGACACGATCATCACAGCACACAGACCCAGTACGCAGGAAACAAGGTACAGTGTTGCCACTGCCTGCTTCTGATTCATACCCATGTCGATCAACTTGTGGTGGGTATGACTGCGGTCAGCCTTCATGGGATTCTGCCCCTTCAGAATGCGGCGGGTAAATGCGGCTGCGGTGTCATAAATGGGGAAGCCGAGAATAATGAAGGGCACGATAAAGGAGAGACCGACTGCCAGTTTAAAGAGACCCAGTACCGAAACTGTTGCAAGCATAAAGCCCAGGAAGGTGGACCCGGTATCACCCATGAAGATTTTGGCGGGGTTCATGTTGAAGGGAATAAATCCGACACAGGCACCTACGAGAGCGCCGCAGATGATGGCAATCGGCAGATCGCCGCCCAACAGTGCGATCACCAGCATAGTCATAGCACCAATGGTGCTTACACCGTCTGCAAGACCGTCCAAACCGTCGATCAGGTTTACGGAGTTAGTAACAGCTACGATCCAGATCACAGTGATGGGAATAGCCCATACGCCAAAATCCAAATACTCGCCGCCAAAGGGAAGAGGATTGGCAATCGATTTAATAATTACACCATGACCTACCGCGATCAGTGCGGCAACGATCTGCAGAATGAACTTTACACCGGCGCCAAGAGGGCGAATGTCATCCACGATGCCTACCGCTACAATGATCACTGCGCCGATCAGGATACCGCGCAGCTGTACGGCAATGGCAGCGAAGTGGGTGAAAAACAGGAAGATGCACAGCAGAGCCGCCATGCAGCCAAGGAAAATGGCAAGTCCGCCAAGACGGGGAATGGGCTCCTTGTGCATACGGCGCTCGTCCTTAGGAATGTCCACAGCGCCCAGCTTGTAAGCAAGACGCTTGACCAGAGGTGTCAGCACAAAACTCACCAGCAGCGCGATCCCCAAAGCGAGGATCACGGGAAGAATCTGACTTTTATCAAGCATGTAATGTATCCTCCTGTCAGCGGGCAACAAAGCCGACTTTCTTGTAGACTTTGCGAAGGGTCTTCTCTGCCACATAGGAGGCTTTTTCGGCACCGGCGCGATAAACGTTTTCCAGATATGCCTTGTCCTGCAGAATGCGGTTGGATTCCTCGCGGATGGGGCGCAGCAGTTCCACAACTGCTTCACCGACAGCAGGCTTGAACTTGCCGTATCCCTGACCGGCGAACTCCTGCTCGATCTCAGCGTAGCTTCTGCCGGTGATAGCGGAATAGATCGTCATGAGGTTTGCGACACCGGGCTTGTTTTCGGGATCGTAGCGTACGCAGTTTTCGGTATCGCTGTCGGTCACAGCGCGCTTGAACTGCTTCATGATGAAGGTGGGGTCGTCCATCAAGGTGATGCGGCCGGTATCTTCGTTTTCGCTTTTGCTCATCTTGGAGGTGGGGTTGGTCAGGCTCATGATGCGGGCACCAACCTTGGGAATATAAGGTTCGGGCATCTTGAACACATCGCCGTAGATGCCGTTGAACCGCTGCACAATATTGCGGGTCAGCTCCACATGCTGCTTCTGATCCTCGCCGACAGGCACGAAATCAGGCTGGTACAGGAGAATATCGGCAGCCATAAGGCTGGGATAGGTGAAAAGTCCGCCGTTGATATTCTCCGCGTTCTTAGCGGACTTGTCTTTGAACTGGGTCATGCGGCTCAGCTCGCCGAACATAGCATAGCAGCCCAGCACCCAGCCAAGTTCGGCGTGCTGGCGTACATGAGACTGGATAAACAGTGTGTTCTTCTCAGGATCCAGACCGCAGGCGATATACTGTGCCAGCTGTTCCAAAGTGCGGCGGCGCAGGTCGGCGGGATTCTGTCGCACCGTAATGGTGTGAAGATCGGCCATAAAATAATAACAATCAAACTGATCGGCACGCTCGGACCAGTTCTTGATGGCTCCGAGGTAGGAGCCCAGGGTCAGGTCGCCGCTGGGCTTGATGCCGGATAGCATGACTTTTTTCTCATCCATGATTGTTTCACTCCTTGTGGTATATTCAGCGCATATTGCGTTGTTTATTTATTAACAACACATTATATCATGCTCCAAAAGAAATGACAACTCCAAAGATACAAAAACATTACCGAAAAACCCTGTTACCGCCACAGTTTGATCACACCTGCATCGTGCAGCTGTTTCACCAGAAGTAGTCCTAAAGGGAAAACAAGCATTCCACTTATTCCCACAAAGCGGTAGCCAAGATACATGGCTGCCAGTACGGCAATGGATGGCAGATTTCCCTGACCTGCCAGCAGCCGGGGTTCCAGCAGAGAATGGATGAGGGAAGCGGTGCCGTAGAGAGCGAGCAAGGAGAGCGCCTGGGGTGTATTTCCCATCAGAAAGGAAAGCAGCGACCAGGGAACAAGAATGATCCCGGCTCCCAATACAGGCAGCGCATCCACAAGTGCAAGAAATGCTGCCGCAAGTAGGGCGTAATCCAGTTTCATCCACATAAATCCTGCCATTAACACGCTGAATGTGACGAGCAGGAGTATTAATTCTGACCGGAGCCATTTCAGCATTGTGCCTCTGAAACACAGTACAGCGCTGCGGCAGCGCATTTGCCAGGATGGCGGTAATTGCTTCTTTAAAAACGAAAGAATTGTCCTGTAATTAACAGCTGTGAAGTAAATTGCCAGTACAGTTGTGAAACAGAATAAAGCGATGTCCGGTAAGGTCGCGGCGATGGATGAGATCTTATCCATAACAAAGCTTCCCACATTCCCCAACAGTGCGGGGGCGTTTTCACTCAAAGCATTCGCGGATCTGTCCAGCGCGGTACGCAGAAAAGGGGGGCAGGCAGTATACCAGTTTTCAATTCTGCCGAGTGCGGTGTTCCACAGAGTGGGGAAAGTTTCCAGTTCCTGCGGAAGCTGCTTTGACCAGGCGGATAATTCGCTTGCGAGTTTTGCTGCCAGAAACGTGCTTGCGCCGCCAAAAATCAGGAGAAGCGCAGTCGTTACAATAACTGCGGAAAAACTGCGGCGTACATGCAGTTTGCGGCGCAGCTTCTGCACAGTGGGTTCCAGCAGTGCGCTCAGTCCCAATGCCAGTAAGAAGGGAAGTAACGGCGTGAGCAGGAAACGGATAAATATATATCCTCCGCCCAGCCATAAAATTACGCGGAGTGCGCGCGTTGGCAAGGTCTCATGGGTCATAGAGTTCGGATCTCCTGAATTTATTTGGTGTATGGTGTTGTCAAAACAAGACGAATATGTTACACTTGGGTGGACAAATGTCTTTGTCGGAGGGACGAATATGGGCAATTCTACGAAATTCTACATTGTGGCTGCAGATGCACTGCCTGAGGTGTTCATCAAGGTCGCGGAGGCAAAGCGGCTTATGATCGCCGGTGACGCGTCAACGGTGGGCGATGCTGTGCGCATGGTCGGTATCAGCCGCAGCGCGTTTTATAAATACAAGGATTCTGTGCAGCCTCTTAACGATATCCGGGAAGGCCGTATCATCAGTGTGCATATTGTAGTTAAGGATGTGCCCGGTATTCTGAGCAATGTACTGACTATTTTTTCCGGAAGCGGTGCGAATATTCTCACTATCAATTCCGGTGTACCTGCAAACAGTTGCTGTGCGGTGACGATCACAGCAGATACCGCTGGTATGGTCACAGAACCGGAAACAGTGATGGAGTCCGTCCGCGCGCTGGACGGTGTGCTCCGCTTTGAGATCCTTGCCGGATAATTTTATTCTTCCGAGCCTTCAGCAATAACCAATCCTTTCGATGCTGCTATAATGATAGTGGCAGTCTGGTTATTGAATGGGAAAGGGAGTACCACATGGATCTGATCGTTCAGAAATTTGGTGGCAGCTCCGTCCGTGATGCGAAGCATCTGCGGAACGTGGCTGCCATTATTGCCGATAGCCGGCGAAAAGGAAATGCACTGATCGTTGTTCTGTCCGCGCAAGGTGACACAACGGATGACCTGTTAGATAAGGCCTGTGAGCTGAGTGAGGCACCGGCTCCCCGGGAGCTGGATGCGCTGCTTGCAGCGGGTGAACAAATCTCCGTTGCGCTGTGTGCTATTCTTCTGGAGGAGATGGGCCTGCCTGCTGTAAGCCTTCACGGGTGGCAGGTTGGGATCCGCACAGAGGATGTGCACGGTGATGCACGCATTCTAAAGATCGGCCGTGACCGTGTTGAGCAGGAACTTGCAGAGGGTAAGATCGTTCTTGTTGCCGGCTTTCAGGGTATTGACAGTAAGGGTGATATTACGACTCTGGGCCGCGGCGGCTCGGATACTACGGCGGTTGCACTGGCGGCAGCATTTTCAGCGCTGCGCTGTGAGATCTATACAGATGTTGACGGGGTCTATACTGCCGATCCCCGGCTTGTACCCCGCGCTAAAAAATACACCGTTATCGACAGTGATGAGATGCTGCAGCTTGCCTTGTGCGGTGCGCAGGTGCTCCATAGCCGCAGCGTGGAACTGGCAAGGGATGGAAATGTAGCGCTGCAGGTCCTTTCCAGTCTCAGACCCGGCAGCGGAACAACGGTAGAACCAAATATGAATCCCGACCTTCCTCATCTTGCCGGCGCAACGCATGCCGGCGGCAGTGTTTCACTGGTCGGAACGGAGATGCTGCATATGAGTGAAGTGCCGCGGCGTATTTTCCGCTGCCTTAATGATGCGGGGATCCGTGTGCTGGATATGGAGCAAAGTGATCGCTGCGTTTCGGTGAATGTGGGGAAGGAACATGAGATTCCTGCACTGCTGGCGGTGCATAAGGAATTCTTTGAGCAGTAACAGAAACAGGCGCGCCACTGCGGCGCGCCTGTTTCTGCTGTGAAATTATTTGCGAAGCATAGAGAAAAAGTCGCGCAGCAGATCGAGTCCTTTCAGGCGAAAGACGACCTCGTCGATCTGCCAGCAGAAGCCCTTTGTCAGTTCTTCGCTGACCGGCTCGCAGGAGAGCTGCTCTGTGATGGGAGAAAACAGTACGCCCCACCACATGGGAAAGGCATCAATAGACACGGCAATCAGACCTGCCGCGATGGAGAGAAGGATCAAATAACGAGTTTTCATAAAAAATACCGTCCATACCGGACTCCTTTCAGAAGTGGTTCCAGTATGGACGGTGTTTTCACATTTTAAACCGATTTCGTTGCGTTTTTGCAGAAGAATGTGGCGGAGTACTCTTTTTTAAGCTCAAATGCTGCTGTTTTGGCATGGTTTTCGTCCTGAAACAGACCGAAAACGGTGGGGCCGCTGCCTGTCATGGAGGCGGTCACGGCACCAAAGTCCAAAAGCTTTCGTTTGATCTCAAATACCTCCGTGTATTTCTTGGGAAGTACGTCCTCAAAGACGTTGTAGATTCTGTGGGCGATGCCGTCCAAATCTCCTGCTTCCAGCGCCCGGACCATGCCGGCGGTGTCCGGATGGCAGCGCAGCTTTTTGACACGCACCTGAGCAAACAGTTCCGGTGTGGAAATGGGAAAGGGCGGTTTGCAGACCACAAAATAACAGTCGGGGAGTGGAGGGAGGTCGGTGAGGATCTCACCACGTCCCTGAGCCAGGACAGTGCCGCCGCGGATACAGTAGGGAACATCGCTGCCTACCAGCGCGCCGATAGATTCCAGCTTGTCCCTGGGGATATCGTTTGCATACAGAGCGCGCAGAATACGTAGAACCGCTGCACCGTCACTGCTGCCGCCCGCCATTCCCGCACAGGTGGGAATGACCTTGTCAAGATGTATACATAGTCCCGGTGCTTCTTTGCCGATGGACTCGAAAAAACGGCGAACAGCCTTTGCGGCGATATTGCTCTCGTCACAGGGAAGGTAGGGGACATTGCAGCTGAGGGAAAGCCCGTGCTCATCCTTTTCGGTGATAGTAACAGTGTCGGTAAGATCAATGGACTGCATGACCATGTTCAGTTCGTGATAACCGTCTTCCCGTTTGCCGAGAATATCGAGGGTGAGATTCAGCTTGGCATATGCCGGCTCGGTGTGTGTCATGGCGCGCCTCCGTATGTTCAATACTGATGCTTGCAGAAGGGACAGCTGGGATAGTCAAAATCATGAGAGTGTCCGCAATTGGGGCAGGTGATCTGAGGAGTATCGCTCTGGGAATGTTCGCTGTTTTCCGCGGCGAAAAATTCCAGCTTGCCGCAGGAGGGGCAGCAGTATACTTCCACAAGCATAGCGCCTGCCAGCAGGTTGGGCCAGTCTCCGAAGAGCCAGCTTGTTTTGCCAAGCTGAATGTTTTCTGTAATAGCATGATTCATAGTCGTACCGCAGCGCAGGCACTTTATATTTTCTCTCATAGTGCACCTCCAAAAAGAATACTCCCGCGGAACAAAAGTTCCGCGGGAGTATTGTATCACATAAAAACCGTTTTGAACAGCTATTACTTGATCTTGCGGCCTTCGACATAGTAGCGCTTGTCCTCGGCATGACCCATAGAGAAGGTCTTGCGGGGCAGAACGCCGTCAGCAATGACGGTCTTGAACAGCTGATCCTTGCCCATGGAGGGAAGCTTGAAGCCGATGTTGCCGGGCTTGGAACCCAGTTCGTCGGTGATAGCGTCGCCGTGGATGTAATCCACCTCGCCGCCATTCTCCTTCAGGTAGGCATCCAGGAAGTTCTGCAGGGTACCGACAGCCAGCTGCACCTTGGGGTTAGGAACGGTGATATAACCGGTGTGACCCTCATAGGTATATGCTACGGTATGACCCTCGCCCTCACCTTCGTGAGCACCGGGATAGTAAGCCTTGAAGGCATTCAGCAGATGTTCGGGCTTCACGTCGAACAGAACGCGGTGAATGGCTTCAAACTGCAGAGCGTCATCGTGCAGGTTCTCAATCTCCACCAGTGCGTAGCGGGCGGGATGATCCTTGAGTTCCTCAGCGGGGAGAACCTTCTTCAGATTCTCATAGCAGGTCTTGGCGGTGGCAAGGGAGTGGTTGCCGTCACCCACTGCGAACAGCAGGGGAGCAACGCCCTTAAGACCATACTTTGCCTCGATCTCCTCGGCGGTGGTCAGAGCGGTCAGTGCATCGGCCAAACGGTCGATCTGGGCATCGGTGAGCTTCCAGCCCTTCAGGTGGCCGCCCTTCATCATCAGTTCGAAATCGTAGACCTTTTCCATGGTAGTGGTCTCGGCGGTGATGGGCTCAACGCAGGTACGCTTCGGGTCATCCACCAGCAGCATGACATGGGGCAGCTCAATGGGAGCGTCCTTACGCACGCGGACACGGGGAGGAATGCGCTCCAGAACGGTACCCTCGGTAGCACGGATCAGGGAACCGGAGCCGGGGGTGTAGTCGTACTGCTCCAGATCGCAGGCAGCGACCAGACCGTGGCGAACAGCGCCGTCGGACTGGGTGCGCTCGATGTAGATGATGGAATCGCCGTAAGTCTTGAAAATATCACGGGCGAGATAGTCAGCCATGGAACGGTTGATGTTTTCGATGTGCTCTTCGACATTGGGATCGTTGAGCTTGCTCTCGGGCAGGATCAGACGCAGGGTAGAGGGAGCATCACCGGCAATGCGGTCAACTTCTTCCCAATATTCGGGCTGAGAGGTGAACTGGTCGCAGGCGACCACTGCCCAGCGGCTCATATCAGCATCGCGGGGCAGAAGAATGTCGGCAGGCTTCACGCCGAGCTTCAGGAAATTCTGATTCATACTAATCCTCCATCGTTTGTGGCGGCGCAGGGCATTTTGTCCAACCTCCGCTGCACCTGTATCGTTTCTATTATACTGAATTTACAAATCCAATGCAATGCCAAAATGTGTCGATACGAAAATTTTTGTTGTGAATAAAGGGGAAACCATCCGCACATACTGGGGTAGAAGCCGCATGGCTTATTTCGGAAGGGAGGTGTGCTGTATGTTATGGGACCGCATTGCGCTGGTGCTGGTGATCATCGGCGCGCTCAACTGGGGAGTGGTCGGACTGTTTGGTATCGACCTTGTGGCCTTTGTGTTCGGCGGACAGATGGGGGTTCTTGCCCGAATTATCTATTCGCTGGTTGGCATTGCGGGGCTTTGGTGCGTATCTCTGCTGTTTCGCGAGAGGATCGCAGGAGAGCCTGCCTGATGTTCCGGGCACAATGAAGATACAGGCACCGCGGGAGATGTTCCCTGCGGTGCCTGTATTCTGTTATACGTCCGGCAGCATCCTGATCTCCGGGGAGAAAATGCGCTGCAGCTTGCAGATAAGACAGGTTTCGTCGCTGCCTCCGGTAGCGATAAGCAGCAGTGGACGGAGCAGCTTGCGAGGCGCGGCATCGTGAAATTTCCGGTACAAAAAGGGAATGCCCGGGGTTTCGCTGTGCTTCAGGACCGCGCCATCTCCTGTGAGTAAAAGTTTCAGGATGCGCACCGAGGGTGTTTCCAGAAAGGTGAGACGGACATAAAATACTCTTCGCTCCTCCTCGTCGTGAGTAAAACGACCGTGAGCGGCGATATGAAAGCAGTTTCCGCGAAAGGAAAGTTCGTTTAAGGCGGGTCTGCCAAGTCCCACGGTAAAGCGGTGAGTGACATCCTGCTCCCGGTAGATGATCTCCGGCAGCATATCTTTTGTGCCGACAGATACGGAAACAAGCCCCGATGAGTAGCAGTTGTGCAGCGCCTGCAGGAACATGGGAAGAAGACCTGCTGACGCTGCGTGCGGGTCGGATGCAATAAAACTGCGGCCAAGAAACGGCTCTGCGGCAGAGTTCATGCATTCGAACGGTCTGCTGTAGAGGGAGAGTGAGCGGATCTTGCGGAGTAAGCTTTCGTGTGCCTGTGCGTTGTCGGGGATCGTCGGCGGGAATTCCCTGCCAAAGAAATGTTTCGCGATCTCAAAATACCGGCTTTTCTGAAAATCTGTATCGGCTCCTGCGTTTGATACGATCAGTATCCCGCTGTCGAGAAAACCAAGTACATTTTGACCGAACATTCCGTTGAAAAGAAAGGTATTGTTTCCCCTGCCGACCCAGATCTGATAGCCGTAGTCGAAACTGCCCAGTTCTGCAGGTGGTGAGACATGAGGAAAAAGAGCTGCGGCGAGATATTCCCGGGAAATGAGACGCGTTCCCTGCCACTCACCGCCGTTCATCACCAACTGTCCCAGTTTTGCCATATCTTCCGGGAGGATATATAATCCCCAACCGCCTTTTTCAATGTTGTCTTCACTGCGTTCCCACAGAATGTCGGAGATGCCCAGAGGATCGAACAGGCGCCTTTTAAGAAATGCATGCAGGCTTTCGCCGCTTAAGCGGCAGACGATGGCGGAGAGCAGATAGGTATCAAAACTATTGTAGTGAAAGTCTTCTCCCGGCTCATAAAGCAGAGAACTGTTCAGAACGGTGCGCAGCCAGTGACATTCAGCCACCGATTGCGGTTCTGAAAAGGCAATGCCGCTGCGCATCGTGAGCAGATGTTCAACTGTAAGATTTTTGAGCCGTCTTGCGGAGGTCGAAGTAAGCAGATCGGGGAACAGATCAGCGACGGAGGAGTCGGTGCTGAGAAGTCCATCGTCAAACAAAAGTCCGATTGCAAGAGATACGATGGATTTGCAGGCGGAAAAAGTGTGCTTAGGCACGTCGGTGCGCTGCGCTCCAAATGCCGCCTCGCAAAGAAGAACTCCGTTTCTCAGGATCAAAACGCTGTGCATGCTGAGATCTTCGCCCTGCTGCAGTTCTTCCAGAAAGTCTTCGATCAGGGCGGACGGTATTCCTTGCGTTTCCGGTACTGTGCGCGGCAACGGCTGGCTTGACTTACAAAGGGGCGTGGCGATTTTGGCGGCGGTAGGTTGAAGGATCGGTTCGGTAGGGGATTTTGTATCGCAGATTCGTTTTAAAAGCTGCACTGTGCGGCTCGCGGAAGTTAAATTCATGGTAGTCTCCTTATCAGATGCTGCTTTCTATCTTACCGACTATTGGTGATTCTATGCGTTTTCTCCGGGGATTGAATTTTATTTTTGCTGGGTATTGGAAATTAAAATTTTTTTTGGTAAACTGATAAAAAACAGTGCCTATTTTATGGCGGAGAGGAGCAATAACGATGAAGATTTATGCCAATGAAACAGTACAGGCCCGTATCATCCCCGTGGAGGGTGAATATCTCCTGACCCGTTACTATCTTCGAGACGGCGTGTGTACAGAGATCACTGTGGGAATGGGTAAGGAACTGACTCCTCTTGCCTGTAAAGAGATCTACGGAAAAGCGATAAAATGCGCGCTGGAACTGAAAGCTGAAAGCTGTGTTTTTGATCTGACCCCTGCTGCGCGGTTGGGTAAGGACGGTGTTTTTGCAGCTGTTGAGGGTATTTACGGTGGTGCGTACCGCCCTAAATTTACGCTGGAGGATCGCTGTGAGCCTACGCTTGCCCTGTATGCCGAGGGTGAGGGATGGACTGAGGAAATGCTTTCGCAGGCAGTTCGGCTGGCAAAGTCTGTGCTGCAGGTGAGAAACCTTGTCAACCGTCCTGCCAATCTTCTTACGCCCTCTCTGTTTGCGCAGGCTCTTGCTGAGATGGCCGGGGACCTTCCGGTATCCGTTTCTGTCTATGAGCGCGATGAATTGGAAGAAAAGGGACTTGGCGCTATGCTGTCCGTTGGCGACAGCAGCGGAAATCCACCCTGTCTGATCGTTCTGCGCTATAGCGGAGCGCCGGAGAGCGGTGAGCGTCTTGGGTTTGTGGGTAAGGGTGTTACCTGCGACAGCGGCGGATATTGCCTGAAGAGCGCCAATTCCATGGGCGGCATAAAGGGTGATATGGCAGGCGGCGCGGCAGTTGCGGGAGCCGTTTGCGCGTTGGCGGCAAACGGGGTGAAGGTGAATGTCACCGCGGTGGTCCCTGCCTGTGAAAACCGTATTTCTCCTACCTCCAGTTTGCCCGGTGATCTGGTGACATCCTTCTCCGGAAAGACCATCGAAGTGCTTAATACCGATGCAGAGGGAAGGCTTTTGCTGTGTGATGCCGTTACCTGGGCGATCCGTGAGGAAAAGGCCACAAAACTTGTGGATGCCGCCACCCTGACCGGAGCGATCTATGCTATGCTGGGCCATGTGACTACCGGCGTTATGGCAAATGATGATGACTGGTATTCCGCTCTGGAGGATGCGGCAAAGCGTTCCGGTGAGCGGTTTTGGCGGATTCCCGCCTATCCTGAATATGAAAAGCTTATCGACAGCGAGTATGCCGATGTGAGAAATACAACCAGGGACGGCTGCGGTGCTATTGCCGCAGGTTTGTTCATTAAGCGCTTTACCGAAGACCTCCCTTGGATGCATTTGGATATTGCCGGCACTGCCGATAATTCCTCGCCTGTGTGGCAGCACCAGGTGGGCGGCGCTACCGGTGCCGCTACGGCGACTCTTTACTATCTTGCCCAGGGAATGGAGAATTGATATGCGCGATCTGGTATTGGAAGTATGCGTGGACAGTGTTGAGTCTGCGATCGCTGCCCAAAGGGGCGGTGCCACGCGGCTGGAACTGTGCGCCAATCTGATTATTGGGGGAACTACACCGTCGCCCGCCCTTTTTGATGCGGTACGTGCAGCAGTGGATATTCCTATCAATGTTCTGATCCGTCCCCGTTTCGGTGATTTTCTCTATACTGATGCTGAGTACAGCGTCATGCTGGACGAGATCGCCATGTTTGCCGCGAGAGGCGCAAACGCGGTGGTCATCGGTGCGCTGCGTGCTGACGGTTCTCTGGACTGTGAGAAAATGCGCGGTATGATCTCCGCGGCAGGCGGGATCCGCGTTACCATGCACCGTGCCTTTGATGTATGCTGCGACCCTTTTAAGACGCTGGATGAGGCGATCTCTCTCGGAGTGGATACGATCCTCACGTCCGGGCAGAAGGGAAGTGCTGCAGAGGGAAAATCCCTGATCGGGGCATTGAGTGAGCGGGCGGAAGGCAGAGCGGATATTCTTGTGGGCGGCGGTGTGTCCGCTGCCTTGATCGGGCAGTTCCGCAGTGAAATTCCGGATTTGCGAGCGTTCCATCTTTCCGGGAAACGGGTGCTTGACAGCGGTATGACCTACCGCAACAGTGAGGTATCTATGGGGCTGCCCGGTATCAGTGAATTTCAGGTGTGGAGAACGGATGAAGAAGCGATCCGTCTTGCTTATCAAGCCCTTTTCGGCGGTCAGGAAGTACTGCGATGATCCTGCCGCTCCTGACCTTTGCCGTTTCGTTTTCTGCGGCAGTGTTTTGTGCGGTCTACTTTCTGCCGGAAGCACTCCTTGTACCCGCGGCAGGTGTTCTTTTAGTGGCAGGGATTGTCGCCGCGCTGTTTCTTCACTCGAAACGTCCTCACGCGCTGGTCGTTACTTTCGGTATCGTATTGGGACTCCTATGGGTGTGGGGCTATACCGCATTGCTGCTCTCTCCTGTGGAACCGCTTCACGGAATGAAAATTGATGCTGTGCTGGAACTTGAGGAATATCCGCAGCGCAGTGATTATGGGGCAAAATGCACCGTGCGCATGGAGGGGTATTCCGGAAGCATGATCTATTACGGTGACGCTTCACTTATGGACCTTGCGCCGGGAGATACCCTGTATGGAACCGTTAGCTGTTACAGCGCGCGGTCTGTTCGGGGGACAGACTCGACCCGCTATTTGTCGCAAAAGATCATTCTGCGCCTTTATCCGGTCGGGAAAATGGAAGTGGTACGCAGTGACGGTTTTCGTCTGCGCTACCTTCCGCAGGAACTGGCACACCGTTTGACCTATTCGGTAACATCGCTGTATTCTGAGGGAACACGAGGATTTGTTCTCGCGCTTCTGACGGGTGAGCGTTCTTTTATGGATGAACAGACTTCCACCGATCTGGAAGAAGCCGGCTTGATCCATATAACGGCGGTTTCGGGACTACACTGCGGTTTCCTGATTGCCGCGCTGACCTTGCTTGTAGGTGGAAACCGATTCGTGAGAGCGGCTGTCTGCTATCCGGTGCTGACCCTCTATATGCTGATGGTGGGCGCTACACCATCGGTTGTGAGAGCCTGCGTGATGTCCGGGCTGATGCTGGCATCTTTCCTTTTGGAACGTGAGGACGATCCACCGACTTCGCTGGGAGCAGCGGCGCTTGTGATCCTGTTGGGGAACCCGTATGCCATTGCTTCTGTAAGCTTTCAACTCTCTTTTGCCTCGGTAGCCGGTCTTCTCTGTATCTCACCGCGTATCTATCAATTTCTGCGCAGTGTGTTTTGGCCTGAGAGGCGTACAGCAAAACGGCTTTGGTCTGCGTTGGCGGCAGGTATCAGTACCAGCTTCGGCGCGCTTGTATTTACTGCGCCTGTCAGCGCATATTATTTCGGCGCTGTGTCGCTGATCTCACCGCTTTCCAATCTGCTGGTCATGCCTGTGGTGCAGGTGCTGTTTGCCGTTGCGCTTCTGCTGACTGCTATTCACACAGTATTTCCGGGGATTGCGATCCTGTCTTTTATGGTCGAAGTACCTGCGAGGTATATTTTGTGGGTGGCGAAGCTCTGCTCGGATATCCCAGTCCACTCGGTGAGCCTGGCGGGAGCAGCTGCGCTTATGTGGTTTATGCTGGTATATGCCATGCTGCTGGTGTGCCTCGTTTCAAAGGATCCTCCGGGGAAATATGCGCTTGCGGCAGTGCTGGCAATTCTGTCGCTTGCGGCGGTTTATATTGTGCCGGCAGCGCAAGTGAAAGATGATGCCTTGACGGTGGTTTGCGTGGATGTGGGGCAGGGAGCGGCAACATTGCTCCACGCCGGTGAAGTCACGGTTTTGGTGGATTGTGGAACTGACTACCATCGGCGCGGCAGCGGAGCCTGTGTTACGGATACGATGACTCTCTACGGATGGGATACACTTGACTATGTTGTCCTGACCCATTATCATGAGGATCACGCAGGTGGACTGGATGAGCTGCTTGCCCGCACCCGTGTGGGGGCGCTCCTGCTTCCCCGCGCGTCATCCCTTGATGAGAAACTCCACGATGAGGTGGAAGAACTGGCGGAGCGGTACGGCGTTGCGCTGCGGTATGTTGATAAGTCACAGCGTGTTTGGTTCGGTGAGGCGTGCCTTACCCTATATCCGCCATTGACCCGCGGTCAAACCAATGAAGAAGGATTGACTGTACTCTGCAGTGCTGCGAAATTTGACCTTCTTATCACGGGTGACATGAATGTGTCGACTGAGCGGATGCTGGTCGACCGGTATGCGCTTCCCGACATTGAAGTGCTGTTGGTGGGGCATCACGGTAGTGCTTCATCCACCTCACAGGAACTTCTGACAGAAGTAAGCCCTGAGGTGGGTATTATCAGCGTGGGTGACAACCGCTACGGACATCCCACGGAGGAGGTCTTGAATCGACTTTCGTGGAACGGGTGCAGGATCTACCGCACCGATACACAGGGGAATATCCTTATTCAGGTTCGATAACTAATAACAGGAGAAAGCTATCATGGCAGAGAAAAAGGGCGGAAATGCCGGATACGAGAAATTTCGTGCCGATCTGCAGGCAGATACATTGGGAACAGTCTATATTTTTCACGGTGAGGAAAGTTATCTGCGCGAATATTATCTCACGGAGATGCGTTCCCGGCTGGTGCCGGATGGATTCGGGGAGTTCAACTATCACCGCCTTGAGGGAAAGGGGCTGACCGTACAGTTTCTGCAGGAATTGTGCGAGGCGATGCCAATGATGTCGGAGCGCACCATGGTACAGATCATCGACATGGATCTCTATAAACTCAATGAGGAGCAGCGCGCCGCGCTGATCGCGCTGCTGGAAGATTTTCCCGAATACTGCTGCCTTGTATTTGTTTACGATCAGATCGAATATAAGCCCAATAAAACTTATAAAAAGCTGTTTGCCGCGTTGGAGCAGCATGCGCAGACAGTGAAATTTGAGGAGCAGAGCCAGGGTGAGATCCTGAAGTGGATCTCCCGCCGCTTCAAGGCCACAGGGCATTTGATCGACGCACCAACGGCGGAACATCTCATCTTTACCTGCGGCAGCCTGATGAACGGTCTGATCCCGGAGATAGAAAAGATTGCCGCTTACGCAAGAGGTGAGCGGATCACATCGGCGGATATTGATGCTGTTGCTTCCCCAATCTTGGAAGCACAGGTTTTTGCGATCACAGGCGCTGTATCCAAGGGCGATTTCAATAAAGCTGCCGAGCAGCTGGGTCTGCTTCTCAGACAGCAGGAAGAGCCTTTTATGATTCTTGCCCTGATCGGCAAGGAGATCCGCAAGCTGCACACAGCGTGTATTGCACTGGATACGGGACGGGATAAATTCTGGATCATGGAGCGCTGGAATATGCGTTCTGATTATCCCGCTAAACTTCTGTTGGATAATGCAAAGAATCTTACCCGCCGCTGGTGCGCCTGGGCAGTAAAGCGCTGCTGTGAGGCAGATATTCGTATGAAGAGCATCAACGGAACGGACGATGCCGCGGAGCTCAAGCAGCTTCTGATGGAACTTGCGCAGGGGGTGCGGAAATGAGGCGGATCCGCGAGGTCGTCGTTGTGGAGGGACGTTATGATAAAAATGCCCTCAAACAGGTGGTGGATGCTACAGTCGTTGAGACCGGCGGATTCGGCGTGTTCAATGACAAAGAGCGGCTTTCTCTTCTGCGGCGGTTGGCTGCGGAGCGGGGACTTATCGTTCTTACCGACAGTGACGGCGCCGGGTTTGTGATTCGTAATTACCTGAAGGGTGCCATAGCTAAAGACCGTGTCAAACATGCCTATATTCCCGATATCTATGGTAAGGAGCGGCGCAAGGCTGCCCCCGGCAGGGAAGGAAAGCTGGGCGTTGAGGGCATGGAGCCGAAAATACTGCTGGAGGCATTGGAAAGAGCCGGCGCTACTTTTGAAGACGGAGTCTCTGCCGCTGCGCGGACACCCATTACAAAAACCGATCTTTTTGAGTTGGGTCTTACGGGCGGTTGCGACAGCGCTGCAAAGCGTGGATCGCTTCTCAAAAAACTCTCGCTGCCTGAGCGAATGACCACCAATGCCATGCTGGAGGCACTGAATATTCTTATGAGTCGGGAAGAACTCTTTGCGCTTATGGGACAGTGATCGGTTTTTCGCATTATCACACTAACGAAACACCAAAACAGTGAATTAGAGAAATTGAACAAATAATCGCCTTTGCGGAGCAAATGAATGGGCCGCAGGGGCGATTTCATTATTTTTTAGCAAAATTTTCAGTGAAAAAGATGCAATTAACAGTTGCCTTTTTGCCCTAAATTATGTACAATAAAACAGATGACTTTTTAGCAAAAAGACAGCCTTATATCCAACATCGGAATATCATAAAAAAGAAAGGTTTTGACTATGGAAACTGTACTGATCACAGGCCGCACTCTTACTCTTGACGAAGTGGCAGCAGTCTGCCGCAAGAACGCAAAGGTCGTCCTTTCCGACGAGGCACGCGAGAACATTCTCGCTTCCCGCCAGGTGGTGGACAAGCTGGTCGATGATGACGCGGTGGTTTACGGTATTACCACCGGTTTCGGCCGCTTCAGCAATGTGACCATCTCTCAGGAAGAGTGCAAGCTCCTGCAGAAGAATCTGATCATCACTCATGCCGTTGGCGCTGGCGATCCCTTCCCCCGCGATATCGCCCGCGGCATCATGCTGCTGCGTATCAACAACATTTCCAAGGGCTTCTCCGGTACCCGCCTGTGCGTGGTAGAGACTCTGGTAGAGATGCTCAACCGCGGTGTTACCCCTGTGATCCCCGAGAAGGGTTCCCTGGGTGCCAGCGGTGACCTGGCTCCTCTCTCTCACATGGTTCTGCCCATGCTGGGTCTGGGCAAGGCTGAGTTCGAGGGAGAGGTGCTGGACGGCGCTGAGGCTATGAAGCGCGCCGGCATTGAGACCATCGAGCTGGTTGCCAAGGAAGGTCTGGCTCTCATTAACGGTACTCAGGCAATGACCAGCGTTGGTTCTCTGGCTGTTTACGATGCCATCGAGCTGATGAAGGTGGCAGACATTGCTGCTGCTCTTGCTTTCGAGGCAAACCGCGGTGTTATCGACGCTCTGGATCCTCGTCTGCATGAGGTTCGTCCTCACGACGGTCAGCGCGCTACCGCTGCCAACCTGCGTACTCTGCTTGCTGAGAGCAGCAACACCACCCGTCAGGCTGAGATCCGCGTGCAGGACGCTTACTCTCTGCGCTGCGTGCCTCAGGTTCACGGCGCAAGCCGCGATGCCATCAACTACATCAAGAGCAAGGTCGAGATCGAGATCAACTCCGTCACCGATAACCCCATCATCTTCAAGGAGACCATGCAGGGCATCTCCGGCGGAAACTTCCACGGTCAGCCCATGGCCCTGCCCTTCGACTTCCTGGGCATCGCCCTCTCTGAGCTGGCTAACATCTCCGAGCGCCGTATGGAGCGTCTGGTCAACCCCGATCTGGGCGGTTTCCCCGCATTCCTGGTCAAGAACGGCGGTCTGAACTCCGGCTTTATGATCGTTCAGTACTCCGCTGCCGCTCTGGTCAGTGAGAACAAGGTCCTGGCTCATCCCGCCAGCGTCGACTCCATCCCCTCCAGCGCAGGTCAGGAGGATCACGTCAGCATGGGTACCATCGCCGCCCGCAAGGCAGCTGAGATCCTCCGCAATGTTCGCCGCGTGCTGGCTATGGAGATCATGTGCTCCTGCCAGGCTATCGATCTGGCCGGCAACAATGATAAGCTGGGTAAGGGTACCAAGCCTGCTTACGATGCCATCCGCAAGGTCTGCGCCACTCTTGAGGATGACCGTCCCCTGTATGAGGACATCAACAACTGCGAGAGCGTTCTTATCGACCGTACTCTGCTGACCGCCGTCGAGGCTGCCGCAGGCACCATCGCTATGTAATACTTACCGTCCCCGATCCCGGAGGCGGAACAAGATATGAGGAGGAATTAACATGGATCTGAATGCAAAGGTTTTCCAGCTGGACAGCGTTCTGCCCGAGTACCCTGAATTTGCTCCCGGTATTCGCCGCGCACCCTACCGTGAGTCCAAGCTGAGCGAGAATGATAAGGAGCTGGCTATTGCCAATGCTCTGCGTTATATCCCCAAGGAGCATCATCGCCAGATGGCAGAGGAGTTCAAAAAGGAGCTGGAGGAGCACGGCCGTATTTACGGTTACCGTTTCCGTCCCGCAGGCAACCTCTACGGTAAGCCCATTGACGAGTACAAGGGCAACTGCGTTGAGGGTAAGGCTTTCCAGGTCATGATCGACAATAACCTGGACTTTGCTGTGGCTCTCTATCCCTATGAGCTGGTCACCTACGGTGAGACCGGTCAGGTGTGCCAGAACTGGATGCAGTATCGTCTGCTCAAGAAGTATCTGGAGGCTCTGACTGACGAGCAGACTCTGGTCGTTATGTCCGGTCATCCTCTGGGCCTGTTCCGTTCCCATAAGATGGCTCCCCGTGTCATCATCACCAACGGTCTGATGGTTGGCCTCTTTGATAATCTGGACGGCTTCAACCGCGCCGCCGCTATCGGTGTTTCCAACTACGGTCAGATGACCGCAGGCGGCTGGATGTACATCGGACCTCAGGGTATCGTTCACGGTACCTTCAACACCCTGCTGAACGCAGGCCGTCTGATGCTGGGCATTCCCCACGATCAGGATCTCAAGGGTCGTCTGTTCGTTTCCGCCGGTCTGGGTGGCATGAGCGGCGCTCAGGGTAAGGCTGCTGAGATCGCCGGCGCTGTGTCCATCATCGCCGAGGTTGACGATTCCCGTATCGAGACCCGCTATACTCAGGGCTGGGTCAGCGAGCGCAGCAGTGATCTGGACGAGGTTCTGAAGATCACTCAGGAGAAGCTCGCCAGGAAGGAAGCCTGTGCCATCGCTTACCACGGTAACGTTGTTGACCTGCTGGAGTACCTGTATGAGAAGAACGTCACCATCGACCTCCTCTCCGATCAGACCTCCTGCCATGTTCCTTATGACGGCGGCTACTGCCCCCAGGGCTTGACTTTCGCTGAGCGTACCCGCATGCTGGCTGAGGACCGCGAGGGCTTCAATAAGCTGGTTGACAAGACTCTGCAGCGTCACTACGAGATGATCTGCAAGTTCCATGACCGCGGTACGTACTTCTTCGACTATGGTAACAGCTTCCTGAAGGCTGTTTACGATACCGGTGTCAAGTCCATCTGCAAGAACGGCGAGAACGATCTGGACGGTTTCATCTTCCCCTCCTACGTGGAAGACATCCTCGGTCCTCAGCTGTTCGATTTCGGCTACGGTCCTTTCCGCTGGTGCTGCCTGAGCGGCAAGAGCGAGGATCTGGACAAGCCCCACGCCGCCGCTGCCGAGTACATTCTGGCTAACAACCGCCGTTATCAGGACCGCGACAACTATGTCTGGGTCCGCGACGCAAAGAAGAACAAGCTGGTCGTCGGTACCCAGTGCCGTATCCTCTATCAGGATGCCGAGGGCCGCATGAACATCGCTCTCAAGTTCAACGAGATGGTCCGCAACGGCGAGATCGGCCCCGTCATGCTGGGTCGTGACCACCACGATACCGGTGGTACCGATTCCCCCTTCCGTGAGACCTCCAACATCAAGGACGGCTCCAACATCATGGCCGATATGGCTACTCACTGCTTTGCCGGTAACGCAGCCCGTGGTATGAGCCTCATCGCGCTGCACAACGGCGGCGGCGTTGGTATCGGCAAGTCCATCAACGGCGGCTTCGGCATGGTGCTGGATGGCAGCGAGCGTGTTGACACCATCCTGCGCATGGCCATGCCCTGGGATACCATGATCGGTGTTTCGAGGCGCGCATGGGCCCGCAATGAGAACGCTCTGGAAGCTGTTGAGCTGTATAACGAGAAGTACAATGAGACCGACCATATCACTGTCCCCGTTACCGCTGACCGCGATATGATTCGGGAGGTGCTTGCAAAGTGAGCCGCCTCGTAATTTCCAATATCGGCTTTCTTGCTACGCCCGAGGGCTTCGGCCCTCGCGCGGGCGAGGAGCAGGGCAAGATCCGTTTGATCGAGAATGCGTACCTTGTCAGCGAGGGCGGCAAGATCACCGCTGTGGGTCAGGGCGAAGTGCCTGCAGAGCTTCTCTCCGGCGCTGAGATCGTGGATGCCTGCGGCAAGCTGGTCACTCCCGGTCTTGTGGATGCCCACACCCATCTTGTCTTTGGTGGCTGGCGCGAGCATGAGCTTGCCATGAAGCGCCGTGGTGTGCCTTATCTGGAGATCCTGGCTCAGGGCGGCGGTATTCTCGCTACTCTCACCAAGACCCGTGAGGCAACCGAGGAGCAGCTTGTCGAGAAGGCGGGCGCTGCCCTTGCTGAGATGCTGCGCTACGGCGTTACCACCTGCGAGGCCAAGAGCGGCTACGGTCTTGACCTTGACAACGAACTGAAGCAGCTGCGCGTTACCAAGGCGCTGAACGAAAGACAGCCTGTTGAACTGGTCTCCACCTATTTGGGCGCACATGCGGTTCCCAAGGAGTATAAGGAGAACCGCGAGGGCTACATCAAGCTGATGTGCGAGGAAGTGATCCCTCAGGTCGCCAAGGAAGGTCTTGCTGAGTTCTGCGATGTGTTCTGTGAGACCGGCGTGTTCGACGCTGCCGAGGCTGAGCGCGTGCTGAAGGCAGGTTTGGAGCATGGCCTGCGTCCCAAAATGCACGCTGACGAGATCAATGCCATCGGCGGCACGGAAGTTGCCGGTAAGCTGGGCGCTATCTCCGTGGAGCACCTGATCGCCGCTACCGATGACGGTATCGCTGCAATGGCCAAGGGTGGCTGCGTGGCCGTGTGCCTGCCCGCCACTTCCTTCTATCTCTCCAAGCCTTATGCAAGAGCTAAGGACATGATCGCCGCCGGTGTTCCTGTGGCCACCGCCAGTGATTTTAACCCCGGTTCCTGCCCCAGCTTCAATCTCCAGTTTGTGATGAATTTGGCCTGCTGGAACTATGGCCTCAGCCCTGAAGAGGTGCTGACCGCTGTGACTCTCAATGCTGCCGCCGCCATCAACCGTGCGGATAAGGTGGGCAGCCTTGAGGTGGGCAAGCAGGCTGATATCGTCATTTGGGATGCGCCCAATCTGGACTATGTTTTCTACCGTTTTGGTCAGAACCTGGTCAAAACTGTTATCAAAAAGGGACAAATTGTTTGATTTTAAGAAAGGGATACTGCTATGAATCAGATTCTGGAATGTGTGCCTAATTTTAGCGAGGGTCGTGACCTTGCCAAGGTCGAGAAGATCTGCGATTGCTTCCGCGGTAAGGAAGGCGTTCGTCTGCTGGACTACTCCAGCGACTATGATCACAACCGCAGCGTTGTTACCGTTATCGGTGAGCCCGAGGCTCTGCGTGATGCCATGGTGGAAGCCATCGGCAAGGCTGTCGAACTGATCGACATGACCAAGCACGAGGGTCAGCATCCCCGCATGGGCTGTGTGGACGTTGTTCCTTTCATTCCCATCAAGGGTACCACTGCTGAGGATGCCGACCGCATCGCCAAGGAGACCGCAAAGCTGGCTTCCGAGAAGTTCGGTCAGCCTTTCTTCCTCTATGAGAAGTCCGCTTCCGCTCCCCACCGCGAGAATCTGGCTGAGGTCCGCAAGGGTCAGTTCGAGGGCATGGCTGAGAAGATGAAGGATCCCAAGTGGAAGCCTGACTTCGGTCCCGAGACCATCCATCCCACCGGCGGTGTTACCGCTATCGGCGCCCGTATGCCTCTGATCGCATACAACATCAATCTGGATACTCCCAACCTGGAGATCGCTCAGAACATTGCTAACTGCATCCGCCACGTCCGCGGCGGCTTCCGCTACTGCAAGGCAATGGGTGTTCGCCTGGAGGACCGCAACATTGCACAGGTCTCCATGAACCTGACCGACTTTACCCACACCGCTGTGTACCGTGTGTTCGAGACCGTTAAGATGGAAGCCAAGCGCTATGGTGTCAATGTTCTGGGCAGCGAGATCGTTGGTCTGATTCCCCAGCAGGCTTTGGTGGATTGCGCCGCTTACTACCTGCAGATCGAGAATTTCGATGACAAGCAGGTTCTGGAAAATAACCTGTAAGGAGCAGCGAACATGGAACTGAAGAATCTTTCCGTTACCGAGTTTGCTGCCATTACCGCATCCGATGCTCCCGCTCCCGGCGGCGGAAGCTGCAGCGCACTGGCAGGCAGCATCGCTGCTGCGCTGGGCGAGATGGTTGCCCGCCTTACCGCAGGCCGTGAGAAGTACGCTTCTTCTCAGGCTGAAATGGAGAAAATCATTGAGGCATTTCCTCCCGTCCGCGAGAAGCTGATGAATGCTGTGGATGAGGACAGCAAGGCTTTTGACCTGTATATGGCCGCTCTCGCTATGCCCAAGACCACAGATGAGGAGAAGGCTGCACGCTCTGCTGCCATGCAGGAGGGTCTGAAGGCTGCTGCCAAGGTGCCTCTGGGTGTTGCTCAGGCCATCGAGACGCTGTTCCCCTCCCTGGAAAAGGCTGTTACCATTGGCAATCCCAATGCCGTTACTGACGGTATGGTTGGCACCATGATGGCTCGTACCGGTATTCTGGGCGCTCTGTTCAATGTGCGCGTGAATCTGGAGTCCATCAAGGACGAGGCTTTTGTTGCTGAACTGTCTGCTGAGACCGACAAGCTGCAGAAGAGCGCTACCGAGTGGGAGCATAAGATCCTCTCTCAGGTGAAGCTGGCCCGTATGTAAAGACAAAGAAGCCGCTGTGATCCGTTCGATCACAGCGGCTTCTTCAGTGCATACAAAACCGGCAGGGGAGACCCTGCCGGTTTTGTTCCGTATTACATAAAGATGGGCAATATAAATCCCATGATAATAGAAAAAATCAGAACAGCAATAATAATGCGGGAAATCAGCTGTGTCCACTTTTTGTTCAGCATTGGGCATCCTCCTCCAGAATCTTTTTGATAGCTTTTTCGGCTTTGGAACGGGGGAGCATCAGCTCGTGTCCGCAGCCGGTGCATTTCAGCTTAATGTCCATACCGACGCGCAGGATCGTCCAGATCTTGCTGCCGCAGGGGTGCTGCTTTTTCAGTTCTACCTGTTGATTCAGTTTCAGTTCCATAAGTAACACCTCGTACGGTTATTGGTATGATTACTGGGTCTTAATGTTCTCCCAGTATGCCTTAGCAGCCTGCTCGGTCTTGTTGTCGCCAAAGTGATAATAGGTGGTGCCAACCAATTCGTTTGGCAGGTACTGCTGCTTGACCCAGTGATGGCGGAAGGCATGAGGATACTGATAATTTTGATCCCGTTCCTGTCCTGTGCTGTCCGCGTGTACATTTTGTAATTCGCGGGGCACACTTCCGGTTTTTCCGGCCTTCACATCCGCCCATGCTTCGCCAATCGCCATACACGTGGAATTAGATTTGGGTGCTGTAGCGAGAAGGATCGCTGCCTGAGAGAGAGGCAACTGTGCTTCGGGAATGCCCAGCTGCATAGCGGTGTCTACACAAGCTTTTACAATGGTGATGGCCTGCGGATAGGCAAGTCCCACATCCTCACAGGCGGAGCAGAGGAGTCGGCGGCAGGGGGTGATCAGGTCGCCTGCTTCCAAAAACCTCGCGAGATAATGGAGGGCTGCGTCCGGATCGCTGCCGCGAAGGGATTTCATCAGGGCGCTGGCACAATCGTACATGGCATCGCCGCCGCGGTCATAGCGCATGGCGCTGCGCTGAGCCACCTGCTCGGCATCTGCCACAGTGATACGAAGTCCGCCGTTTTCTGTGACAGCAGATTCATACAATAGCTCCACTGCGTTCATCGCCTTGCGCACATCGCCGCCGCAGGCCTGTGATATATAGTCGGGTACACCGTCCTCCCAGGTAAGGGGAAGGGCGCTCTCGTCCTGCACGATCTTCAGCGCGCGGTTTACTGCCGGCAGTACATCTGCCGCGGTAACGGGCTTGAACTCGAACACTGTGCTTCGGCTGAGGAGCGCGGCATACACATAAAAATAAGGATTCTCTGTGGTGGACGCGATCAGAGTAATGGATCCATTTTCCATAAACTCCAACAGGGATTGCTGCTGCTTCTTGTTGAAATACTGAATCTCGTCAAGATACAGAAGAATACCGCCAGGTGCCATCAGTGTTCCTACATCGTTGATGATCTCGCGGATATCGGAGAGGGAGGCGGTGGTAGCATTCAGTTTATAAAGAGTTCGCTGGGTGCGCTTTGCGATAATGTTGGCGACAGTGGTTTTACCTGTGCCGGATGGGCCGTAGAACACCATGTTGGCATCTGTACCCTTATCGATAAAGCGGCGCAACAGGGAGTTTTTTGCGAGGAGGTGCTGCTGGCCTACCACCTCTTCAATTGTTTCCGGACGGACCCGGTCGGCGAGCGGGCGGCTCATAGGCACCCTCCTTTATTGTTAGTCTCTGCTGGCTTTTTCAGCATCGATGGCGAGTACCACCATCAGTGCGAACAGTGCATTGGCAGGATCATATACATCGATCGAATAGGTGTCGGTAAAATTGAACAGTTCCTTGGAGATCGCGGCGATACTGCCGCGGGAAGCACTGGTAATGGAGTAATCCCATTCCATAAAGCTGCCCTGTACCTCCCAGTCGTTGCAATCGAGGGTGTAGCGGGGGGTGAAGAAGGAAAACTCCTTGTGGAGCCTGCCCCAGTATTGACCATAGGCCTCCAACTCAAAAGTGGGACGGAAGCTGAAGACCTTCTGCTGCAGAGTACCGACATGCTCGCCGGAAGCATTGTAAATATTGAGTCGCTTGCCCCAGCTGAGTTCACCCTTTACAGTGAATACTGTTTCGCCGTATTCGTTGAAAATATCATAGCTGTCAAACCATGAAAAGAACCGCTGCTTGAAGAGAAGCTTCATAATATACCTCCTGCACATAAGAAAACACTACCCAATATCATAGCATATTTTTTTTGTCTTGCACAGATGTTTTTATGGGATTTTCTCTGTTTTTATGATACAATGACATAGAGGTGAAACCTATGAAAGATACAGAGGCAGTCCTTGCCATTATTGAAGAACTTAAAGCGCTCTATCCTGAGCCGAAGTGCTCTTTGCCCTTTAATGCTGAGAAACCCTATGAGCTGCTCTTTGCTGTTCGTCTTGCGGCGCAGTGTACGGATGCGCGGGTGAATATGGTCACTCCCGTGCTCTACGAGAGATTTCCTACACTGGAGGCTATTGCCGGGGCAAGTGAGGAGGAAGTCGGAGAGATCATTCATTCCACCGGATTTTGGCGCGCAAAGGCGAGGGATATCGTTGCAGCTGCCCGTATGCTTTTGACCGAGTATGACGGCAGGATCCCTGATGAAATGGATGAGCTTCTCAAGCTGCCCGGCGTGGGACGAAAAACAGCAAATCTGGTTCTCGGTGATGTTTATGGAAAAGAGGGCTATGTGTGCGATACCCATTGTATCCGCATCACCGGTCTTCTTGGTTTGACTGATGGCAGTAAGGATCCTCTGAAGGTGGAACGACAGCTGCGTGAATGCATTCCGCCGGAGGAGAGCAACGATTTCTGCCACCGCATGGTGCTGCACGGCCGCGCGGTGTGTGTTGCCCGTCGGCCAAACTGCGAGGCGTGTACTCTGCGCTTGTGGTGTGACCACGGCGGAGCAGCGGGAAAAGAAAATGAATAGACAGAATGTGTCCTCTGCCTTTTTGAGTAGGGGACACATTTTTTATAGTTCGCTCATATAATGGAGAGAAAACGATAGGGGAGGAAGATCATGAATCAATTTGATCACAGTTCGTTGGCTGCAATTCTTGGCAATGCAAAAGTAATTTCGGAGCTCGCAAATTCCCCGGATGCACAGGCGCTGGTGTCGATGCTTGCGAAAACGCACGACCAGGCGGGACTGGAACAGATGGCGCAAAATGCGGTCAAGGGTGATATGAGATCTATGCAGGAGCTTTTGCAATCGGTTGTGCAGGATCCTCAGGGACAGGAATTGCTACGCCGATTAAGCGAGGGATTTCAGAAGGAGTAAATCGATCGTTCGGGAGAGGAGGGAAGGGCAGTGAGCGAATTTGAGGATAAACTGAATGCCATTTTATCCAATCCCGAAGCTATGGCACAGGTCATGGGGCTGGCGCAGTCTCTGAGCGGAAGCGGTGCGTTTGATGGAACCGGAAGCAGCGGGGAGAAACCGAAGCACGTTGAGGAATCCTTTGATGGAGGAATCGGCGGGCTTGGTGATCTTTTTTCACAGCTGGATCCAAAGATGATCAAACGTGTCCTGCCGCTCTTGGGAGAACTCAACCAAAGCGGAAGTGATGAACGCCTACAGCTTCTCTATGCACTCAAACCGTTTTTGAAACCGGAACGGCGTGATAAGGTGGAGCGTGCAGCGAAGGCGGCAAAACTCATTCGGGTAGGGAAGAAATTCCTTACAACGATGGGGGAAGGACATGTATAACCGGTATGTACGAAATGACAACGGTCAGTATCAGCGCTTCAGGATGCCGGAAGAGCATCAGCCGCCCGGCAATAAACGACAGGATGGCGAACCAACATCGCGAGCGGATGGTTTGCTCGGCAACATCCTGAGCAAACTGAAGCTGGACGAAATCGACAGCGGAGATTTTCTGTTGCTTGTGCTGCTGTTTCTGCTGTTTCATGAGGGGGCGGATGAGGAATTGCTCATTGCGCTGGGTCTATTGCTGATCATGTAAAAATGAGAGGAACTGCCAAAGCGACAGTTCCTCTCGCTGTTTTCATTTATCGACCCAAGCGGATCATGTTCCAGCTGTGTTTTGTCAGCTTGGAGATCAGTGCTCCGTTCTCGATGCGGGAATTTTCACACAAATGGGGCTTAACGTTTTCGGGATCGGACTCGGTATTAATGGCAAACAGATCCTCGTGGTACAGCTCCACATGCTCCTTAATGGTGTAATCTGCAAACTGGCGAAGATCCATGCTGAATTCGATATCCTCATCCAGATCCTTGTTGACAGCAAACACCACCACTTCATCGGCTTCGTCATTGTAAATAGCCACGGAGTCAATGCAGCTGACGGTGCCATAGCGCTTGGTCTCATAGGTGGGGGACTCCACCTGGGTCTGCAGCACGATACCGCGTCCGTATTTACCGGTGAGGTGATAGGGGTGATAGGTGGTCTGACGCCAGCAGCCTGTGTCGGAGGTCATGATGGGAGCAATGACATTGACCAACTGGGCGAGGCATGCGATCTTCACGCGGTCGGCATGGCGCAGCATGGTGATGAGCATAGAGCCAACCAGGAGAGAATCCTGAAAATCGTAGATGTCCTCCAGCTGATGGGGAGCCTGTGTCCACTTCTTCAGCTTTTTGTCCTGCTCGTGGGAGTGATACCACACATTCCACTCATCAAAGGAGAGGTTGATGGTCTTTTTGCTGTGCTTCTTTGCCTTTACATAGTCGCAGATGTTGGCCACATCGGTGATAAAGCGGTCCATATCCACGTTGTGTGCGAGGAAGGTGCGGGAATCCTTGCCGTCAAAATCATAGTAAGTGTGCAGAGAGATGTAGTCCACGCTGTCATAGCAGTGGTCAAGCACGGTGGCTTCCCATTCACCGAAGGTGTCCATATGGGAGTTGGAACTGCCGCAGGCTACCAGCTCGATGGTGGGATCGATGGTCTTCATGACCTTTGCGGTCTCGTTGGCCAGCTTACCGTAATCATCGGCGTTCTTGTGGCCGATCTGCCAGGGACCGTCCATCTCATTGCCCAGGCACCACAGCTTGATGTTGTGGGGCTTCTCATAGCCGTGCTTCTTGCGAAGGTCGGAGAAATGGGTGCCGCCCTCCATATTGCAGTAGTCCAGAATGTCAATTGCCTCTGCAACGCCGCGGGTGCCGAGGTTGACAGCCATCATCACATCGGTGCCTGCTTTGGCAGCCCAGTCGGAAAACTCGTTGAGACCCACTTCGTTAGTTTCTACTACCTGCCACGCAAGCTCAATGCGCTTGGGGCGCTCCTCCCTGGGGCCGACACCGTCCTCCCACTTGTAGCCGGACACAAAGTTGCCGCCGGGGTAGCGAACCACGGGTACATCCAGTTCGCGGACAAGCGCAAGGGTGTCCTTGCGGAAGCCGTCCTCATCTGCAAAGGGGCTGCCCGGCTGATAGATACCTTCATACACCGCGCGACCCAGATGCTCAAGGAAGGAACTGTAGATACGGCGGTCAATGCGGCTGACCTGAAAATCCTTATCAATAATGATTTTTGCGTTTTTCATATTGGTCATCTCCTCAATTATTTTGTGTGGAACAGTAAAACGCCGTGGGCGGGAACCGTGCCGCCGGTTACGCCGTTTGTGATATCTTCCCCGGACCAAACCTCGGAGGTTTTCCCGGTTTTAGCGGAGAAGTATCCTTCGGGGAACATTGCCTTGCATTCATCAGTATCGGCGCTCATAGTTTTTGGTTCATCTGTCAGGTTAAAGAGTGCAATATAGTTCTCTCCGCTGTGGGGATCAACCGCCGCCCAAACGCATTTCTGCTTGTCGCGGCAGATCTGCTTTGAGATAAAGGAACCGTTTTCCAGTCGAAGCAATTCCTCGTTCTGAAGCAGGGAGAGCGTGCGATCATCCAGTAGTGTCATTTCCGCGCCAAGCATCAGCGGGGAGCGGAAAATACACCACAGGGTCATCATGGTCTTTTGCTCGTCATAGGTAAAGCGGGTGGATCTCTCCTCGTCGAAGTGCTTGCCGACCTTGCCTAGAGGCAGCATATCGCAGTCCGGCCAGCAGCCCTCTCCTACATGATCCTGCCATTTTTCGCAGCGGTCAAACATGTAGAGAAGTGTCTCCCAGTTGTCCCAAAAATCGTCGGTAATGCGCCACATATTGGCGTATTTGCGGTAGTGCCAGCTCTCCTCCACCAGTGCGGGGCCGGGGGAAAGACTCAGAACGATAGGACGTCCACAGTGCTCGATAGCCTTGTGCAGCATCTCAATCTCGTGGCGGGCGGAATACTGCCGCTCGCGGTAGAGATTGGTGTTGCAGATATCGTCGCACTTGATGAAATCCACACCCCAGGAAGCATATAGCTCCAGAATGGAGTCGTAATATTTCTGACCAGCATCGCAGTTGCGGATACCGTACATATCCGGGTTCCATCCGCAGATGGATGAGGGGTCCGCCACCATGTCGGCGGTAATGTCACTTCCCAAAATGGGCAGATGCTGCTGCGCTGCACTGCGGGGGATACCACGCATGATGTGGATGCCGAACTTCAGTCCCATGGCGTGGATCTTGTCTGCCAGCGGCTTGAAGCCATGACCGTTTGCGGAAGACGGGAATTTATCGGGACAGGGCAAAAACCGCCCAAACGCATCCAACTCGTTCTTCCCAAAGG
>JAZLEB010000003.1:0-3552 GCA_045615065.1 Candidatus Pelethomonas sp. | reverse complement strand
ATCCGTATCTTCAAGTACACCCCCAAGAAGGGTTACCGCAAGAGACAGGGTCACCGTCAGCCCTACACCAAGGTTGAGATCACCAAGATCAACGCCTAAGGTATGACCACCATCACCTTCCACACGGAGGGCAACCGCATCGTAGGCTTCGATGCTGCGGGACATGCCGGCTTTGCTGCCGAAGGCGAGGACATTGTCTGCGCCGCTGTCACCAGTACCGTTCGCCTTGTCGAGTGCGTCCTCAACGATGTGATGGGACTGTGCGCAACCGTTAAGGTCAACGAGAAAACCGCTGAAATCTCCCTGCGTCTGCCCGGTTCTCTGGGTCCGACCGTGGAGAACACCTGTCAGAATCTTCTCACAGGCATGATGGTCTATCTCACACAGCTGCACAGTGAGTACCCTGATTATGTTGAAGTAATGGAGGCTGAATAAGCCCCCTGTCCCCAAGCAAGCATCTTACAGAAAGGATGGCATACTGCTATGATGATGAACATTGGTCTTCAGTTCTTCGCCCACAAGAAGGGCGTCGGTTCCACCAAGAACGGCCGTGATTCCGAGAGCAAGCGTCTGGGTCCCAAGCGTGCCGATGGTCAGTACGTTCTGGCCGGCAACATCCTGGTCCGTCAGCGCGGCACCCACATTCACCCCGGTGTGAATGTCGGCCGTGGCAGCGACGATACCCTGTTCGCCAAGGTGAACGGTACTGTTCGTTTTGAGCGTATGGGCAAGGACCGCAAGAAGGTCTCCGTCTACGAGGCTCAGTAATTGATCGGATAAAAATCCCGGACCGACTCGGTTCGGGATTTTTTCTATCCTCACATTCTCCTGTCTGCATTTATGAAAAGGAGTATTTCGTGAAACACTATACTTATGTCACCCTCCGTCAGTGCCCTGAGCTCACAGATACCGCCGCGCGTTGGTTCCACAGCAAATGGGGTGTTCCCGTAGAGGCATACCTCGATTGCATGCACGCCTGCCTGACCGGAGAAAGCGAATATGATTGGTATCTCTGTCTGGACGGTGGCCGCATCGTCGCCGGCATGGGTGTCATCGAAAACGACTTTCACGACCGAAAAGATCTCTCTCCCAACGTCTGTGCCGTATACACCGAGGAATCCCACCGCTGCTGCGGCATTGCCGGTGAGCTACTGAACAAAGTCGTTGACGATATGCGTTCCAAGGGCATTTCCCCACTCTATCTCGTCACCGATCACACCGGCTTTTATGAGCGTTACGGCTGGGAATTTCTCTGCATGGTGCAGGGCGACGGCGAACCGGACATGACAAGAATGTACATCCACCGCTAATTAGCAATTGACGAAGCCGCCGGAAACGGGTAAAATATTTTTGTTATGGTATTTTCGCTTTAGAATCTGCTCAGGGAGGCCGCCATGTCAATGTCTAATTACCGGCGCATGCTTTTGGATATGCGCGAGCGCTTCCTCGGCTATGACCAGCAGGCAATGATTGAAAAATTCTCTCTTGCCGCAGATGCCAGCTATCTCTATATTTGTCTTCTAAGCAGAAACCATCGCATCCACCGTGCCACAGGGCTGGTGGAATATGAAGAAAACGGCAGTTTCCAGGAAGCGGACGTCAACGCAGCCGCTACTATTTACGATGTACTTTGCTGTTCCAAACCGAACTGCACTCTTTCCGGACAATTCGCACCTGTCAATTCCGTCGCCAAGAATTACCACACCAAAAACTTGGGCGGTTCTGTGTTTGACGGGTGTCCCGATATCTTCGCTGCCCACCCCGACCGTCTTGAGAAAGCACTGGTCGCACTCGGCGGCATTAAAGAGGGCAAGGGCGACATCGCCTATCGGGTCAACACTTTTCCCTTTCTCCCCATCCGTGTTCAGTTCTGGGCATCAGACGATGAGTTCCCCGCCAGTCTGCAGCTTCTGTGGGATTTGAACACACTGGATTTCATCCACTATGAAACCACCTATTATCTTGCAGGTCATCTTCTTTATCGGCTGCGCGAGCTGATGAATGAAGTGAAATAATTATCTTCCGCGCAGCACACGACTTGATCAGGAGGTGCTTTTTATGGCAACCAATTTTATTGATAAGGCTCGCATTACCGTCCGCGCAGGCAACGGCGGCAACGGCTGTGTCGCCTTCCACCGCGAAAAGTATATCGCCAACGGCGGCCCCGACGGCGGCGACGGCGGCAATGGCGGTCACATCATCCTGAAGGTGGATGATAACCTCTCCACCCTGATGGACTTCCGCTATAAGCGCAAGTACGCGGCAGCAAACGGAGCAGACGGCTCCGGTGCCCGCAGAACCGGCAAGGACGGTGAATCCCTCGTAATCAAGGTGCCCCGCGGCACTCTGGTGCGCGATGCTGAGACCGGAGAGATCATCAAGGATATGTCCGACAACGAGCCCTTCATCCTCTGCCGCGGCGGCAAGGGCGGTTGGGGCAATGCCCACTTTGCTACGCCTACCCGCCAGGCGCCCCACTTTGCCAAGAGCGGACTCACCGGCGAGAGTCACGACGTTCTGTTGGAACTGAAGCTGCTGGCAGATGTGGGTCTCCTCGGCTTCCCCAACGTAGGCAAGTCCACTCTTCTGAGCGTTGTCAGCCGCGCTCAGCCTAAAATCGCCAATTATCACTTCACCACTATCAACCCCAACCTGGGCGTTGTGTATGTGGAGGAAGGCGTCAGCTTTGTGATGGCTGATATCCCCGGTATTATCGAGGGTGCCAGCGAAGGCGCCGGCCTCGGTCACGACTTCCTGCGCCATATTGACCGCTGCCGCCTGCTGGTCCATGTGATCGATGTTTCCGGCAGCGAAGGCCGCGATCCTGTGGAGGATTTTGATACCATCAACGCCGAGTTGAAGCAGTACAACGCTGACCTCGCCTCCCGCCCTCAGATCGTTGTGGCGAACAAGACCGACATTATGGAGGACGATTCCAATCTCACCAAGCTGCGTGACCATGTGGAAGCACTGGGCTACCCCCTGCTCACCATGTCCGCCGCCGCCCATCAGGGCACTAAGACTCTGGTATGGGCAATTGCCGAAAAGCTGAAGGAACTGCCCCCCGTACAGGTCTATGAACCCGAATACGTCAAGCGCCCTCCCACTGTGGATATGTCCCAGCCTCTGGAGATCACCGTGGAGGACAATGTGTATATCATCGAGGGTCCCTGGCTGCAGCGTCTCATCTCCAACACCAACTTTGGCGATTACGAGAGCCGCATGTGGTTCGACAAGATGCTCCGCGAGAGCGGTCTCTTCGACCGGCTGGATCAAATGGGCATTCAGGACGGCGATCTGGTCTCCATGTACAATCTGGAATTCGAATATCAGCACTAAACCGAAAGGACTGCGTTTTCAACGCAGTCCTTTTTGTTATATCGGAAAATTGGAGTTTGTCGGTCTCTCGGATTTGCACAATCTCAAGCCTCCCTCTGACGAGGGAGGTGGATTTTGCGAAGCAAAAGACGGAGGGAGAGACTGCAAAACAAGAACTTCCGGTGTATCTCTCCCTCAGTCTCGCTTCGCTCGACAGCCTGCGGCCCTGGTCGC
>JAZLEB010000002.1:0-3057 GCA_045615065.1 Candidatus Pelethomonas sp. | reverse complement strand
CAATTCCTCCACCCGGAAATAGGTACATCAATTATAACAGCGCTCTCAACCTATAACAAGACAAGACCGTAAATTTTTATCGTCTCCAGATTTTTGGGTCAAGCTTTTGTGTCCGTTTTTGGGGGTAAGTTCCCCGATTTTTCACCAGAATGGGTCAAAATCTGGGTCTGTTCATCGGCTCAGATTTTGCGTCCTACTTTTCTGCATCCAAAACGAAAGAAAAGACCTGAAATCTCACGATTTCAGGTCTTTTATGGTTGCGGCGGCAGGACTCGAACCTGCGGCCTCCGGGTTATGAGCTGCTCTGAGCCCCCAATCCCTTGCAATACAAAGGTTTCACGCATATTTTTCCCCAGAAAAACGGGGAAAACCCGAAGGCCGGACGAGTTTGTTCCTCACTCCTCAAACGGACTTTCACGGAAATGGGTCGGAATCTGGGTCAGAGCTGATCGGGGCAACTCAAGAAATGGTCCGCTGAAACAAAGAAAAGGATTTTCCTCCTCTGCATGATCTTCAGCTTCATCAAGCTCCCCCCGAGAAGTATCGCATTATACCTTTCTTCGAACACCTCGTCAAGTTATCTTTCCAAGCACTGCCGTACTAATCCTCCAAAAACGACAAGCTGAATCTATTCTATATCGATTTCACCGCTGCAATTTAACATTGCAACCAAAACGCGTCTGTGATACTTTAAGTTAGTAGACAAAGCAAGGAAAATTGTGCTATCCTATCAACAGATAATCATTTTATCGGAGGATTTTGTATGGAAAAGAGCACGAAGTCTTTTATCTGCCTGCTTGCGATTTTAACAGCTATGTTCTTGGTCGGTTGCAGTAGCCAAATTAGAACAAGTAATTCTGGTGTTCTCCCAAATGAGCCCCCTGCGACAGAAAATCCAGAAGAAAATCTTGTGCCGGTAGAGGAAACTTACGAGTATACCTCGACAGACCAGATATATTCTCGTCCCGCTATGCTGACGAATGAACGGCGGGTGGATTTTCTTTCGCTTGCCATTGACGAGGGTAACTTTTACTGCGCCACCGCAGGCACCGAAAAAGCAGATGAATTTGTTAACGCCCAGATAGCTCTTCTGCAATTTCTTCGGGACAACGGTATGGAAACTGCAAAGCTGAACTATTTCGCCATGGATACCGATGACAGTTTCAGCGAAAGCGATACGAAAAGCGCCCACATTGCTCTTTCCCATACAAAAAGCTATCAGCAAGTGTTGATTACTCTTCAAACTCTTTGGGGTGACTACACTGATTACGGTTACCTCTATGCTATCTCCAATGCCATTGCCGCACATTTGGACTGGCAGACAGACACCACAGAAGAAGCTGAGCAGACTACACTGGATATCTTCTTCTCCGAAAATCCGGATGCGCTCAACCTATTGTATCCCTGCTTCACGACAACATATGCTTCCGAAGAAACCGTTCGCAACTGTAAAGCACTTAGTAAGCAGCTTCTGGAGACGATTGATCTGCATGATGCTTTTACTAAATCCATCGACGAGCAGGTTAATAATTTCCAGGCTCTGGTGGATACATACGCACAGGATATCTCCGTCACCTTCGCACGTCAGGAGAGCGGCTATGCCTATTATGGAGAATATCTGCCGCTTAAGATTCTGACAACTCATGTTCTTCATTACATCGATAAAAACTACGAGGACGAGTTTCTTACCATACAGGAACAACTTGGCGATGATTCCTGGGATTATTTCTCTGATTATCAGTCCATCTTTGAAACCATAGATATCATCAACGAAGAAATCACTTCTTCTGTTGCACATTTCGGTTTGGAGGATGAGGCAGGTATTGTCGCAATGAACTGGCTCTGCGCGGAAAGTGCGGCAGAACTAACTGTAATCATTTACGGATCCTATACAAATACTTACTACAACCCCACTCCCGATAATGACTTGTTTGATGGGGTGATTTATATTACACATATACACTCCTATTTGCACGAATACTTCCATCATCTTCACCAGTTCCTGAATCCTGAGCTCGGTCATTGTTGGCAGGCGGAGGCTTTTGCTGAACTGGGTCGTGCCAGATCGAAGCACGGACACCACTATTTTGAGTGGGATTTTTTGCACGACGAAGTAATGAAAAGTCTGTTCTATAATTGTTTTGAACGAGATTACCAGTCAGGATTGGAAGATTATTACGAAGCACAAGATTTCCTTTGCTATATCACCAATTCGTTTGAATTTAGCCGAACCAGCGGAAGTTTCGCTATGAATGCCTTTATCCACTACCTGCTTGATCTGTATGGGGAAGACACTGTTTGCCAGATTCTGCTGTTCCCCGAAACCGTGGAAGCCACCACAGGAAAAACATGGGACGAATTACAAATTGACTGGCAGCAGCACATGGAGAAAAAGTTTGAGCATTTTGAGATTCCTGACTGGGTCTATGGATCCCAAGAATAATTACATAGCAACAAATACATAGACTAGATTTGGTCAAAAATCGGGCGTGCTGGGCTACTCTGTAGTTCAGCACGCTCGATTTTTAATTCAGAGAGAAAAAATCTCTTCTCTGCGGAGAGAGGCAAGCATCGCGTTTGGCTGGTCACCGGCAAAGCCGGCGACCGCCTTCCGCATCTCTTTTGCGGGAAACCCGCACCCCTTGCAGAGGGCGAAAGACTCCGCCGTGTTTCCGACTTTGAAGCGATTTGTGCGGCTTTGCGGGATGGGTAGGAAAGTAGACCCAACCACAAACTAAAACCGCCGTTGAGCCGTTTTTGAGCGAGGTTGGCTCCGGCACTTTGACGAATGAGTGGAAAATCTGCCCGTTCGAAAAGTTGGCAAGATAAAGAGAGGTGCACGCAAGCGCGCCCCTCTCGCCCACAAAGCCACGCAATGCGGGGCTTTTCTGGTATGTGTCAAAGGTGCACCTAAATGGACATTTTCGATTTTTCGGGTGCACCTTCACGGCTGAAACCCAGATGTACCAAGGCTTTCAGCCGTTTTCTGATATGACGAAGAAAATGTTAGACTTTCGCCGTGAGTTATGGTATTTGTGTTTGCTGACAAAGGAGGCG
>JAZLEB010000001.1:0-17846 GCA_045615065.1 Candidatus Pelethomonas sp. | reverse complement strand
TCTACATGCAGGATGCCGGCGTTATCCCCAACATCACCGTTATCCGCGCTGTCGGTCTGAAGCTCATCGAGATGGCCGGCGAGGACGGTATCGGTACTCTGGTCGTTCGTTACGGCAATGTTATGATTGCTGAGAACAGCGAGGCAGGCCGCATGAGTGACTTCTCCTCCTGGGGTGTTACTCCTGACCTGCGCCTGGTGCCCGATATTACCTCCTACGGTGGTAACATCTACTCCACCTACATGGATGGCGAGTACGGCATCATGAGTGGTACCTCCATGTCCGCTCCCCACATTGCCGGTATGGCAGCCCTGGTGCTGCAGTATCTGCGCGGCAGCGACTACGAGGTGCTGAAGAGCGAGAGCGACTACCACCTGGTGGCAGAGGCTCTGCTGATGAGCACTGCTGAGCCTGTTGTGGAGCCCAGCGGCATTCTCTACTCCCCCCGTAAGCAGGGTGCAGGTAATGCCAACATCTACAAGGCAGTTACCAGCCCCGTGTACCTGACCGTCAACGGCGGCGCTCCCTCCGTCTCCTTCGGTGACGATGATGAGCGCACCGGTGAGTACACCTTCTCCTTCGAGCTGAACAACCTGACCGGCACTGCCCAGACCTATGTTCTGGACGGTACTGCTCTGACCGATCAGTTCCACGAGTACTTCTATGAGATCTCCGGCGTCAAGCTCATGGGCGAGACCAGCCGCGAGCTGGATGCTGAGTTTGTATTCGGTGTGAAGGATTCCGGCTCCTTGAGCCTGAACGACGTTCAGAAGTTCCTGGACGAAGTCAACAACGGTATTTACAACGCCGAGTTTGACCTGAATAATGACGGTAAGATTGATACTGCTGACGTTCAGTTCATGTATGAGACATATGCAAACAACTCTATTGCAGAGACCAATATGGTTGTTGTTCCTGCAAACGGCACTGTTACCGTTTCTGTTGAGCTGACCCTGACCGAGGATGACATGGCCTACATGGACGAGAACTATCCCAACGGTATCTTCGTTGACGGTTTCGTCCGCGCTTACTCCGCAGAGGAGAACGGCGTTGATCTGACTGTTCCCTTCATGGGCTTCTACGGTGACTGGAGCCAGGCCCGTGTCTTCGATACCGGCAGCTGGTACCACGAGGGTATGCCTCTGGCTGAGCGTTACGCTTCCATCCTGTGGGTCGACGCTACCAATGGTGTTGGCGCAGGTGGTAACCCCTACGAGGCAAGCCTCTTCCGCTTCGATCCCGACTATGAGGGTGAGCTGACCGTTCCCGTGGTTTCCCCCAACGGTGACGGTGTCAACGAGATGATCGAAGACATGTATCTGTCCCTGATGCGTAACGCCAAGCTGGTTGAGTTCATTTGGCGTGACGAGGATGGCAACATCCTGCTCCAGCGCGACGCCGAGTACGCTCGTCAGTCCAGCTACCAGAGCGGTTATGGCCAGATCGTTCCCTTCATCTACAGCTGGTGGTTCGCTGATGCCTATGACTTCACCGATGCTGAGGGCAACTACCTGCCCAGCGGCAGCGTTGTGACTCTGGACATCAACTTCTATCTGGATGACGGCGACATGGTTCGCGATGACTATACTTCTGCCACCATCGTGGTTGATAGTATCTATCCCGAGATGTCCAATGTTGAGCTCATCTACGACGAGAAGACCAACGAGCGCAAGCTGCAGCTCACCGTTGCTGACGATACTGCGGTGGCCGCTGTTGCTCTGCTGAGCCGCATGGGCACTGTCGTTGAGATGATCAAGCCCACTGAGAAGAACTCCGTTGCCAATGCTGACGGTTCCTTCACTGTTGAGTTTGACGTTTCCGAGATGGACGACGAGATGGTTCTCGTTGTTGGTGACTACGGCGGAAACGAGCGCTACTTCAACGTTACCTTCTCCGCCGGTGGCAGCCATGTCCGCAGTGATGCCTTCTATGGCTATCGTCACCTGATGAACTATATGCCCGGTGATGGCTATATCTACCTGGCACCCGACTACAACGGCTGGCACTCCTTCAAGTCCGGTGACGCAACTTCTCTGATGATGCACACCTCCATGTACAATGAGGGCGAGACTGCTGTCATCGCCGCTGATTATGTGGACGGTTACATCATTGCTATCGATTCTAACCACCAGATCTTCGCAATGAAGGCCGGTGACTGGACTCGTATCCCCGTTGGCACCTTCGAGATCCCCTATCCCCTGAGCTACTATGTTGAGTGCGGTCCTGTTCTGGACATGACTTATGACTTCAAGAATAATGTCATGTACATCCTGACCGACGAGGCATATGCGGGCGATGGTGGCGTTCTGGCTACCCTCGATATTCTGACCGGCGAGATCGCTGTTGTCGGTAAGGTTGCTATGCCCGAGGGTCACCCCGGTCAGCTGCTGACTCTGGCTGCTGACAATGATGGCATTCTGTACGGTGTCAGCTATGTGGCAGGCGCTGAGGCAGGCAATGCCGATACCGGTGACCTGTACATCATTGACCTTGAAAACGCAGAGCCCGCTCCCAATAGCTGGAGCGCAGGCAGTGTGCCTGTCAAGTATGTTGGCGAGACCGGTTATGTGCCTGACTACAGACAGTCCATGACCGTGGACCACGACACCAACAAGCTGTACTGGATGGCTTACGCCAATCCTTATGCTCCCATTCGCGGCACTGCTGAGCCCGATGGTCCCGCAACCTTCTTCGAGGTTGACAAGACTACCGGTAAGCTGACTGTTGTCTCTGATGTTGAGTACGACAGCTGGATGGCTGCAGTGTTTAAGCCTTACACCAAGAGCGAGGATATCCTCCCCGCTGCTGAGCTCGAGGCTATTACCCTGGATAAGACCAGCATTCCTCTGGGTACCGGCGCTGTCGTTACTCTGAGTGCAACTCCTTATCCCTACTACTCTACTCTGGGCGAGATCGTCTGGACCACTTCCGACGAGACCGTCGCTATCGTTGTTGACGGCGTGATCAAGGCTGTTGGCGCAGGCCGTGCAGTCATCACTGCTACCTGCGGCGATGTCAGCGCAGAGTGCGTTGTTGACGTTGTTTCCCTGACCGCAGATCTGACCTTCTACGAGTGGGAGAACAACGCGGTTTGGGTTACCTTGAACGCAGGCGCTCCCGGCAAGGCTGAGATCCTCATGGATGCCATTGCTCCCAGCAGCCCCTACAACGGCTTCATGGCAGCTGCTTACTTCAACGGTTGGCTGTATGCCAGCGAGTCCGGCGGTAACTTCTACCGTATCGATCCCGAGACCATGCAGGGCGTCCAGCTTGGTTCTTCTCAGACCACTCTGTTTGCTATGGCCTTCAACTACATGGATGGCTTCATGTATGCTGTTGAGCAGCAGCAGATCTCCATGTGGGAGAGCGCTTACAACATCGTTCGCGTGAACCTCGCCAACGGTGAGATCAAGCGCATCGCTGCATTCAACTCCGGCCTGGTGCCTCTGGGCGGTCTGGCTATTGACAACAATGGCTATATGTACTCCATCGTCGGCGACAACATGACCGGCGGCATGTATCTGATTCAGTACATGGTTATGGAGAATCCCGATCCCAACGGCATGGGCATGATGGGTATGGGCGGCATGTGGCCCATCACTGTTGAGACCATCAACAACTTCACCTCTCTGGTGTACTCCGCTCAGGACAAGGGCTTCTACGTTGCTGACAATATCGGTCAGTTGCTGTGGATCGACGAGCAGAGCCTCATGTCTCCCGACGGTCTGCGTATCGTCAATGTGGGTATGATGGGCGACAGCTCCGTGCTGTATCCCCGTGGCTCCGCTATGAACATGAGCCTGTTCACTATCCCCGCAACCGAGCCCGCAACTCCCAATGTCCCCGTCCAGAGTGTGACTATGCCCGCTAAGTACATGGTGCTTGAGGGCGGCAGCGTTTCCGTTGCTGCAAGCATTACTCCCTGGAATGCTTATCCCGAGATCACTTACAAGGTTGCTGACACCAGCATTGCCACCGTTAACGAGAATGGTGTTATCACCGGCGTTGCCGCAGGTGTTACCACTCTGACTGTTACCGTTGAGGGTACTGTCTATGAGCGCCAGATCGCTGTCGGTAAGTCCACCGGCTATGTGAACGGCTATCTGCTGGATGACTTCAACGGCGGCGGCATGGCATTTGCCCGCTTCAGTGATACCGATCCCGCATACGATGTCCAGGCCTTCAACGGCGATGACAAGTTCAACGTCTTTGCCGGTGCTTACTTCAACGGTAAGCTGTACGGCTATGGCCAGGATCAGTACGGTGATCTGGGTTACTACTACTACTTCTTCTCCATCGATCCCGACACCTTCGAGATGACCGAGATCGCACGCATTTCCTACAACCTGCGTGATATGGCATTCGACTACACCACCGGCAACCTGTACGCTATCGCACAGGGCGGTGAGCTGGTCGGCGCTGTTGTCCAGATGGATATGGAGACCGGTGAGATGACTATCATCGCAGAGACCGGTAAGAAGTTCGCTGCTATGACCATTGATGCTGAGGGTCAGATGTACGGTATCTGCGAGGACGACTATCTGTACGCCATCGACAAGAAGACCGGCGCTACCACTCAGATCGGTCACACCGGCGTTGATGCCGCTGCTCTGTTCCAGTCCATGCACTACGACATGAACACCGGTAACGTCTACTGGTCTCAGGTCGCAGGCGATCAGACCAGCGGTCTGCGTCTGGTTGATCTGGAAACCGGTACCACCAGCGGTCTGGGCACCATCACTCCTCTCGGCTCCATGATGACCATGCTGTACACCATCCCCGAGAACGAGCCCACCGAGCCCGGCGTTTCCAAGGAAGCTGGCGTTGTTATCACTGAGCGTGCTACCACCCATGTTGGCGGTACCGTGAAGCTGGATGCCACCATCCTGACCGATGTTGAGCTGAATGCTCCCGACGCTTCCACCAATGGTCTGGGCTCCTCCGAGGGCATGACCATTACCTGGACTTCTTCCGATAACACCATCGCCACCGTCGACGCTAACGGCGTTGTCACCGGTGTCAAGGCCGGTACTGTGACCATCACTGCTAAGGTTGGTGCTTACACCGATACCTGCGTTGTTGTCATCACTGAGGAGGCCCGCCAGTACTATGCTTACGACAAGTCCAACAACCAGTGGATCGCTCTCGGCGACGAGGACTTCGACACCACTAACGTTACTGTCGTTCACAAGTACGAGGATGCTACCATCCTGACTGCTACCCAGTACGTCCAGGAGCTGGATACCATCTTTGCTGTCGATGAGCTGGGCACTGTCTACAGCATTAATCCTGATACCTTCGTCCGTACCGTTATCGGTGAGGGCATGGGTACCACCTACAACGCAACCTATCAGGAGTATGACTACGAGTGGAATGAGTACTTCGATGTTAACGTCGAGTGCGAGCTGAAGATCGTTGATCTGGACTATGACAATGGCAAGCTGTACGCTGTTGGCGTTGCTAACAATGACGATTATTGGATCCAGCTGTCTGTCATCTTCGAGATCGACATGGCTACCGGCGAGGCAACTGCCATCTTCGAGAGCCAGGAGCTCAGAGCTGCTAACCTGTACGTCAAGAACGGCCGCGCATTCATGGTCGACGCCATGATGTCCGGTATGATCGACTACGTTGATCTGTACTCCGCAGACCAGACTCTGGTTCAGGATGTTCTGATCAAGCAGTACTGGGGCGATCCCTGGGCAGGCTGCGCTCTGTTCGAGGATGAGCTGACCGGTGTTATCTACGCTATCCGCGATATGACCGACACTTATGGCAGCTATGACGAAGACTGGAACCACATTCCTTGGGATGAGGTCACCGGTGACTCCGTGCTGTACATCCTGGGTCTGTCTGACGGTTCTCTGACCCGTCTGGGCGAGATCGGCAACAACATCGTTGTCAGAGGTCTGTTCATTCGCTAATCCCCAACATTTGTGGCGGTAAAAAACTGCTGTGAATAAAGAAAAGGGAACCGCATTCGCGGTTCCCTTTTCTGTTGCGTGAAAAAACAAATTGGAGTTTGTCGGGGAGTTTGCACCGCAGTATGCAAGGCTCCCTCTGACGAGGGAGCTGGCTGCCCGTAGGGCAGACTGAGGGAGAGATACACCAGAAGTTCTTGTTTTGCAGTCTCTCCCTCCGTCTTTTGCTTCGCAAAATCCACCTCCCTCGTCAGAGGGAGGCTTAAGATTGTACAAACCCGAGAGACCGATAAACTTCAATTTATCATACCGTAAATAAACAAGGAGTGCTGCCGGATTGGCAGCACTCCTTGTTGCTTACAGGCTGAATTTCAGTGTGACGATCTCGTAATTGGAAACAGGAAGCTCCACTGTTCGCCCTCTGTGGGAAAGGGGAACCGGATGCTCCTCCATGAGATCCACCAGGTCAACCTTTTGAAAATCAAATCCTGCGCTGATTCGTACCCGGGACTTCTTGTTATAGGCATCGTGGAGACGAACGATGATAGAATCATCATCTTCAGCCTTTTTCACTGTTTCAACCACAATATTCTGCTGATCACAGCGGATCATAGACCACCGGTCGGGGAGTGTACCTCTCTGAGCGGTAATAGGCTGTGCCATAAGCGGCATGTTAAGCGCATAACCCTCCTGTACAACTTTGCCCTCGCGGAAATCTCCGCAGTGGGGGAATAGCGAATATGTGAAGGTGTGGTGCCCGCGGTCCGCCTCAGGATAGGGGTAAGTGGCAGCCTTCAGGAGCGACAGGGTCATCACGTTGTCCCGGATACTGTAGCCATACTTGCAATCATTCAGCAGCGCAACACCGTAGCCATACTCGGAGAGGTCCGCCCACTTGTGGGCGCAGACTTCAAATTTCGCAGCATCCCAACTGGTATTGCGGTGGGTGGGCCGTTCAATGTTACCAAACTGAATGTCATAGGTAGCGCTGACTGCATGAATGTCCACAGGGAACGCAGCCTTCAGGAGTACATGATCTTCGTGCCAATCTACTTCAGTGATGAAGTCGATGCGCTTGGAGCCGCTGTGCAGGCGGATATCCTGCTGAATGGTGGAATTGCCGTAGTTTCTGGTAACACGGATACCGTCCGTGCCGTATTCCACATGCTGTACATCGTCTGCCACCCACATCTTCTGCTCATAGTAGCTGGAAATCTCCCATGCATCAAAGGCGCGGGGATAGTCTTCGTACACTTCAAGGCGGTTTCCGACAGCGCCGGGGGCAAGAACCTCGCGGTTTGCCTCCTTGTCGAATACCGAGGAGAGGAAGAAGTGTTCGTCAAAGGTTATTCGGATCAGATCGTTTTCCAGGGTCTGCTTGCCCACCGTTATGCTGCAGGGTGCTTCAAGAGCGGGGATAACAATATATCCGTGGGACGGAACTGCCTCGGCATAATACTGCTTTCCATCCAACATAACAGCACCGGTAACAGGGAAGGGGGCGCTGTTGTAAACCAGTATGCCGCCATCGGTGTTGACCCGTGCAGCCAAAGCGGACAGCTTGTCAGCAGCGATTTTCTCTCCATCAGAGAGAATGCGGGCATACTCCTCATCAGTCACATCGTATACGGGGCCAATGGACGAGCCGGGGATGATATCATGGAACTGATTGAGGAGAATGGTCATTGTGTTTTCGTGAAGAACATCGCTGGGATATTTGCCGCCAAACAGCAGATCTGCGGCAGAAAGTGTTTCTATAGTCTGATAGAGCAGCTCGCTCTTTCTGTTGTTGCGCTTGTTCTTGCCAATGGAAGTATAGGTGCCGCGATGCATTTCTAAATACATCTCGCCCTTCCAGGTGGGACGGGGCAGCACGGCGGCGGTGCGCTCTGTAAAGGTATCCTCCAGCCGGTCAAAGAAGGCTCCGGCCGGTTCAATCACTGTGCGGGGCATGCCGGGGATGCCGTAAGAGGTGCGGCGCAGTGTTTCCAGCATTTCGGCAGTGGGACCGCCGCCGCCGTCACCGTAGCCGAAGGTCAGGAGTACATTGTTGGAGATAGACTTGTTCTTGTAATCGCGCCAGCATTTTGTAATGGTCTTTGGATCAGCCGGTTTGTCATAAGCATGGATAAAAGAAGCGAATACACAGCTTCCGTCAATGCCCTCCCAGATAAAAGTATCGTTGGGCATGGTATTGGTTTCGTTCCAGTACATTTTTGTGGTAAAGAACTGGGTGACGCCGCTTTTTCTCAAAATTTGGGGCAATGCTGCGCTATAGCCGAATACATCCGGCAGCCAAAGGATCTTGCTTTCTACACCAAATTCGTCCCGCAGGAACCGTTTGCCGTGGAGGATTTGACGCACTAAACTTTCGCCGGAGATCAGGTTTGTATCCGCCTCCAGCCACATTGCGCCCTCGGCCTCCCAACGCCCCTCCCGGGCACGGGAACGGATCTTTTCGTAGAGAGCGGGATCATTTTCTTTAACATGCTGATAGAGCTGCGGTTGGCTGGACATAAAGCGGTATTCATTATAGCGATCCATGAGATTAATAACCGTAGAGAAGCTGCGCTGGGCTTTCTCACGGGTCTGCGCCACAGTCCACAGCCATGCAACGTCGATGTGCGTGTGACCAATACAGCTCACAGTGCTCTCGCTGTGACCGCAGATGCGCTCATAGAACTCCTGCTTCATGTAGTCGGCTGCAGCGCTTACAGAGGCATAGAACCCATCAGAATGTACATCTCTGAGATCCAGCAGCGTTAGCGCCCGGTCGAGACAGTCACGGATGCGAATATAGTCGTAGCTGCCCTCGCTCAGTTCCTGCATGGCAAGATAGGGCACGTTGATATCATAGTAGAGGGACTCGATGGCAAGATCCACCATATCCAAAGAGGGGAGAAAATCAAACTTGCCGGGAAGCATACCGGTGTAAAGATAGAGGTGGACTGTATAGCTGCGGTCGAACTGAAGGGGCAGCCAGGTGTGATTTACATCCAATGCCTGAACGGCAGAGTCATCGTTAAGAAAAACAGTAAACTGCGGGTTTTGAGCATCCCACTGGCCCTCCCGTCCTGTTTTTACACTGAGGCGCAGTTCGTAGCCTTCTTTTGTTGTTACAGAGGGCACAGATAGGCGCAGCCAAAAGTGCTCGTCGATCCCGGAGAAGCGTTCGCCATCTGCAAAGGGCAGCCATCCCTGCGCAGGAGGAGTGTTTGAGGTTTTGTAGGAGTGGCAGGGGGCATATTCGCAGGCGAGGGGAGTGGAGGACAGGGTGCGCAGACTATCCAGTTTCGCGACCATTACGCGGATCTTTTCGCGGATCATGTCCATAGGAAAACTCCTTTCTTTTGGGGAGGATCTCTCTTTTCAAGGTATCATATTGCGGTGCGTTTTACAAGAAAAAAGGTGGGTGGTTTGAAAACTGTACCGGAATGTGGTAAGATGATAAAAAGTGATCACTTGGAGGAGACGATCATATGCAAATCGAACGCTACAGCAAGGAAACTTTTGTGGTCATTGGTAAGGAAGGTTCTACGGAGGACGGCGCAGGCTTTGTTCAGCGCCTTTGGATTGATGCCAACGCCCATTTCGATGAGGTCGCGAACCTTGCCAAGAGGAATGAATCCGGTCAGCTTGTAGGCATTTGGGGAGCTATGTCCGATTATTCGCGAATGTTCAAGCCATGGGAAGATGGTTTCAGTCGCGGACTATACCTTGCGGGAGTGGAATGCGATGATAAAGCGATGCCGCCGGAGGGATGGACAAAATGGATCGTCCCCGGAGGCGAGTATCTAAGGGTGGAATGTGACAGCAATACAGTTTTTGCGGATATGATCGCCTATTTGGAAGAACATCATATTCCGTTGGCAGGCGCTGTCCATGATTTCACCTGTCCAACCACGGGGAAAAACTACATGCTGTTTCCTGTTCAGAAATTGTAAAGGAGAAAACTTCAATGAAAAAGATCCTTTTCGTTTGCCACGGCAATATCTGCCGCAGCCCGATGGCTGAATTTGTGATGAAGGAATTGGTGAAGGAAGCAGGGCGGAGCGATGAGTTTTCCGTTGCGTCTGCTGCTACCAGTTGTGAGGAGATTGGAAACGGGGTCTATCCTCCTGTTCGCCGACTTCTTAATGCCCACGGGATCGATTGCTCCCAAAAGACTGCCCGGCAGTTGGAAAAACGGGACTATGCCGAATATGATTTGATCATCGGCATGGACAGCGCAAATTTCCGCAATATGCACCGTATCTGTGGCGGCGATCCTGAAGAAAAGATCCATTTGCTGATGGACTACACCGACTGTCCCCGCGATGTGGCAGACCCGTGGTACACTGGTGATTTTGACACTACCTGGCGGGATGTGTGGGAAGGCTGCCGGGGCCTTCTGGCGACGATCAACTGAAAGATTACTCCGGATATGCAGAGAGGATCTTGATTTTTGGGAAAATCTCTTGCATTTTCACAGATACAAGAGTAAAATACAAAGCGAAATAAATACAGGGGAGCTTGTATTGGCAGGCTGAGAGGAAGTAACCGAACTTCGACCCTATAACCTGATGCGGATAATGCCGACGTAGGAAGTCATACACAAGGATTTTTTACAGGAGGCATCCAAAGAGGTGTCTCCTGTTTTATTTTACAACCAAATAAACGGGGAGCTTGTATGACAGGCTGAGAGGAAGGTATTACCTTCGACCCATGAACCTGATTTGGATAATGCCAACGTAGGGACATTTGTGAGCGTCACGGGAAACTTCCAAATCAGAAGTTTCCCGTATTTTTATTTCAGGAGGTGTAAGCATGGTAAAAGTAAACGGAACAGAGCTGGCTATTGCAGGAAAGACAGTGTCGGAGTATCTGGAGACAACCGACTATGACCCCAAGCGAATCGCAGTAGAACGTAATGGCGACATCGTATTTAAGTCTCAGTACGATATTACCATTCTCGAAGATGGCGATAGTTTGGAAATCGTTAGTTTTGTGGGAGGTGGTTGATTGATTCCATCTAAAAAGGAGTGGACGGATGCTTTGATTGCTCGCCACGGAACCCTACTTCACGAACGGTTTTCTTCCGCTGCTGTTGCCATTTGCGGCCTTGGCGGTCTGGGGTCGAATATCGCCATTGCTTTGGCAAGAGCCGGTATCGGCAAGCTGCTGTTAATTGATTTTGACCGTGTGGACGTTACCAATCTGCACCGACAGCAATACAAGGCAAATCAAATTGGCCTCTATAAAGCAGATGCTCTTGCAGAAAATCTCTCTGAGATTGCACCCTATACGGAAATTAAAACTGTGACGGCAAAGATCACTGAGGAGAATCTCACAGATATCCTAAAAGATGTGGATGTTGTATGCGAAGCGTTCGACAATGCGCAGTCCAAGGCGATGCTTGTAAATGGTGTCTTGGAGCAATTACCCGATTGCTATTTGGTCGCGGCTTCCGGTATGGCAGGTATGGATACCCCAAACACCATCAAGACACGAAAAATAATGAAACGATTTTACCTGTGCGGTGATGAGAGAAGCGATGTGGCAGATACCATTGGACTGGTAGCGCCTCGTGTTATGCTTTGCGCCGCACATCAGGCACACACTGTCCTGCGCATCCTCGCAGGCGAATATGAAGTATAATACTATTTCTTAATGAAATGATTACGTCATTTCATTGCGCCGCTTCGCGTCACATCGCCTAACGGTGATAAGAAATGTATTGACTTCGTTTTTTAGCGGCCATGCCGCAGGCCGCTTTCATTGCGGCCCGATAAATCGCGTTTCGCGTTTTATCGAAAAATTCGTATAAGAAAGAAGGATTTATTATGATGAACAACGATAAGCTCGTTATTGGCGGTCACGAATTTAATTCCCGTTTTATTCTGGGTTCCGGTAAGTATTCCATGAAGCTCATTGAAGCTGCAATAAAAGATGCCGGTGCTGAAATCATCACCCTTGCGGTTCGCCGTGCAAACACCAAGGAGCATGAGAACATTTTGGACTACATTCCCGAAGGCGTCACCCTTCTGCCCAACACCTCCGGTGCGAGAAATGCAGAAGAAGCTGTGCGTATTGCCCGCCTTGCAAGAGAACTTGGCTGCGGCAATTTCGTTAAGGTTGAAATTATGCGTGACACCAAGTATCTGCTGCCCGACAACCAGGAGACTATCAAGGCTACAGAAATCCTCGCAAACGAAGGCTTTGTTGTCATGCCCTATATGTATCCCGATCTGAACGTTGCTCGCGACATGGTCAACGCCGGTGCTGCTACCATTATGCCTCTGGCTTCTCCCATTGGCTCCAACAAGGGTCTGGCAACCAGAGAATTTATTCAGATTCTCATCGACGAAATTGATCTGCCTATTATCGTGGATGCCGGTATTGGCAGACCTTCTCAGGCATGCGAAGCTATGGAAATGGGTGCAGCTGCAATCATGGCAAACACTGCTCTGGCAACTGCCGGTGATCTGCCGCTGATGGCGTCCGCTTTCCGTCAGGCTATCGAAGCTGGTAGAAAAGCATATTTGTCCGGTCTTGGTCGTGTGCTGACCCGGGGGGCTTCTGCTTCCGATCCTCTCACCGGTTTCCTGCGTGATTAAGGAGAACGAGTATGGAAAATCAATTCTTTGTAGATTCCGAGTATCTGTCACCGGAGGCTCTTGCGAAAAAACACAGACTGGAAACAGACCCATCCAGTCGCAAGAATCACATGGAATATCTGCCGGGCATGGAGATCATCGAATCCGATGTCTGTGGGCAGGTTCTGACTCAGATGAATTCCTTTGATTATTCCATCTATACCGCCCGTGATGTTCGTGCTGCCCTCGATCACGATACTTGCAGCGTCGAGGACTTCAAGGCACTCTTATCTCCTGCGGCAGAACCTTTTCTGGAAGAAATGGCACAGAAGGCTCGCATGGAAACAAGTAAGCACTTCGGCAATACCGTTTACTTGTTTACCCCTCTGTACATCGCCAATTTCTGCGAGAACTACTGCGTGTACTGCGGCTTCAACTGCTACAACCATATCAACCGCGTGAAGCTGAATATGGCCGAGATCGAGCATGAAATGAAAGTCATTGCTGACTCCGGCATGGAGGAGATCCTGATCCTTACCGGTGAGAGTCGTGCGCAGAGCGACGTGAAATACATCGGTGAAGCCTGTAAGCTGGCAAGAAAGTATTTCCGCATGGTTGGTCTGGAAATCTATCCTGTGAACACCGATGAATACAAATATCTCCATGAGTGCGGCGCTGATTATGTAACCGTGTTCCAGGAAACCTACGATGCGGACAAATATGAAACGCTCCACCTGTTCGGACACAAGCGTGTCTGGCCGTATCGTTTTGATGCACAGGAACGGGCGCTGCGGGGCGGTATGCGTGGTGTTGCTTTCTCTGCGCTTCTTGGGTTGTCCGATTTCAGAAAGGATGCTTTGGCAAGCGCACTTCATGTGTATTATCTGCAGCGCAAATATCCCCACGCGGAAATGTCGCTGTCCTGTCCGAGACTGCGCCCCATCATCAACAACGACAAGATCAATCCCCTTGATGTAGGTGAAAAACAGTTGTGTCAGATCCTTTGCGCCTACCGCATTTTCCTGCCGTTTGTGGGAATTACCGTATCTTCCCGTGAGAGTGCAGAGTTCAGAAATGGAATCGTAAAAATTGCCGCGACCAAGGTATCAGCAGGCGTGTCTACCGGTATAGGAGACCACGAAAGCAAGTACACCGGCAAGGAAGATGATGCCGTCAAGGGCGATGAGCAGTTCGAGATCGACGATAACCGCAGCTTTGAAACCATGTACAAGGATATGTCCGGTGAAGGTTTACAGCCGGTTCTGAATGATTACGTATACGTGTGAGGTGGAACATGAAAAACTTTGATCCGAGTCTGTATTTTATAACCGATAGCATGGGCTACGCTGAGAAAGAGTTCCTTTTTCGTGTAGAACAGGCACTAAAAGGCGGTGCGACCCTTCTTCAACTTCGGGAAAAGGACAAGTCCACACGAGAGTATATCGAGCTTGCAGAGAAGGTACACGAGATCGCAAAACGCTACAATGTGCCGCTGATCATTGATGACCGTGTGGATGTGGCACTGGCCATTGATGCAGAGGGTGTTCATGTGGGAGCATCCGATATGCCTGTTGCCACCGCAAGAAGGTTGATGGGCAACGATAAAATCGTCGGTGCAACTGCGAAAACCGTGCCTTGGGCGAAAGAAGCCTATGAGCAAGGGGCGGACTATCTGGGTGTTGGCGCGATCTATCCTACCACTACAAAGGTGAAGACGGTTCTAACCTCCACCGATACGCTTCGTGATATTTGTCATGCCATACCGATCCCTGTGGGGGCCATTGGCGGTCTGAACAAAGATAACATTGACGTTCTCGCGGGGATCCCCATTGCCGGTATCTGTGTGGTATCTGCCATTATGAAAGCGGAAGATCCCAAGACTGCAGCGGAAGGATTGAAAGCAAGAGCAAAGGAACTTGGCCTATGCTGAATGGCATTATTTTCGATTTTGATGGAACGCTGTTTGACTCCATGTTTATATGGGACACCGCTGGTGAAGTATATCTGCGTTCTATCGGAAAGGAACCGGAAGCCGATTTGCAGAAGGTTCTGAAGCCAATGAGCCTGGTTCAATCTGCGGAGTATATTCGCGAGGAATATCGTATCCCGCTTTCCGTGGAGGACATCATGGACGGTGTAAACCGCACCGTAGAAGATTTCTATTTTCATACGGTTGAGCCGAAACCGGGTGTGATTGCTTTCCTGGAAGAACTACACCGCAGAAATATCAAGATGTGTATTGCGACGGCAACCGACCGCTATCAAGTGGAAGCAGCACTGCAACGATGTAAGATGCGCCATTTCTTCTCTGAAATCTTTACTTGTACTGAAGTTGGAAGTGGTAAAGACAGACCGGATATATTCCGTAAAGCAATGGAACATCTGCAAACGGATCGCAGCACCACCACTGTCGTTGAAGACGCATATCACGCTGTTCATACTGCCAAGCAGGATGGCTTTATGGTTGTTGGTGTATATGATTCACACGAAAGCAGACAACAGGAGCTAATGCATCTTGCGGATGTGTATCTCTCGGACTATTTTGATCTGACAAGTTTTTGGAAGTTTGCTTCGGTTGAATAAGCCGACAGCTTCAAGCGGCACATTGGGGGCACCACCTTATGCCGCTATAGAAAACAATGCTGAAAAAACGAAAGGAGAATCTACATGAAAATGAAAACAGCATTGACCATTGCAGGAAGCGACTGCAGTGGAGGCGCCGGCATTCAGGCCGATCTGAAAACAATGACCATGAATGGTGTTTATGCCATGAGTGCGATCACAGCACTCACTGCGCAGAACACAACCGGCGTGAGAGCAATCCAGGAATCAACACCCGAATTTTTGAAACAACAACTTGATGCAGTGTTTGAGGACATCTATCCCGATGCCGTGAAAATCGGCATGGTGGCATCCGGCGAGCTGATCCATGTCATTGCGGACAGGCTGAGATACTATGAAGCGAAGAACGTAGTGATTGACCCTGTCATGGTGGCAACCTCCGGTTCTGCGCTGATGAGGAACGACGCAGTTGAGACTCTTGTCGAAGAATTGCTGCCCGTTTCAACTCTTGTGACACCTAACATTCCTGAAGCACAGGTTCTCTCCGGTCTGACCATTGAAACGAAAGAGGATATGGTAACTGCGGCAAAGCAAATTGGAGATGGCTATCATTGCGCCGTTCTGCTGAAGGGTGGTCACAGCATTAACGATGCAAACGATCTGCTTTATGCAAATGGTGTGCTTACTTGGTTTGAAGGAAAGCGTATTAACAATCCCAATACCCACGGCACAGGATGTACGCTCTCAAGTGCTATCGCTTCCAACCTTGCAAAAGGTTTTACACTTACAGAGTCGGTACAGAGAGCAAAGGATTATATCTCCGGTGCTTTGGCGGCAATGCTTGATCTTGGCGAAGGTTCCGGTCCGATGAATCACGCCTTTGACTTGCAGGGTGAGTACGCAAAGGAGGTGCGGTGAAATGGAAGAAAGACGCACTTCTGTTTTTGAGAACGGACTGATTTGGTTCGGAGCCGCTGTCTCCATTGCTGAAATACTGACCGGTACTTACTTCGCTCCCCTCGGATTCACAAAGGGCTTGTTTGCAATATTCATCGGTCATGTCATCGGCTGTGCAATGCTCTTCTTTGCGGGACTGATCGGCGGCAAAGTGCGCAGAAGCGCAATGGAAACCGCCAAAATGAGCTTCGGCAGCAAAGGTGCATTGCTTTTCTCGGCACTGAACATCATTCAGCTTGTGGGCTGGACGGCTATTATGATCTATGACGGAGCACTGGCGGTAAACGGTATCTTTGACATTGGAAACTGGATCTGGTGTATTGTGATCGGTGCATTGATTGTACTTTGGATTATGATCGGCATTAAAAATCTTGGCAAAGTAAACACTGTCGCAATGGGAGCGTTGCTTGTTCTGACGATCATTCTCAGCTTTGTGATTTTCGGTAAAGGCAGTGCGTTGAATATCAGCAGTGAGGGCATGACCTTTGGCGCTGCCGTGGAGCTTTCTGTTGCTATGCCGCTTTCATGGTTGCCTTTGATCAGCGACTATACCAGAGAGGCAAAGAAGCCCGTCAAAGCTACGGCAGTCAGTGCTGTCACATACGGTGTGGTCAGTTGCTGGATGTACATTATCGGCATGGGTGCTGCCATCTTTACCGGAGAGTCCGATATTGCTCAGATCATGGTGAAAGCTGGTCTTGGCATTGCAGGACTTCTGATTATCGTATTCTCTACTGTTACAACTACTTTCCTCGATGCGTATTCTGCCGGTGTCTCCAGTGAATCCCTGTCAGGTAAAATAAACGGAAAGTTGGTTGCGGTTGCAGTGGCCGTCATCGGTACAGTCGGTGCGATCTTCCTTCCTCTTGCAGACATTACTGATTTTCTGTACTTTATTGGTTCCGTGTTCGCACCGATGATCGCCATCCAAATTGCTGACTTCTTCATTCTGAAACAAAGCAAGGAAACAAGCATATTTAATATCTGCAATTTGATTATCTGGTTTGTGGGCTTTGTGGTTTACAGACTTCTGATGCGGGTGGATATTATTGTAGGAAACACTCTGCCCGATATGCTTATCACGATTGCGCTCTGTGTTGCAGTCAGCAAGTTCAATAAAAGATCTGAGGTGAAAAAATGAAACGCTGTGTCATTGTCGGCGGTGCCGATATCAACAATTATGGTTTTATCCGTGGGAAGATTTCTCCGGATGACTTTGTGGTTTTCTGTGACAGCGGTTTGAAACATTTGGAGCCACTGTCAGTAAAACCCGGTTTGATTGTTGGTGATTTTGATTCCCATGAGAATCCGCACCTTGATGTAGAAACAATTGTGCTCCCCTGCGAAAAGGATGATACCGATACTGTTTATGCCGTAAAAGAAGCCATCAACAGAGGTTTCGATAACTTCATTTTGATCGGCGTCGTCGGAGCAAGACTTGACCATACACTTGGCAATGTGTCGATCTTGCTGTACCTCGATTCCCTTGGAAAGAAAGGGTGCATCATAGACGACTATTCAGAAATGGAGATCGTTTCTGATAAACCGGTTTCCATTTGCGATCAGTATGCGTTCTTCTCTCTGCTGAATATCACCGGCTGTGCCAAAGGCATCACCATTACCGGAGCAAAGTATCCGCTGACAGATGCGGAGATCCCTTGCGAATATCAGTACGGTGTGAGTAATGAAGTGCTGCAGGGCATGGAGGCAACGGTTTCTGTTGGATACGGAAAGTTGCTTCTGATAAAAATCCGCTGATCTCTTTCCGGACAGTGCCTGTATAAACGAAGAACCCCGCTGCGGCTTCCGTTCTGGAAGCTGCAGCGGGGTT